>DASZXN010000069.1:0-14379 GCA_035545875.1 Phototrophicaceae bacterium
ATTTCAGAGAGTATATCATAATGAAAAGTAGAATAAAAGGCGATGCGCGGTTTGGATTATGGAAAATTTGTGAATCTTGGGTTGGATGCGTCACCCCTCACCCTGGACGCTAACGCATCCTGTCCCTCTCTCACGCACGCGCAGAGAGGGACAAACACGTACCGTATTCTCCCTTTCTCCCCGCTTGCGTGGGAGGAAGGGTTGGGAATAGAGGGATAGGAATCAAAAAACCCTGAGTTGAAATTCCCTCAGGGTTCAGAATTGGCGTCAGCGGGATTATTCTTCGACGAGCTGCTCTTCGCCTTCGAGCGCGATTCCCTCAGGCGGGCGCACGGTGAACATGTAGCCGATTCCGCGCTCGGTGCGGATGTAGTGAGGGTGATGTGAATCAGCTTCCAGCTTGCGGCGCAGACGGTGCATATGCACGCGCAGCGTATCTTCGTAAACTTCTTCGGACGGCCACACCCGCGCGATCAACATGCGGTTTTCGACGACGCGCCCGGCGTTGCGCAGAAGGACGTGCAGCAGGATCGATTCGGTGGGCGTGAGGCCGTAGCCCTTGCTGTTGACGACGATGCGGTTGTGAGCGAAGTCGATGCTCAGGTTGTCGTCAATGCGAATGATCGGCTCGCTGGCGTAGTCGAGGCTGGGCATCCGCGCCAGCACGACCTGAACGCGGGCTTCCAGTTCGCGCAGTTCAAACGGCTTCACAATGAAATCTTCAGCGTATTTTTTCAAGCCCTGCACGACCGTATCGGTGTCGCTGGTCGCCGTAATAAAGATGATCGGCACATCGGCCATCGACTTCAGGCGATTGCTCAACTCGAAACCGTGCATGGTCGGCAGGTTGAGGTCGATCAGGGCGATGTGCGGCAGGCCGCGCATTTCGACGTGATCGAGCGCGTCGGGGCCATCCTCGAACGAGGTCACCTCGAAACCGTGCGCGGTCATGTAGTCGCCAATCAGTCGGTTGATGTTCCTATCGTCTTCGACCAGCAGAATTTTGGTCTTTCCCATTATTCTTCACTCCAAATCTAACGAAGATTGAAGGTGATATTGTAATGAATATACAACGAATGTAACAATACGTCTAGACCCGATTGCCCCATTAATAATTGAGAATTTCAGAAATCGGTATGATTGCGAGTACAATGGCGGGATAAAAACTGTGGAGTCGTCATGCCCGAACTCGCGTATCAACTGGTCGATGTCTTTACCGACGTGCCAATTGACGCATGTGTACTTGGAAGGGCAGGTTTCAAACCGGCCCCTACCTGAATACCTGAATAAATACCTGAATACCTGAATACCTCATAATCGAGTTGAAGGATTTACTTTTGGCGAGCGTAGGGGAAATTGTTCGGCGGCGGCATCGACGGCAGGAGCGGCGGCAGCAGGAGCGGACGCGCCGCTCGATTTGGACAGCCGTCCTGACGGTCGCCTTTATCGTGCTGGTCGTTTTGCCGGGCAGCGCGGCTTTCGGCGGCGCGGCGGCGATCTACTGGAACGCGGTGCAAAACCTGCCCACGCCGGGACAGCCGCCCGCCAGCGAAACGCCGACCCAGTTCTATGACAGCAGCGATCAGACGGCGGTTTACACGCTGCAAAATCCGCTTGGCGATCAGGGGACGTGGGTTAGCATCGACACGCTGCCCCCCTACGTTATCTCCGCGACACTGGCGGCGGAAGACCCGACTTTCCTGACACGCGGCGCGGGCTTCAACCCGATCCAGACGATCTACGATCTCTGGCGCAATGTCTTGATCGGCACGCTGCCGCCTGACCCGTCGATCACCGGGCGGCTGGTGCGCAACGCCATCGCGCCGCTCTCCGACTTGCAAGGGGGATCGAACGCTGCCCGCGCCGACGAGATCGCGCTGGTGGCCGAAATCGAGCGGCGCTACACGCCCCGGCAAATCCTCGAATGGCACCTGAACACCAACTATTACGGCAACGAAGCCTACGGCATTGAGGCGGCGGCACACATCTATTTCAACAAGCGCTCAGTTGACCTGACGCTCGATGAAGCGGCCATGCTCGCCGCGATTCCGACCGCAACCCAGTACAACCCGTTCAGCGATGAGACGGCGGCGCGCGGCAGGCAGGCCGATTTGCTCAAGACGCTGCTCAATTCGGGCGCGATCTCGCAGGACGATTACAACAAGGCCGTTTCTGCCAATACCGTGATCAGCCGGGGTAATTATCTGCCGCCGACTGCGCCGGAGTTCGTTACCTATGCCCGCGCACAGGCCGAGAACATCCTCAATTCGCTGGGCTACGACGGTACGCATCTGGTTGCACGCGGCAGTCTGAAAATTACGACCACGCTCGATCTCGACCTCTACAACCAATCGCTGTGCGTGATGCAGACCCAGTTCGCGCGGCTCAACAAAGCGACTCTGCCCGCTAATTGTCCCGCCGCGAGCTATCTGCCCGCGCTGATCAGCGACCCCGGCGCAGCGCCGCCGGACAGCGGTGCGTTGGTGATCCTCGACGCGACCACCGGGGCGATCAAGAGCATGGTCGGCCCGGCCAACGATCAGCAGTTCGAGCCGGGCGTGACGATTCAGCCGTTCGTCTACCTGAGCGGCTTTGTCGATCCGAGCGCGCGCTACACGCCCGCGACGATGGTCAACGACATTCCCAATCAGTACCCCGGCTCGGAAGAGGGGCTGATCTACTCGATCACCAACCCGGACGGCAAATTTCGCGGCCCGATGAACCTCCGTAATGCGATGGGCGCGGATTTGCTCCCGCCCGCCGCCGACATCGCCTACAAAGAGGGAATGGATAACATCCTCGAAACGGCGCACCAGTTGGGCATGAACAGCCTCGACGAGAACAGCTACGACATCATGCTGCTCGAACGAGGCGGGCAGGTCGCGCCGCTCGACGTAGCCTATTCCTACTCCGTCTTTGCGACGCTCGGCAGTATGCGCGGCGTGCCGACCCAGCCGGTCGCGCGCGGCTATCGTGCCCGTGACCCGGTGGCGATTCAGGCGATTCAGGACTCGACAGGCGCGGTCTTATGGCAGTACGACGCGACCAATGCGGCGACCTGCGGCACGCTGACGGTTTGCACGCCGCTGCTCGATCATCCGCTGGCCTATCTGGTCAACGACATTCTCTCGGATCAATCGACGCGCTGGCCGATTCTCGGTCAGGGCAGCGCGCTCGATCTCTCGCGCCCCGGCGCGGTTGTCAACGGCGTTACCGACGATCACGTCGATGACTGGACGGTCGGTTATACGCCCCAGTTCGTGACCAGCGTGGCCTTGGATCGGCAGGATGGCAGCGCGATGTCGCTCGATCCCTTCGGCATGAATGGCGCGGCTCCAATCTGGCGCGCGCTGATGGAATATGCCCACAACCGCGATCAGGTGCCCGCGACCGGTTGGGATCGCCCTGATTCGGTGGTCGATGCGCTCGTCTGCGACACGTCCGGCCTGCTGCCGAACAGTATTTGCCCGGTTCACAGCGAGATTTTCCTCGACGGCACACAGCCGAAGGATACCGACAACTTCTGGCAGATGGTCGAGATCAACAGCCAGACCGGGCAGTTGGCGACGGTCAACACGCCCGCCGAGTTACGTCAGCAGGCGCGCTTCTTCGTGCCGCCCCCTGGCAATGTGACCGACTGGTGGGTTGCCAATCATCAACCGCTCCCGCCGACCCAGTACGATAACGTCAGCACGCCGCGCGTGTTCCAGACAGTTCACATCACCCGTCCGGCGTTGTTCGATTACGTCGGCGGCAAAGTCGATGTCTATGCCGACATCGACACCAAGAACATGCAGTTCTTC
Source organism: Phototrophicaceae bacterium (assembly GCA_035545875.1). Taxonomy (GTDB): domain Bacteria; phylum Chloroflexota; class Anaerolineae; order Aggregatilineales; family Phototrophicaceae; genus Flexifilum. The sequence goes on from DASZXN010000069.1 coordinate 3,804, forward strand.
CAGTTGGAATACGGGCAGGGCTTGAATCCGACTCAGTGGTTCACGATTGGCGGCCAGCAGACTGCTTACACGGCGGGTAAGCCCGTCGGCACGTGGGATACGACCGGGCTGGATGGTCTCTACAGCCTGCGCGTGGCGGTTGTCCTCAACGACAACACCCGCCAGAGCGATGCCGTTCAGGTTACCGTCGATAACGTGCCGCCGACGATCACGCTCGACTCGGTCGAACCGGGCAAAATTTATCGCTGGCCGGGGGACAGCGTGGTCTCGCTTAAGGCCGACGCGCAGGACAACCTGACCGTCAGCCGTGTCGAGTTCTATCACGACAACGAACTGCTGGGCGCGGACGTGACCTGGCCGTTCACGCTCGACTGGCGGATCACGGGCTTGGGCGATCAGACGTTTACGGCGATTGCCTTCGACGGTGTGGGCAATCAAGCGAGCGCTCAGGTCACCGTGCAGATTTTGCGCGCCGGATCGTAAAGCGGCGCTTGACGAATACCTTTTGCGCAGCGCCCGACGACTAAATGAGAGGAGTCGGGCGTTTGTATTTTGAGGATGGCTGGTTACAGTTACACAAATATTTTTGGCGATTATCCCTTCATGGCAGGTATTGTAGGGGCACGACAGGTCGTGCCCCTACCGTCAAGGGATAATCCCCTATTTTTTTAGAGGATTAGGCTATGCTGGCTTGTCGTAAGGTGGCTTCTCTGCTGGTCGCGCTCTGTTTCACGACCGTGCTCGCGCAGGCGACTACGTGCGGCACGATGGTGCAGCAGGCGCTCATGGATGTGAAAAGCGCCTGTGCCGCCATCGGACGGAATCAAGCCTGTTATGGCAACATCACCTTGCAGGCGACGCCGCGCGCTGGCGTGGCGAATTTCACCTTCACGAAAACTGGCGATCTGGCGAATGTCGCGGACATCGATACGCTCCGTCTGAGTGCGCTCGATTCGGCGGATAAGAGCTGGGGCATCGCGCTGATGAAGCTGCAAGCCAATCTGCCCGATACGCTGCCCGGTCAAAACGTCACCTTTTTACTCTTCGGCAACGTGCAAATCCAGAATGCCGTCACTGCGGCTGCGTCGCCGGTTACCGTTCAACTGACCACGAAAGGTAATGCCAATATCCGCACCAGCCCCTCGACCAGCGGTCAGGTAGCAGGATCGGCCTCCAAAGGCGACACGTTGATCGCGGACGGTCGCAACGCCGACAGCACCTGGTTGCGCATCCAGATTCCCGACAGCAGTTCGCTTGGCTGGATTTTCGCCAGTCTTGTGACTCCGGCAAGCGATGTGAGCGCCTTGAGCGTGGTTGCTTCAACGGAAGCGCAAACGACCTTCACGCCGATGCAGGCCATCTATTTCCAGAGCGGAATTACGCAGCCGAAGTGCGAACAAGCGCCGCCGGACGGCCTTCTGATCCAGACACCGCAGGGCGCGGGGCGGGTTGACCTGCGCGCCAACGACATCGATATTCAGCTTGGCTCGACGGCTTTTTTGCAGGCGCAGCCCGGCGGCGTGATGACCGTCAGCGTGGTTGAGGGGTTAGGCCGCGTCACCGCGCAGGGCGTGACGCGTATCGTTCCGGCAGGCGCGCAAGTCACGGTTCCCATCGATGCCAGCCTTCACGCATCCGGCGTGCCAGGCAATCCGCAGCCCTATGATGCGGCGTTGGTTGCGCTGCTGCCTGTACAGGACTTGCCGCTTGCCATCATTATCGCGCCGCCGATCACCGCCGAGCAGCTTGCCGCTGCGCAGGCGACGCCAACACCCAGCTTGCCGTCGCTGCCCGCGATTCTGGGGTCGGATGGTCGCTTCCGAGGCTTCAGCGGAGATATGGCCGTCCTCAACGGCAAGACGGTTGCTCAGTTTTGCCCGATTGTTGGGCAATATATGAGCAGCCAGGGGGTGACAAAAGCACAATATCTGGTTTACCTCCAGCAATCGCTAAGTCAGGTCGATGCACAGACCAAAGAGCAGGACATCGAATTTTCGCGGCTTCTAGCGACATGTCCCTGAGCCATGTGTTGATGACGGTTGGTGATGGTTGAGTTCAGGAGCGGGTGGGATGCGGATTTTGCGTAAAGCCGGATATTTGCTGATTTTGCTTGGTTTCACAACCGTGCTCGCGCAGGCGACCACGTGCAGCGCGACGGTGCAGCAGGCGTTAGCCATCGCGCAGCAGGACTGCGCCGATACCGGGCGTAATCAGGCGTGCTATGGCTACGTCTCGCTGCAAGCGACCCCGCAGCCCGATGTCCAGAACTTCAACTTTTCGCAGGAGGGTGATTTAGTGGACGTGGCCGATCTCGCCTCGCTGCAACTGACGCCCTATGATTCGGCCAAGAATACCTGGGGCATCGCCCTGATGAAGCTGCAAGCCAACCTGCCCGATACCCTTCCCGGCGAAAATGTCACGGTGCTGCTCTTCGGCGACGTACAGCTTCAGAACGGCGTCTCGTCCGACGATCACACCGGATTACAACCGATGCAGGCGTTTTACTTCCAAACCGGCATTACCCAAACCTCATGCGAGGACGCGCCCGACAACGGCATCCTGATTCAAACGCCGGAAGGCGTGGGGAGAGTGCAACTGCGCGCCAACAACGTCGATATTCAGCTTGGCTCAACTGCCTATCTGGAAGCGCAGCCCGGCAAGGAGATGGATTTCTACGTCCTTGAGGGCGACAGCACCCTCAGTTACGATGGCAAAACGGTCGATGTGCCCGCTGGTGCAGTCGCTGACGTGCCCCTCGACAGCGACCTGAACGCCGATGATATGCCCACCGATCCCGAAGCCTACGACGCCGATGAAGTCGCTGATCTGCCTATTGACTGCCTGCCAGACGCGATCACCGTCGCTGATCCAGCCGACGCGCAAACCATCGAAGCGGCCAATCAGGAAACTATCTTTCAATCGACTGCCGAGGCGACAGTCAGACAACCGTAACGCCGAGTGCGCAGCCTTCGGGCTGAGTTCCTTGATTCTGATGCGGTATCCCGCTGCGCCCTTAGGTTTAGATACTCCTCGTGTCGTGTCTCTCGCCTATGCGTCTTTCTATTTCGAAACGGATTAGGCGTTTGCTAGCGCCTTTGTGCTAAAATGAAGGAGCGCGCATAGCAGAGGGGAATAATGGCGGAACACGTTACCCAGTCGAAATCGGTCGAAAATTTCCTGAAGGCCGTCTTTACGTTGCAGCAGCAGGAAGACCGGGTTCAGACCAACAGCCTGCGCGATGCACTGGGGATCGCCGCGCCATCGGTCACCGACATGGCGCAGCGGCTCGTGACGGCTGGACTGGTCGATTACGAGAAGTATCGCGGCGTCGTCCTCACCGACGCCGGGCGTGAGATTGCCCTCAAGGTGATCCGCCGCCATCGCCTGATCGAGTTGTACCTGATGCGCGAACTCGGCTACGAACTGCGCGAGGTTCACGAAGAAGCCGAAGCGCTCGAACACGCCGTCTCGGATCACTTTGTCGAGGCAATTGCCCACAAGCTCGGCAATCCCAAAATCGATCCGCATGGCGACCCAATTCCTTCGGCGGAAGGCGTGATTTCCGAGCCGCATTTGCAACCGCTCACCGAGCTTGAACCGGGCGTGAAGGCGACCATCGCGCGCCTCAAGACTCACGACGACGACATGCTTCAGCATATGCTTGATCGGGGTTTTCGCCTCAACGCCCGCGTCGAAGTCGTTGAGCGCGATCCCTTCAACGGGCCAATCACCACCCAGGTCGATGGCAAGCGCCGCGTGATTGGCTATCGGGTGGCCGAGAATATCCTCGTGACGACCGATGCCGCGCTGGATTCAGGCGGACGTTGACCGCCCCGCGTTTCTGGTCTCAAATCCATTCGCTTGAACGTAAACTGCGTCCACCAGGTAATATTCTGAACGAACCGCGTTGCTGTAGAGGCACGGCGCGCCGCGCCCTTGCCTGAATAGACGTAAGGGTTTGTCGGGGCACACGGCTGTGCGCTCCTACTCGAATACGCTAACGATTGTGATGAAAAGAAACCTCATGAAACTCACCGTGACCGAACTCAACAACGACCCGGTGCAGCTTGCCGCCGACTGGGACAAACTCGCCCGGCACGTGCAGAGCGAGAGCAGCGATTTTGTTCTGCTGCCGGAGATGATCTTCGCGCCCTGGTTCGCCGTTACCGACGACGTGAACGACGAGACGTGGGATAGTGCCGTCGCGTCACATGATCGTTGGCTGGCACGGCTGAACGAACTCGCCCCGGCAGCCGTACTTGGCTCGCGTCCGGTCGTGCGCGACGGCAAATGCCTCAACGAGGGCTTTGTCTGGTCAATCGAAGGCGGCTATCGCGCCGTGCATCACAAATACTACCTGCCCGATGAGCCGGGTTTCTGGGAAGCCACCTGGTATCAGCGCGGCGACAGGGATTTCTCGACGGTGCAGGTGGGCGACGTGTGTCTCGGCTTCGCCATTTGCAGCGAGGTCTGGTTCACGGAACACGCTCGCGCTTATGGCAAGCAGGGTGCGGAATTGATCGTCTCGCCGCGCTGTACGGGGCGCGCCGTCGAGCGCTGGCTCGTCGGTGGGCGAACCGTTTCGTATGTCAGCGGCGCGTATTCTGCTTCCGCCAACCGCGTCGGCACGGTAGGTCAGGTCAATTTCGGCGGCGGCGGCTGGCTGATCGACCCCGATGGCAGCGTGCTCGGCACGACTTCGCGCGAGCAGCCCTTTCTGACTTTTGAAATCGATCTGGAGCGCGCGCGCGCCGCCAAGCGCGATTATCCGCGTTATATCCCGGAATAGGCGGGCAATCACGGGGATTGGGCGCGGATAAAATCTTCGTAAGAAATCCTCGACGCTCATTGACTCGTGATCTCGCTCGTCATACGATATACAGTGTGTTAAAACAAATTTTCGCAGCCGAATGGCATGAGACGATCTGACATCTATGGCGAAAGACTACTATCAGACGCTGGGCGTAAGCCGCAGCGCGAGTGAGAAAGAAATCAAGCAGGCGTTCCGCAAGCTGGCGAAGAAATATCACCCGGACGCCAACCCGAATGATCCTACAGCGGAAGCCCGCTTTAAAGAAATCAACGAAGCCTACGAAGTCCTGAGCGACAAGGACAAGCGGTCGATGTTCGACCGCTTCGGCACGGTCAATCCGCAGCAGCAGTCGCCCTGGGGCAATCCGGCAGGCGGCAACGGCGGCACCTATACCTATACGACCAACAACGCCGACTTTGGCGATCTCGGCGACATTCTGGGATCGTTGTTTGGTGGGCGCGGCAATCGCGGGCAGCGACCGCCGGTCGGCAGTCCGTTCAGCGGCGCGCAGGCACAGACGCGCGGGCAGGACATCGAGCAGAAGGTCAACATCACCCTTCAGGAAGCCTATACGGGCGCGACCCGTCTGATCACTAAAGGCGAGCGCACTGTGCGCGTCAATATCCCGGCAGGCGCGCACACTGGGACGAAAGTTCGCCTGAGCGGTGAGGGCGAAAGCGGCATGGGGCAGCCCGGCGATCTCTATCTGGTGGTCGAGGTCGAGCCGGACAGCCGTTTCGAGCGCGAGGGTGACGATCTGACCGTCGAGGTCAAGGTCGATATGTTCACGGCGCTGCTCGGCGGCGAGGTTGAAGTGCCGACGCTTGGTCGCCCGGTCAAACTCAAGGTTCCGGCGGGCACGCAGTCGGGACGCAAGTTCCGCCTGACCGGGAAAGGGATGCCCGTCCTCCATCAGAAGGACAAGAACGGCGACCTGTACGCGCGCATGATGATCAGCGTGCCCGATCACCTGACCGACGAGCAGCGTGCGCTGGTCGAGCAGTTGAAGGCCACTTTCTAAACTTAATTCCCAGACGATGCAGAGGAGCGCATTGATTTTGCGCTCCTTTTATTTTCTGCGCAGATTCAGCCATAATAGAGGTTGAACACAGTTAACAAGGCTTTCTTTGTATGCTCAAACATCAATTTGCCGGGGGGATGGTTCTGTTGCTGCTGCTCGTCGCTGCCTGCCAGAGCGAGCCGATGGCGCTGCCGCCGAGCGCTGTCCCCAGTACGCCGGTGAATGCGCTGGCGTCGTTTCAGGCGCATCCGACACCGACCGCCATCTCCGAGAACGTGATCGACGCCGCCGACGCCGAATATGTGCTGCTCGAAAACATCTACGACCGGGTCACGCCCTCGGTCGTCTACATTGACGTGACCATCAACTCACCGCAGGCGGGCGTGACCGATCAGGCCAGCGGCTCCGGCTTCATTTATGACGATCAGGGACACATCGTCACCAATGCCCATGTCGTCAACGGCGCGACCGACATTCAGGTGACGTTCCACGATGGCTACGTCACTCCGGCGACACTCGTCGGCCTCGACGCTTACAGCGACATGGCGGTGATCAAGGTCGATAACGTCGATAAGTCGCGCCTGCTGCCTGTTTCGTTTGGCGACTCGGATCAACTGCACGTGGGTGAGCGCGTGATCGCCATCGGCAACCCGTTCGGGCTGGCGAGTTCGATGACCGACGGCATTGTCAGCGGCTTAGGTCGGCAGTTGCCCTCGGCGGAACTGGTCAACAACTCGGTTGGCGGCTTCAACAACCCGTCGATCATTCAGGTCGATGCGCAGATCAACCCCGGCAACAGCGGCGGCCCGCTGCTTAACTCGCACGGCGAAGTGGTCGGCGTGAATACGGCTATTCGCACCGATACAGGCACATTTCAGGGCGTGGGCTTCGCCGTGCCCTCGAAAACCGTCGAGCGCGTCATTCCCGAACTGATTCAGGATGGCAAAGTTCAGTATTCGTGGCTTGGCATCTCGACCATGCCGACCGATGGCGGCTACACCGTCGCGGGGTTGGCCGATCAACTCAAGCTGCCGGTGACGGCGGGCGTGCTGGTCACAGGCGTGACGGCCAATTCTCCCGCGTCGGTCGCCGGGCTGCGCGGCGGCGATCATGCCGTGCTGATTCGCGGGCAGAGCGTCTGCGCGGGCGGCGACATTATCGTCGCGGTTAACGACATATACATCAACTCGATGGACGATTTGGTCGCCTACCTGGTCTCGAACACTAAACCGGGCGATACCATCAAGCTGCTGGTCGTGCGTGGCACCGATACCTTTGAAGTGCCGCTCACGCTGACGGCGCGCCCTACCGACTCCGACGCCGTGCCGCCGGACTGCGGGAAATCCTGATGGATACGCTGGAGACCGCGCGCCTGCGTCTGCGCCCCTTCACGGTGGCCGACGTGGACGATTATTATCTGCGTATCAGCAGCGATGCCGAAGTCATGCGTTATCTGCCCGGCGGTAAACCGCGCCAGCGCAGCGACAGCCAGTGGGTTGTCACCTATTTCATGCGTCACGCCGAACTGCATCACTTTGGCATCTGGGCGGTGATCGAAAAGAGCAGCGGCCTGTTTATCGGCCACGCCGGGCTGGAATACATCCCCGGCTCGCAGGAAGTCGAGATCGCTTATACGCTCGCGCGCCCTTACTGGGGACGCGGTTTCGCCACTGAAGCGGCGCGCGCTAGCGTCAATTATGGCTTCGACGCGCTCAACCTGGGCGAGATTTGGGGGCTGGCCTTCCCGCCCAACGCTGCTTCGCAGAACGTGATGAAGAAGCTCGGTATGGTCTTTCAGGGCAACACCGAACGTTATTATGGCGCGGAACTCGCCTCGTATTTGCTGACGCAGACACACTATCGGGAACTCCATGAACAACCTGAATAGCGCTTCTTATCCAGCGGCCTTTGCCTCGATTGAGCGTGACGCCGAGCAAATCGGTTTTGATCTATCGTCCGAGCCGCTGACCGGGATGCTGCTGCGCACCTTAGCGGCATCGAAGCCGGGCGGACGGCTGCTCGAAATTGGCACAGGCGTTGGCATCGGCACCTGCTGGCTGCTCGACGGCATGGACGCAGCCTCGACGCTGACGACGATTGATCAGGACGAGCGTGCGCCCGCTATCGCCCGCAACTATCTCGGCGCAGACAGCCGTGTGACCTTTATCACGGGGAACGCCGAGGATTTCCTCAAACAAACGGCACCCGCTTCGTTCGATTTGATCTTCGCGGATACCTTCCCCGGCAAATTCTTTCTGCTTGATCAGGCGCTCGGCCTGCTCAAAGCGGGCGGCATCTACGTGATTGACGACCTGCTCCCGCAAACGACGTGGCAGGAAGGGCATCAGGCGAACGTGGATCGCCTGATCGCGGAACTTGAAGCGCGCACGGATGTGCAGACGCTCAAGCTCAACTGGGCATCCGGCATCATGGTCTGCACGAAACAATCCATTCGGAAATAAAAAGGGCGCAGCACGCTGCGCTCCTCCTCAGTCCTCAGCAAGCGACTTTAGTCGCCCGAACCTCAGTCCTGCTTTTCTTATTACTCGTTACTCATCACTTACGTCTGATTGACGCGGAATGAATCCAGCACCGACTGGAAGGTCGGCACGAGCGTATTCCCCGTGCTGTAGGCGGAATAATCCTCGACAATCGCCAGATACTTGCCGCGATTCTCGTAAAAGAGGTCAATCTGCCCCGGCGGGAAGGATGTGCCGTCCGCGTGGCTGAACTGGTAGCTCCGCCGCAGCGATCCATCCGGCGCGGACGCCTCGTCAATAAAGGTCAGCGCACTTTGTGTGCGGATCACCTGCGCGTCAAAGGAATTGACCAGCGTCAGGAAATCCGTATCCTGCGGGACGAGCTTGGTCTTTTCGACTAACCAGACGGCGATATAGGCGTCGCTGTTGAGCGTCCAGACGTGGGTGAGGCCGATGTCGCTCGACACGTCCTTGAATGTCCAGTCCTCCGGCATCGAGATCGTATACTGCGCCCGCTGCACCGTATACGCCTGCGCGAACGGCGTTGGGATCACGGTCGGCGCAGGCGTTGGCGGCGTGTTGCTGCGCGTGACGAGCAGGCCAATCGCTGCCGCCGCCACGATGATGATCAGCACAATCGGGATGGCGAGCCAGGCATAGCTGCGTCGGCGGGGAGATTCTGCCTGCGTGACCGGGGCGGCTGCCGCGTCGTGGAGCGCCGTACCAGCGGCAGCGGTCGCACGCGGTGAGGTCACGGCGCGCGGCGTCAGATTCCGTCCGGTCGGAGTAGCGGTGCTGCCATGTGGGTCGATCAGCGTCTTGTCCTCTTCATCGAGGTCGAGGCCAACGGCGGTCGGACGATGGATCGCCTCGGTGAAGGCATTAGCAAGATCGCTGGCGGAGGCGTAGCGCTGCTCCGGGTGCTTGGCTGTCGCCTTGTTGATGACCTGCTCGGCGGCAGGGGGCAGTTCGGGACGGAAAGCGCGCGCTGAAGGCATTGGCTCGTTGATATGCTTGAGCAGCAGCGCGACCGGCGTTTCCGCTTCGAATGGCTCGCGTCCCGTGACCAGTTCAAACAGTACCACGCCGAGCGAATAGATGTCCGAGCGCGCGTCGAGCGGCAGGCCGTTGGCCTGCTCAGGACTCATGTAGGCGGGCGTGCCAATGATCGCGCTGCCCGTCAGGTTGCTGTCGAGCACGCGAGCGATGCCGAAGTCGCTCAGGTAGGCGTTGCCGTTCTCATCGAGCATGACGTTGCCCGGCTTGAGGTCGCGGTGGACGATGCCCTGCTGATGGGCGTAGTCGAGCGCCGACGACACCTGCTCGATGGGTTTGGGCAGCTTGTCGAGCGGCGGCAGGCCGCGCCGAATCCACTGCGCCATGCTCCCGCCCGCCAGATAGCGCATGGCGATGTAAGGGATACCCTCAGATTCGCCGTAGTCGTAAATCGGCAGGATGTGCGGGTGTTCCAGATGGGCAACCACATCGACCTCGCGGGCGAAGCGCTCGTAGAAAGTCGGATCGTGCAGGAGGGTGCGCGGCAGCACCTTGACGGCGACGATCCGGTTGATGGTGGTCTGGCGCGCCCGGTAGACCGAAGCCATGCCGCCGCGCCCGATTTGGTCGATGATTTCAAACTGACCGAGGGATTTGCCGATCAGATCGTCGTTGTTCATGCAGCCTGCTCCTACAGCGTGATCACTTCAGGTTATACGTCAAGCAGGCGTCAGAAGCAAGCGGACGACTGTAAAATCTTGTCGAGGGGATAGGGCGGCGGATTTTGTAGGGGCGACCTGCCAGGTCGCCCCTACGAGAGCAAATCAGCATATCGGGTTAAGGCTTACCGTCCGCTGGTATTGATCTTGGTCGGCTCGATCTTGTAGATCACGCGCTGCTCGGTGCCACGACGCTCCGGGTAGGGCGCGTAATAGTCGCTGTTGCCGTTGCGATACTTGCCCGCCAGCTTGTTGATATGCTCCAGTGCGCCTTCCTCGCTAATGTCCGCGATTTTGCCGCGCACTTCGATCCAGCGGTACGGATTGGTCGGATCGACCGCCAGCACGGTCACTTTGGCATTGCGCTGCATGTTCTTGTCTTTTTGCCGACCGCGCGCCGTGTTGACCAGCACGTATTCGCCGTCGTAGTCGATCCAGACCGGTGTCGCCTGCGGCTGTCCGCTCGGCATCACGGTCACCAGCGTGACAAAGACGGGCTTGTCATCGCGGAACAGGTCGCGGAAATTCTCAGGAATCACGACTGCCA
>DASZXN010000070.1:0-3415 GCA_035545875.1 Phototrophicaceae bacterium
GCGCGGGCATCGCCGAGCATTACCACTTTCACGTCGTCCCGCGCTGGAACGGTGACGCCAACTTTATGAGCGTGGTCGGCGACACCCGCGTGATTCCCGACACACTCGAAAATACTTATCGTGAACTTAAACAGGCATGGCAGGAACTCTATGGCGAACAATCGTGATGCAGTGATTCTCGGCGCGGCGCGGACGCCGATTGGCAAATTTCTGGGCGGCTTATCCTCGTTGAGCGCCGCCGAACTCGGACAGGTCGCCGTCCGCGCCGCTGTCGAGCGCAGCGGCATCGACAGGAACGACGTTGATGAAGTCGTGCTCGGCAACGTCGTTAGCGCAGGCGTCGGTCAGGCGCTCCCTCGACAGATCAGTTTCGCGGCTGGCTTGCCAGAGCGCGTCGGCGGCGTGGCGATCAACAAAGTCTGCGGCAGCGGCTTGAAAGCTGTCATGCTCTCGTCCAGCATGATCCGCGCGGAAGATGGCGATCTGTTCGTCGCGGGCGGCGTCGAGAGCATGAGCCGCGCGCCCTATCTCAACGACACGCAGCGCACAGGACACAAATACGGTCACGTGCAGCTCCGCGACTCGCTCCAAAGCGACGGGCTGTGGTGCTCGCTGTGCGATTGGGGCATGGGCAACGCTGCCGAGTTCATCGCTCGCGAGGTTGGCGTGGCGCGCGCCGACATGGACGAGTTTTCCTATCAGAGCCACATGAAGGCCGTCGCTGCGACCAATAACGGCAAATTCAGCGCCGAAATCGCGCCCGTGACCATCGCGGGGCGCAAAGGCAGCACCGTCATCGACAAAGATGAGTCGATCCGTGCCGACACCTCGCTCGAAGCGCTGGCGAAGCTCCCGCCGGCCTTTGAGGAGAACGGCACGGTCACGGCGGGTAATGCCCCCGGCATGAACGACGGCGCAGCCGCGCTGATCGTCGCCAGCCGCGACTACGCCGATCAGCACGGACACAAGCCGCTGGCGCGCATCGTCGCTTACGGGCAGGCCGCCGTCGAACCGTCGTGGTTGTTCTACGCGCCCGTCAAAGCCATCCCGATTGCCCTCGAACGCGCAGGCTGGTCAATCGACGATGTTGATCTGTTCGAGATGAACGAAGCCTTCGCCGCGCAGGTGCTCGCCGACGTGAAGGGCTTAGAGCGTGACGGCTATCGCCTGCCGCTGGAGAAGCTCAACGTCAACGGCGGCGCGATTGCCCTCGGTCACCCGATTGGCGCGAGCGGAGCGCGTGTCCTCGTCACGCTGATCTACGCGCTCCGTGATCGCGGCCTCAAGCGCGGCCTCGCAGCCCTCTGTCTTGGCGGCGCGGAAGCCGTCGCGCTGGCGGTGGAGGTTGAGGATTAGCGTTTCTGAGCCGTCGTTTCACCTGCGTGAATTGACGGCGGATGACCTTCCGGCGACGCTGGAAGTCTATCAGGACTGCAACGATTTTCTGGCGCTTGGCCCAGCGCTCGCCTCAGCGGAGATGGTACGTCAGGACATGCGCCACGCCGTCGAGCATGGTCGCCGCTTCTGCGGCATTTTCGACCCTAGCGGCCAGATGGTTGGAGTGGTCGATTATCTGGTCGAAGGATACGAGGACAATCCGCAGCAGGCGTTTATCGAACTGCTGATGATTGGGAAGCAGCATCGCAATCAACGGCTGGGAACCGCAGTTGTCGCGGAGATCGAGGCGGAAAGTCGCCAGCACGCGCAGGTGATCTGTATTCGCGCAGGAGTGCAGGTGAATAATCCGGCGGCGCAGCGCTTCTGGCAGAAAATGGGCTACCAAATCGTGCGCGAGCCAGAGTTTCAGCCGGATGGAACGACAACTTATCGTCTGCTCAAGCGGCTGCCCGGCACGTCCTGATCATCTGCGAAGTGCTTGCCCGTGCCGATGAGGTCACTTCACTCCATCGGAATCTGATAGCGCCCGGTGTAATCGGCAAACTCATGCTCGATCTGGTCATCGCTCAGGCCATACTGCGCGGCGCTGTAGCGGTGACCTTCGTGCGCTCCGTGCGCGTTGTCCGCCAGCCAGCGCGACATGGCGACTTCGGCGTCCGGCGTGAGGGCACCACCAAAGTAGTTGTAAATCCGCCTGACCATCTCCAGCGGATCAGCCATCAGCTCGCGGTACTGCACGTCGAAAAACTTGGCTGGATCGAACTTGTCACGAGCGGAATTTGCCCGCTCGATCCCAATCTTCCAGAGCGGCAGCCACTCGCGGGCGATTTGCTGTAAATTGACCTGCTTGCGCTGCATTTTGCCGAGCGCCGCCGCCAGACTACACCACGAGGCGAACGCCTTCTTCGGGTCACGGTGCGTCATCACGATTCGCGCGTCCGGCAGCACCGTCAGCAGCGCATCGAGCGCCCACAGATGCAGCGGTGACTTCAGCACCCAAGACTGCTCCGGTTGTCCCCACTGAAGCGCTTGCAGAGCGCGTTTGTAGCCGCGATAAACAGGTATCAAATCTTCTTTGAGATACGCCTCTACGTATTCAGGAATATTCGCGCGCGCCGCGTAGCCGAGATTGTCGGTCAGCAGGAAAATACATTCCTCCGGCTCCTGCGCTCCGGTGGGATGAATCGTGTTCCACTGCGGCGCGACCATCTCGGAAAGGCGCATCAGGCTCTCGGCCTGCTGCTTGCGCCGCTCGATCTCCTCGTCAGGCACCGTGAGCGGGAGTGGTGTGTACAGCTTCCAGTAAAGCGGCACGTGTACGTGTGGGTCTTGCGTCAGCAGATGATGGAGCAGCGTGGTTCCCGTGCGTGGGAAGCCGACGATGATCAGCGGACGTTTGACCTCGCCCTTTGCAATCCCCGGTTCGTCCTTGATCGCCTGTGTGAGCAGCAGTTGATTCTTGAGCCGATTCAGGCCATCGGTGCGAAAGCTCATGCGACCGATCAGCGTTTGCGTATGATCAGCATTGATCGCGTTGAACAGCGTCTCGAAGCCCGGCCAGAAATCCGGCTCGCCCCAATCGCGCAGGCCAGTCTGATGCTCGGCTACTGCGCGTAGGCTTGCAGGCGCAAGATCAAACGGCGGCAGATGAGCAAACGGGCTGCCCAATACATTCGCTGCGCGGATCAGCGGTGCAATCTGGAATTGATCAATCGTCGTCATACACGGCGCTCCGGGATGATTGGATTGATTCAAGTATAAGCAGTTTGGTTATAATTACAATTCAAGTTTCACAAACTCGCACTCAATTTGTCTCCCTTCTCCCTCAGGGAGAAGGGTTGGGCATGAGGGCTTATCCCATCAATACCGCCAACACCGTTTCCAGTGGCTGAAGCGCCTGAATCTCGGTTGCCAGCGCCATATCGGGGCTGATTTGCCCGAAGCGATTCAGCCAGACGGCGCGCATTCCCACTCTGTGCGCTCCAACAATGTCGGCTGACCATGAATCGCCAACCAT
>DASZXN010000071.1:0-3191 GCA_035545875.1 Phototrophicaceae bacterium
GGTGAACAGATAGTAAGCCGCGTCGTTGCCGTCCCATTTCAGGGCGCTCGGCTGGGTCATAGTCGCATCCCAGTTCTTGTTGCCCACATGACCGACAATCTGTTGCAACGCGGCCAGCGCGCGGTTGCCATTATTGTCTGAATCAGGCAGCGCCACCGAACAGTAGATCAGCATCCCGCCGGTGGTGACCGTGCCGCCACTGGCCGGAATAGTATATTCGGCAATGATGATGCCTCGGTCGTTGTCGCCCGCTTCCCAGCCCGCCGGTCGCCACAGCTTGAGCGAGACACCGTTCATCTCGATTTGTAAAGCGGACGAAACCGTCTCCGTGACGGTCGGCGTCGGCAGCGGTGAAGGGGGTAGGGTCGGCGTTGAGGCAGGCGGGATTGAGGTGCCGAACTGACAGGCCGTCAGCAGCAGCACGGCAGCGATGAGGAACCGTTTGCAACCCATTTGTCCGAAGCTCAACGCCATCACAATAACAATACGAGGAAACGGCCTCAGGGGGAGGCACTTTCCGCACTCATCGTATCATGATCGACAGTCTCAGCGCGGCGAAATTAAACGATTTCTCATTACTCACTCACGAACGAAGCGCTGCCGGATGAGACCCGCGAGCCAGCGCAGTTCCTCCAGCCGCAGCAGGGCGGCCAGCGCCATAAAGACGATTAGCCCTAGCCCGCCCGCGACGCCAACCAGCACAATCTGGCGGATCAGGCCGTCCGTGCCAATTACCCGCTCGAAGATCGGCAGCGTCACCAGCCCAAGCGCGCCCATCACGCCCGCCGCGAGGATGCTCTTGCCAATCGTCAGCGGCAGGCGCTGATCACCGAAGCCGTTCATGCGCCGTGAGAGGATAATCGCCGAGAGGACGCAGTGGGTCAACTGCTTGGCGCTGTCCGCCAGCATGAGCGCGAACAGGCCGAACGTTGGTAGCAAGACCAGCGCGACAATCGTATAGGCGACCAGACTGACCAGCCCGATCAGCGCGGGCGTGAGCGTATCCTGGCGCGCGTAGAAGGCATAGACGAGCAGCAAATCGACCGCCGCGAAGGGCAGGCCGAGCAGATAGTAACGCAGCGCCAGCGACGTGATCACGCTGTCCGCCGAGGTGAATGCGCCGTGCTCGAAGATCAGGCTGACAATCGGCAGCGCCAGCACGAACAACCCAACCGCCGCCGGGATAATCAGCATGATCGCCAGCCGCAGGCCGAGGCCGAGCGTGTCCTTGAACGGGCGTTCGCCAGCACGCGCCAGCACCGACTGACGCGCCAGCGTCGGCAAAATCGCAATACTGATCGCCGTCGCCACCAAGCCCTGCGGGAACTGGATCAGTGTAGTCGCCCAGTTCATGTAGCTCAGGCTGTTATTTCCGGTCTGGCTGGCGAAGTTGAAGCTGAGAAAACGCAACGCCGCGTCAATGATCAGCGAGAACATGATCGGGATGTAGAGCTTGCCGATCTTGATCAGCGCGGGATGTCGCCAGTTGAGCGTGAAGTGAACCCGCGCCGCGCGCAGGCCGGGGATCTGCGAGATCATCTGGACGAACGCACCGATCAGCCAGCCGAGCACCGCCGCGCGAATCCCATCAATCGGGCGCGCGGCGATCCACTGAACGCTCGTCGCGCTGACGATGGTCACCACTTGCAACGGTGGCGCAAGCAGAATCGTGCCGAGGACGATGCAACCGTTGAACAACGCGCCAGCCATCGCGGGCAGGGTGAAGGAGCGCATCGCGTAGAGCGTCCCGCTCAGAACGGCAAACAGGCTCAAAAACAGGAGCGCAGGCGAGGTCAGACGCAGCAGATCAGCCGCGAGCGCCTGCGTCGGCGCGTCGTAGCCGCCACCGACCAGCGTCACAATTTGCGGCGCGAAGATCAGGATGATCAGCACCAGCGCCGAGAGCACAACCGTCACCAGACTGAGCAGGATCGACAGCACCTGCCAGAGCGCTTTTTGCCCCTCTTTGGTGACGACTTCGCTCAAGACCGGGATGATCGCGCCGTTGAGCTGACCGCCGATCATCACATCGTAGAGGGTTTTCGGGACGAGGGTAGCGACGTAAAAGGCGTCGGTCGCGCGCGATGCGCCGAACAGCGTGGTGATGGCGATGTCGCGCGCCATGCCGAGCACGCGGCTGGCGATATTGCCGAAGGCCAGAATACCGCTCGCTTTGACGACGCTGGCGTTGGTCGCTTCCTGATTGGGCGACTCGACGGCGGGGAGGGCGGCGTCCTCCGCGTGCAGGCTGTCGATTTGGGCCAAGTGGTCTTCCTGTACTCGGTTCACGACGCGACAAGCATAGCACAGTCGGCGTAGATCATGTAGATGAAGTGAAAATACCTATATTCGCAAGAGAACCGCCTAAATCTTATTTCATTTTTTGGCATTTTTTGAAATAAGACTTATGCTTATTTCAAGATACTGAAACAACTGAGGTTAGTTGACAACTTATGGACATCAAAGCCTTTCAGAAAAGTCCTTCGGGACGTGTGATTCGCACTACCAATGGATACGACGCTTTTGTGCCAAATCCATTGCCGCCTCCTATTTCATTTGACATGGATTTGGTTCATCTTGTTTCAGAAGCTGAACGTGCGATAGGCAAGCTGGCTGGTGTAGGGCATACAATACCCAATCCCGATTTTCTCATTATTCCTTACACCCGCTTGGAAGCAGTTACTAGCTCGCGTATTGAAGGGACACAGGCATCACTATCTGAGCTTTTTTATTTTGAAGCGGCTTTGGAACATCCTAGACCCTCAAATGATCTACAAGAAGTTATTAATTACTTGAATGCCCTGAATTATGGATTGGAACGGCTCAAATCTTTGCCTTTGAGTTTGCGCTTGGTGCGCGAAATTCATGAACAACTCATGACTGGTGTAAGAGGCGGTACACCCAATATGACACCCGGCGAGTTTCGCCGTTCCCAAAACTGGATTGGCCCTGCCGGGTGTAATCTTAATGAGGCAACATTTGTTCCCTGTCCTAGTGATCAACTAATTCAAATACTCGGCGAGTGGGAATTATTCCTTCACGACAGAGAAAAATTTCCCGTTCTCATTCAATGTGCTCTCATGCACTATCAGTTTGAGACTATCCATCCATTTCTGGATGGAAATGGACGAGTCGGGAGATTAATGATCACCCTTTTCCTCTGCGAAAGAGAAGTTTTACCCTCGCCACTT
>DASZXN010000072.1:0-14940 GCA_035545875.1 Phototrophicaceae bacterium
CAGGTCGCCCCTACGGTGTACCTTACCGTATGATTTCCGTAGCTTCGGCGGTAGCGACCGGATGCGCTTCGACGTAGACGTTGTATTCCGGCGTGACCCCGGTCACTTCCGGCGTCACGGCGAGGTTGAGCGGAAGCTGCGCCCCGGCGTCGAGGATTGTGCCGCTGTCGAAGGTCAGGACACGATAACCGATCACGCGACCGAGGCTGTCGAGCAGCGTGACAATCGCACGGACAAGCTGGGCATCCTGTAGGTTCGGGTTGTCGATGATCGCGCTGATGCTCCACTGCCCATCGACGCGCTGCCCCTGCACATTCTCGATCAGCAGGATCAGATAATCCGTGTCGGAGGCTTGCGCCGCGCTGATCAGGTCGGCGCTGGCGCTGCTGAAATCGTTCGGCGCGGCGGCGAAGGTGGCCTGATAGGGTGCGAAGCCGCCGGGTGGAATGATCGATTGTTCGAGCGTCGTGCGCTGGCTTTGCACCAGCGAGCCATCGGCGTGACGCAGGCTGACCTCGACGCTGACGTTTTCCGCCGGGAAATCGAGCGGATTCTCGACGCGGCCTAAGCAGAGCAGGATGCCGGGATGAGTCTCGTAACAGGTAGGCGCTTGGACTTGCAGCGGTAACGGGGCTTGCGCGGGGATCAACAGGGTTTGACCGGGCGTGAGGGTGGTCAGAGTGCCGTTGGCGCTTTGCAGCGCCGCGATGCTCAGATTGAAGCGGGCGGCGACACTCGCGAGCGTATCACCGGACTGAACGACGTAGGTTTCCGGTGTCGGGCTGGGTGAAACGGTCGGCGCGGCGCGGGTCGGCGGAGGCGAGACCTGCGCGGTGGGCAATCGACCGACGGTCAGGGTGACGAACGGGTAAGCGCTCGGCGAGGCGCTGGTCGAAGGATTATTGGTGGCGACGTTGCAGCCCACGACGAGGATGCTGATAAACAGCCCGAAGACCAGCGGACGCCAACCCCAGTGCCGCATGTTCTGGAATATCCCTCATTATCCCATAGAGTCGCGCTGTTATCCCACATTATACCCGATCCACTGGATTCAAAACTGGCGATTTCTCTATGATAGGAGTTAAGTCGGGGAGGCGTGAAATGGCGGAAGTTTTAGAGGTACGGGTTGGCGGGTTGTTGAAAGCGCGCGGCTGGACAGTCTGCGCGGCGGAGTCGTGTACGGGCGGGCTGGTCATGCACCGCCTGACCAACGTCGCGGGGAGTTCCGAATACGTACTGGGCGGCGTGGTCAGCTACTCGAACGAGGCCAAGCAGAAGCTGATCGGCGTGCGCGCCGAGACGCTGGCGGCTTACGGCGCAGTGAGTGAGCAAACGGCGCGCGAGATGGTGCTGGGCGTGCGCGCTCTGTTCGACGCGGAGATCGCCGTCAGCATCACCGGGATCGCCGGGCCGGGTGGCGGCACGCCCGATAAACCGGTCGGCCTGACCTACATTGGTTTGGTACGGCGCGGACAGGAGCCGCAGGTGCGGCGGCACGTCTGGCAGGGAGATCGCGTGGAAAACAAACAGGCGAGCGCGGAAGCGGCGCTTGACTGGATTCTCGAAATCGCTGAGGGAACGGCATAGATTTGTAGGGGCATGGCGCGCCATGCCCCTACGCTGGCCTTACACGCACTTCAGCAGCACGGTATTCCCATCCTGATCGCGGGCAGCGGCGCTATTGCCGTTCGTGGTCGCGTGCGTGCGCTCGACAACCTGTCGCCACGCATCCTCGCCGGGGATGGCAATTGTGAAGGCTTCCAGCCCGACGGCGTTGGGCGGCGGCGCGGCTTTGCCTGCCCAGATATTCAGGCCAATGTGATGATGATAGCCGCCCGCTGAGACGAACAACGCACCGGGATAGCTGCGCTGCACCACGTCGAAGCCGAGCAGGTCGCTGTAGAAGGCTTCGGCGCGTGCCAGATCAGAAACGTGCAGATGCACATGCCCGATGATGGTGCCGGGGATTACACCTTCGGCGGGCGGATTGCCTGCTGCCGCCAGCACGCCGTCCACGTCGAGCGCCTCAGTCGCCATTTCGACCTGCTCGCCGTTCATGCGCCACTCGCTGCGCGGACGGTCGCGGTAGATTTCCAGCCCGTTGCCGTCAGGATCGGAGAGATAGAGCGCCTCGCTGACGAGGTGATCGGATGCGCCGCCAATCGGGTAACGATGCGCGAGCATCTGGTTGAGGATGCGCCCCAACGCCTGACGACTCGGCATCAGGATAGCGACGTGATACAGGCCAATCGAGCGCTGCGGCTTGCGCACCGCGCTGGGATGCTCGGTCAAGCGCAGAATCGGCGGCTCGTTGGGTGAAGCGGACAGCGCGACGGTCGCCGGAGCTTCTTCGGTCACGGTGAATCCGAGCACGTCGCGGTAAAAGCCGAGCGCGCGGTCAAGATCAATCACGCGGAAATGGGCGCTGTCGATGTGGGTTTGGTTCGGCAGAGTGGGATGAGTCATGGGTTGGCGTTTCTTTTATTCGAACCTACTGGTAATTTAGACGCCGCCGAGCGCTGATTTCTTATGTGTCGAGCATGGCTTTAACGAGGTTGAAGGTCGCACCGGGGCCAGGAAAGCTTTCCTGCCACAACGATGCTACATCGAGCGCTAATCCGGGCAGTAAAGGTGAACGGTAAAGCCCCTGTGCATCCAGATTCTGACGATTGTAGTGGCCGTCAGCGCCGAGGCGGAAAAAGACTGTCTCCTGACGCAGCGAGTCGAAAATCCAGTATTCCGGTACGCCACCGGCTTCGTACTCAGTGAATTTATCACCATAATCGCGTGCCGTACTTTCGTCCGATACAATCTCGATACAGATGTCGGGCGCACCTTCCATAAGCGTATCTTGCAGTTGATGCGAATTTGACTTGAGCACGATCATGAGATCAGGTTCACGACGGCGGTTTGGGAATTGTGGTAACCGCAGCGTGAACGGCTGCCCGATGACTTGACCAATGGGCTTTAGCTCGAAGAACGCCTGAAAGAATTGGTAGAGATAGTAGAGCAAGTTATTGTGCTTCAGCGTCCCCGGAGCCATCTTGATCACCCATCCTTCGACGTATTCGTAGTGCTTGTCGGCGTAGTATTCCAGATAGTGTTCAAGCGAAACGTCTTTGGCGATTGCATCACCAGGGATTTCAAGTTCGGCTGTCTGCTGATTTTTTTCCTGCGCGACCATATCGTTTGATCCAGTGACCGCGATGGTGCGGACAAACTGTGCATTAAATTTATTATAGCCGACATACAACACGAGCGGGAAATCGAGCTAAGTTCTGCGTTTCTGCGCCAGCAGCCCGCGATAGAGCTGATCGAGATCAGCGACGAGGCGATCAATGCCGTAGCGATCAAGTACGAAGGCTTGCGCGGCGCTTCCGTCAGGTGGATTGACAATCGTTTCGATGATGGCCTCGGCGAGCGCGATTTCGTCGTTCGACGGGACGAGTTTGCCGAGCGCACCCTGATCGAGCAGATCAGGCAGGCCGCCGACGGCGCTCGCCACAACCGGGCAGCGCGCCGAGAGCGCCTCGATCACCGAGACGGGCGTGCCTTCGTTGACGCTGCTGATCACCAGCACGTCGAGGTCGGCGTAGATCGGGGCAACGTCGCGCTGCCAGCCTGTAAAGACGACCGCCTCACGTAATCCAAGCGCATCGACCTGAGCTTCAAGCTGGTCGCGCAGTTCGCCGTCGCCGACAATGACAAAGCGGGCAGTTGGAACCTGTTGCCTGACGCGAGCAGCGGCGCGCAGAAACAAATCGTGATTTTTCACGGGAACGAGCCGCCCGACGATCCCGACCAGCGGCGCATCCTCAGGAAGCGTGTGAAGGCGACGGAAGGAACCATTTTTACGGATGGTCGCAGCGAAGGGCACGAGATCGAGGCCAAGCGGCAGCACGGTAATGTGATCAGCGCGAGTGACGTGGTACTCGTCGGCCAGTTCGCGTTTCAGCCCCTCGGTCAGCGTGATTACCGTGTCAGACATGCGCGCGGTCGCCCGCTCGATGAGCAGAAAGACGCGCGTCATGGTTGGGCTGAAATAGCCCCGAAAGACGTGGCCGTGAAAGGTGTGGACGATCACCGGAACGCCCGCCAGTTTCGCCGCGATGCGCCCAACGAACCCGGCTTTGGCGGTGTGGGTATGCACTACGTCTGGTCGGAGGCGGCGCAGCAGGCGATAGAGCGTCCAGATGGTGACCAGATCACGGAGGGGATGGAGCGAGCGGCCTAATTCCGGGACGATCAGGGGGTGCACGCCGTGCGCTTCAGCATAATAGAGCATATCGCCTTCGTCCGCGCCAATGTTGCCGCAGACGAGCGTGCTTTGATAACCGGGCGCGCCGAGCTTTTCGGTCAGTAGGGTGACGTGAATCGCCGGGCCGCCGACGTTCAGGCGGGCGATGATGCGGACAACGCGAATCGGTTCCATAGCGCGGCAATGGTAGCAGACGCTTACCGCAAACGACAGCCCTTAGCTCACTGCTTTCCTAATCAGCGCGACGATGCGTTTCTCTTCGGTGGCAGTCAACTGCGTCAGCGCATAATAGACCGGCCACATACCGCCCTCGTCAAGGTGGGCGGCGTCGTTGAAGCCGAGCGTCGCGTAGTGCGCGCCGAACTTATCCATGCTCTGGAAGAAGCAGATGATCTTGCCATCTTTGGCATAGGCGGGCTGCCCGTACCAGGTTTTCGGCATGAGATCGGGCGCAGTCGCCGTGATGATCTCGTGCAGCCGCGCCGCCATGCTGCGGCTCGGTTCCGACATCTCGGCGATCTTCGCCTGAAGGTCGGCTTCGCCCGCTTCTCGATCCTGCTGCGCCTTAGCTTCCGCCTTCAGTTCCTTAGCACGATCCTTCATCGCGGCCATTTCTTCGGCGGTGAAGCCTTCGGATTTCTTTTTGGTCGCAGCGCCTGAGTTGGCTGTTTCGGCTTTTTTCATGCTGGTCACTCCTTTGACATTCAATCATTGTACCATTCAGCCACTGAGCTTGATTGGCACAGGCGATCCGTCTAGCGTTCGACCAGCGCGGCGAGCTTTGCCAGCGATTCCTCAGTACCCTGCTCATTGTCGGCGGGGTCAACGCCCGGCGGGATGTTTTCTGCGAGGATGCTGATTTCCGTGCCACCATCGACATCCCTGAGCGTGGTCGTCATGGTCATGTGACCCACGAAGCGCGGATCAGGCGACTCGAATTCGATCACCTCGACGATTTTTTCGTCAGGGATCAATTGGACAAAGCGACCGGTGAAGGTGTCGGTATCCTCCGTCGATTTGCCGCCCAGCGACTCCGCTGGCTTGATATAGGTCAGCGACATGCGGTACTCACCGCCTGCGCGTGCCTCGAAGTGGTGGATTTTTCCGGTCATGCTGTTGGGCACACGCCAGATGACCAGCTTGTCAGGGTCAACAAATGCCTCATAAACCGCGTGGCGCGGCGCGTTGATTCGTCGGGTGACGAGAGAGGTATGTGCAGATTGGGTCAAAGGAAAATTCCTTTCACAGTCGCTGCAAGGTCGGTGGATCGATATACAGCCGATGCCACCATTCGAGCGTGAGCAGGCTCCACAAACGCTGACCGTGATCGCGCCTGCCGCTGACGTGATCGTCAATCAGACGCTCGACGGCGGGCAACCGGAACAGACCGCGTCCACGCGCTTCAGGACTGAGCAGTGTCTCGCGCACCTGCGAGGCGTCCTTGCGCAGCCACGCGCCGAGCGGCACGCCGAAGCCGTGCTTGCGGCGATGAATGATCTCGTCGGGCAGGAAATCTGCCGCGATTTGCTTGAGGATGTACTTGGTCGTGCTGCCGTTGAGCTTGAGATTGATCGGGATAGTCGCGGCTTGCTCGACCAGCCAGTGATCGAGAAAAGGCGCGCGCGTCTCCAGCGAGACCGCCATGCTCGACCGATCTGTCTTGATGAGCAAATCGTCGGGGAGATAGGTCTGCATGTTGACGTTGATCAGGTTGGGCAGGTCGATATTCTCGCCGCCGCAGGCTGCGATGAAATGAGCGCTGGCCTGGTCGTCAAGGTCAGGACAGAGATCGGCGCTCATCTCGCCATCGAACAGGCGGATCAGGTCGAAATAGGCGAGTGTCGGCTGAAGCGAAGCCGCGCGGATCAAACGACGCGCCCGCTTGATCAAGCCGTAGTAGCTGGTGCCTTCCGGCAGCCGTCCGAGCAAGCTCGATAAACCGCCCCACAGGGGGCGCGGGATGGCACCGAAGCGCTTGAGCAACTGGTGGGCATAGAAGCGTTCGTAGCCGGCGAACAACTCATCGCCGCCGTCGCCCGTCAGCGCCACCGTGACCTGATCGCGGGTCAGCTTGCTGACCAGATAAGTCGGGATGGCGCTGCTGTCGGCGAAGGGCTGATCGTGATGCCAGACCAGCGTCGGCAGCAGGTCGAGCGCCTGCGGCTTGACCGTGAAAGCCGTGTGTTCGGTTTCCAGATGGTCGGCGACCCGTTTGGCATAGCGGGTTTCGTCGAAACTGGCATCACCCTCGAAGCCGATGCTGAAGGTCTTGATGGTGGCGCTGCTGTGGCGGCGCATGAGCGCGACGATCAGGCTGCTGTCGAGGCCGCCGCTTAAAAACGCGCCGAGCGGCACATCGCTGAGGAGCGCCTGCCGCACTGCTTCGCCGACCGCTTCCCGCAGCGACGCGGCTTTCTCGCGGGCGCGCGGCAGGCTGAAGTTCTCCGCGCCAAGCGGTGTCGGCAGCGACCAGTATGGCGAAGGGATGACCCCGCGCTCGCTAACCTCAAGCCGATAGCTCGGCGGCAGCGCCTTGATCCCCTTGAAAGCCGTTTCCGGCGCGGGCACGTAACCGTAGGAGAGATAGAGCGCGAGCGTGTGCGGATCGAGCGCCGATTCGCGCGGGACGGCGGGGTGCGCCAGCAGCGCCTTGATCTCGCTGGCAAAGACGAAAATATGCGCATCAGCGTAGTAGTAGAGCGGCTTTTCGCCCATGCGGTCACGGGCGAGCAGGAGCAGGCGCTGATCGCTGTCCCAGAGGGCAAAAGCGAACATCCCGCGCAGGTTACGCATCATCTCGATGCCGTAACGCCGGTAGAGCTTGAGTAGGCTCTCAGTATCGCTGTTGCTGCGATAGACCGCGCCGTCCAGTTCGAGCGTCTGGCGAATCTGCGGGTGGTTATAGACCTCGCCATTGTAAGCGATAGTCAGCTTGTCATCGGGACTGCGCATCGGCAGGGCACCGAGCGGCGAGAGATCAAGGATCGCCAGCCGACGGTTGCCGAGCGCGCACGGCCCATCGACAATAATATTGCCCTGATCCGGCCCGCGATGGACGATCAAATCCAGCATCGGCTGAAGTTCTTCGCGCCGTGCCGGAGTACCATCGAGGTAGAGAATTCCGCATATTCCACACATCAGCTTGCGTTAATAACCGTGTTAATTGCTCTTCCGACCCATTATAGGATTCTTCAGGATGACTTACATAATTTCATTGGTAATTTCTAATCCTAAACTCATGCGATTGAGACGAAACGCGCATAGACAGCCCGCGTTTCCGCTGCCATCCGCTCGACGCTGAAAACGGTCTCGACACGATCCTGTCCGAGCAGCCCCAGGTGACGACGAAGCGCGTCATCGCCCAGTAAATCGGCCAGCGCGTGCGCGAGCGCTGCTACGTCACGCGGCGGGACGAGTTGGCCCGTTTCGCCCTCGACAATCACTTCGGGAATGGCGCTGACGGCGCTGCCAATGATCGGCACGGTCTGCGCCATTGCTTCGAGCATGACGAGGCCGAAACCTTCCCACAGGCTCGGCATCAGCAGCAAATCGAGCGCCGCCATGATCTGCCCGGAATGGTCACGCCAGCCGAGAAAATGGACACGATCCTTGATTCCAAGTGTCTGCGCCTCGTTTTCGAGTGCCGCTCGATGCGGGCCGTCGCCCGCAATGACCAGATGCGCGTTCGGGAACTGCGGCGCGATCCGCGCGAAGGCGCGAATCCCGTAGATTACGCCTTTCTGCTCGATCAGGCGGCAGACCATGCCGACGAGCCGCGTACCGTTTGGCAGGTGCAGTTCGCCCAGCAGCGCCGAGCGCGCCGCGTTACGATCCAGAACCTGAAGCGGCAGGCCATAGTAGATCGTCGTGATTTTGTCCGTCGGCGCACCTTCAACCTCGATTGAGAAGCGCCGAATCGCCTGCGAGATGGCGATCCCGCCGCTGGCGATGCGCCAGTAGACGCGGTTCAGGATGCGGATCGGCCAGAGCCGTCGAAACTGATCGTCGTTGTGGCGGCTGGAAAGGATCGCGCGCGTGCCTGCCAGCTTCGCGGCCAGCGTGCCGTAGAGGTCGGCGTGAATCAGATGGGTGTGAACGATGTCCGGGTGCAAATCAGCCAATGCGCGGCGAATCCGGCCAATCACGCGCACGTCGGAATGGCGGTAGATCGGGATGCGGCGGACAGGAATACCCGCCTGCGTCAGCGCGGCGACCATAGCATCGACGGGCCTGGTCGGGTCTTCAAGCAGGATCAGCGCTACGTCCACACCGCGCGCCTTGAGCGCGGGCAGCAGGATCAGCAGGTGGCGTTCCGCGCCGGAGATGCGCGTCGCTTTGATGATGTGGGCGACTTTCATAGGTGCAGAAACGAGCGATTAGTCATTGGTTTTTAGTTTTTAGTTAAAACCAAAGGCGGCGAAGGCTGGGCGAAAGATCAATAACCAATCACTAACAACCCATAACCAATCATTTTTTCGCCAATTGATATTTCCGACGCACGTACATCATGAACAGGAACAACACGCCGAGCAGCGCCAGTCCTCCCAGACCAATGGCGAGCGCCAGCGGCGGCGGCTCAATCGTGACCAGAAAGCCGAGCGTCCCGAAAAAGAAGCAGCCTCCATACAGCACGATCAATGTCCAACGGTCGCTGAGGCCGAGACTCATCAAGCGGTGCGAGGTGTGATCCTTGCCCGCCTGCCCCGGCGAGCGGCCTTCCAGCAGGCGCGTGACCACGACCAGGGTGATGTCGAACAGCGGCAGCGCCAGCACGAGCAGCGGCACCATCCAGGTGATGTCCGGCGGCGCTTCAAACTTCAGCTTGATGCCGAGGGTCGCCAGCAGAAAGCCGAGGACGAGCGCGCCCATATCGCCCATAAAGCTGCTGGCGGGGCTGAAATTGTAGATCAGAAAGCCAACAGCGCTGCCCGTCAGCGCCGCCGCCAGCGAACTCACCAGCGATAAACCCTGCGTGAAGGCGATCAGCGTGAAGAAACCGCCCGCGATGGCGCTCAGACCAGCCGCGAGTCCGTCCATGTTGTCCAGAAAATTGACGGCGTTGGTCAGCGCGACGACCCAGAAGAGCGTCAGCGGGATGTCAATCAGGGGGTTGTTGAACATCTGAATGTGAATGCCGGCGGCGATCAGCACCAGCGTAGCGATGATCTCGGCCAGCATCTTACTCTTGATGCCAAGCGTATAGCGGTCGTCAACGAGGCCGACGAGCGCGAGAAAGGCCGATCCGCACAGGAGCGCGCCGAACTCGACCAAATACTGCGGCGGGCTGAACAGGATCAGCGCCAGCGCGAAGCCGACGTAGATCGCCAGGCCGCCCATCATCGGCTTGTTGTCCTTGTGGATTTTGCGCTGATTCGGATGATCGACCACGCCGAGGCGCAGGGCGATCACGCGCGAGAGTGGGGTCAGGCCGAGCGAGGCGGCGAACCCAACCACCAGAATTGGGACGAACTGAAGCGTTTCCATTCGCAGCAGTATACCGCAATTCGTATGAGCAACAAGGGAGGGCAAGAACAAAGGAAAAGCGTCAACGCAAAGGCGCAAAGGAAAAGAGAGAAAGATTTTGTTCTCGTAGGGGCACGACATGAAGATGTCTAAAAAGTCGTCTATTCAGCCATGCTGCCCTCATCCCCCATCCCCTTCTCCCTCAGGGAGAAGGGGCAAGTCCCGCGCCCTGAGGGCGAGAGATTGAGGGTGAGGGCTTTTTCAACCCCCCATGCCGTGCCCCTACAAAAATTAGTTGGGTTGGCTCGTTACTCACTCAGCAGCGCTTGTAAGCGACCGAGCGCAGCGGGATCGGTGGGGAGCAGGCGCAGATCGTGCTCAATCGAATAGAGCTTGAGGCGGCGCTCCAACCCCGGCTCGCCGAACATGAGCGGATAATCCTCTTGCAGCCAACTGAGCAGCAGCTCGAGATCGCTCGCGCCGAGCGTCGTGCAGAGCGTTGGGTAGCGGCAGAAGCGCACCAGCATTTCGAGTTCCAGTTCGCGCGGGGCGAGCACCGCGCTCTCGAAATCGAGCAGCGCGGTGATACGCTCGCCGTTCCAGATCACGTGACCGAAATGCAGATCGCGGTGGATGAAGCCCCAGCGCAGCGGCGGCGCGGTCTCGGTCAGCATCGAGCGCGTGAAATCCATTACCGCGTCCATCAGATCAGGCGCTTGCGAGCGATACTCGGTCGCGCGCTGGAAGATTTCAGCGGGCAGCAGAGCGCTGTACCAACCGGGGGAGAGCGATGGGATACCGCTGATACGGATTTGATGCAGGTTGATCAGGATGGCGGCCAACTGCTGGGCGGCGGCGCGGCGCTTGCTCTCACTCAGCGACGGCCAGACGAGGCTGAGAGGATGACCAGCGCTGCGCCGCTGCACGATCCAGCCATCGCCTACCGCGACGACTGGGGCGTGCGGGATGCCTGTCGGCAGGACGCGCAGCAGATTGGCTTCGCGCGCCAGCGCCCGACCATCACTGTGGATGCGCAGCAGATATGGCCCGTAGCCCCAGACTTCGTTCCCGTGATGGCTCTCGTGGCGTTCGAGATCGTACTTTTCCTCAAGATCGGCTGCCTGAATGATAGCGTGGGCGCGCTCAGGTTCGGTTTTCTGCATCATGTATCCAAAAGTTTCGTTCTGCTAAAAATCGCCGCGCGTTCACCGAAATTTCACAAAAACGATTGTCAAAACTCATCCGTTGCCCCTATGATCAGAACTAGGGGAAGTTGAGAGTTTACGCTTATGCCAACCAGTCTCGATGCGCGTCAAGGCATCCGACGGGTGCTGATCATCACACTGCTGCTTAATTTTACCGTCGCTTTCGGAAAAATCGCGATTGGCCTGGCGACTGGCGCGGTATCGATCACTGCTGACGGTTTCCACTCGCTCATGGACGGCTCGGCCAACGTTATCGGGCTGCTTGCCAACCGGGTCGCGGGCAAACCGCCGGACGAAGAGCACCCTTACGGCCACCGCCGCTTTGAAACGATTGCAGCACTCATCATTGGTATTTTACTCTTGATCACGGCCTGGGAGATCATCAGCAGCGCGATTGATCGCCTGAGCAGTGGCGAAAAACCGGAAATCACACTGGCGAGCTTCGTGATCCTGATCGCCACACTCGGCGTCAACCTGTTTCTGAGCCGCTACGAAAAGCGTGAAGGGGAGCGCCTCAAATCTGAATTTCTGATCGCCGATGCCGCCAATACCGGATCGGACGTTTTTGTGACGATTTCGGTGTTGGTGAGTATGGTGCTGGTTTCGCTGGGCATCAATATCGCCGACCCGATTGCCGCGCTGTTGGTCGTCGTCTTGATCGGTCGCGCGGCCTGGCAGATTGTCAGCAAGACGGGCGGCGTGCTGGTCGATACCGCGCCCTTTCCTGCGGGACAGCTCCAGGCGCTCGTCGAGCAAGTTCCTTCCGTGCAGCGCGTGATTCGGGCGCGCAGTCGCGGGACTGCCGACGCCGCGCAGATCGACATCGACGTGGAAGTCGCGCCGGAGATGACTGCCGATCACACGGCTGCGATTGAGACGGCGATACAGGAGAAATTAAAGCAAGCGCTTGGCCCACTCACCGAGGTCGAAGTCCATTTCGTCCCGGCGCAGGGCGCGCAGCCCGATTACGTGCTGACGGCGCGCGCGGCTGCCGATGCGCTTGGTTTAGCGACCCACGAAGTCCGTCTCTCGGAAGCGCCGGAGGGCAAAATTCTCGAAATGCACGTTGAAGTCCCGGCAAAGCAGACACTCGGCGCGGCGCACGAACAAGTCACGCAGCTTGAGCGGCAGGTGCGCGCCAACCTGCCCGATGTAGCCGACGTGATCACGCACATCGAACCCGCCCTGAGTGATGAGCCGAGCGGATCATTCAACATCGGCCAGCAAATTCAGCAGGACGTGCTGGCGCTGCTGCGCAAGCGTTACTCGTCGATGGGCTGGCACCACGTTCATACCTCGAATTATGAGAACGGCACCTACGCGTTGACGATGCACGTCACCATGCCCGTGCAGATGACGGTCGAGGACGCTCATCAGATCGCAGAGGACGCTGAACTGCTGGTGCGGACAACCTTCCCGCAAGTAGGTCGCGTGACCATCCACACCGAGCCGCCGGAGAGCAAACAAACCCAGGAGATACAAACGTAACGCAAAGGCGCAGGCGAAATGCGTTTCGCACGGCGTAAAGATCGCCAAAGGCTTCGAGCCGCTGGTTAGGAAACCCAGCCCTCTTTAGAAGGCTGGCAAAGGCGAGCGGGCATTGTCAGCCTGCTTCAGCAGGCTTGGGTTTCGTAGCCCGACGTTTTGAACGTCGGGCGGCTAATGCAAACGTTGCCGATTAAGCGCGGTCTGCTGATTTCCCGCTCAGGGATCGCCGCGCCATGATCGAATCGACCCACGACTGGGGCAGATATTCGAGCAGGGCGGCCACGCCCGCCAGATAGCCGATCTGATAGCGTGTTCTGGGGCGCTGCGCGTCGAGCGCTCGCGCGACCACCTTCGCAATTTCGACAGGCTCGGTGCGCTTTTCGTCAAATTCGGAGAGTTCGGCCTGCTCCTTCTTCAAATCCTCGGCGTAGAGCGCGAAACGCTCGGCAGGCCAGTTTTTGAAATCGTCCTCAAGCTCCTGCGCACTTTTGGCAGACGCCGCCGTTTTGACCCCGCCGCAGCGGATCATGATGTTCGGGATGTGCCAGCGCTGGAGTTCGATTTGCAGCGTGCGGGCGATGCAGTTGACGGCGAAGTCGCAGGCGTGGATGCTGGCGACGTAGGGAATCGGGATGATTGACGGCGTGACGATCCAGACGACGCGCCCGTGCGCGGCGCGGATCAGCGGCAGCAAGCCCTGAAGCAGCGCGATGGGCGCGAGGATGCGCGTCTCCAGTTCGCGGCGGAACTTGTCGATCTCCAGCAGTTCGAGCGGCGCGACACCGCCCGCGCCCGCGTTGTTGACAATGGCGTACAGCCCCTTGATCTGGCGGGCGTTCAGTTCACGCTTGACCGCTTCAATCGCGCCGGAAATATCGTCGGGCTTGGTCAGGTCAAGCGGGCAGATGGGGATGAGTGTGGGCAGGCGTTCGCCACGCAGACTATCGGCGTCGGTCTCTTTACGGACGGTCGCAAAGACGATGTAGCCGTGCTGCGCGAGATAAACAGCGCTCGCGCGACCGATGCCGGATGAGCAGCCCGTGACGAGGACGGCTTTCGATGGAGTGGTTTGAGTCATGATGGAGGCTCCTGTGGGTAGTCATCATGACTCAAGGATACGCAAAAAAGCGCGGTGTGGTTGCTTATCTCTTGTCCTGATGCAGGCTGAAGGTATTGCCGCTGTTGTCCTTGAAGATCGCTTCGATGGCGTAACCCTGATCGGTCGGCGGGTGCAGAAACTCGACGCCCTTCGCCGTCATCATCTCGTAATCCTTCTGGATGTTGTCGGTGTTCAGCAGCGGGCTGCCGAGTTTGCTCTGTTCCATCAGGGCGGTCAGCGTTTTGACATCCTGCTCGTTGAGAAAGACGTTATCCGGCTTAAGCTGGAACAGGATGAACTCGAAATCGGGCTGATCCTTCACGCCGATGGTCAGCCAGCGGAAATCGCCCTGGGTTACGTCGGCGCGCACTTCAAAGCCTAAAATTTCGGTATAGAAGCGCAGCGCTTCGTTCTGATCCTTGACGTAGAGGGTGGCGTGCGATACACGCTTGATCATGCTTCATCTCCTGAGCTAGTCCGAATACGCTCTAAGATTAGCATATTTGTGCTAATTGGGGTTCTCGAAAATTGCGCCGTTTTTACTCCAGCCCGTGCTTGTAGCGGAAGCAGAGTGGTACAAAAGCGGACTGAATTTGAGGGCGCGTATGCTGGCGATACTGGCTCGGTGACAAACCCGCTTCGCGGCGGAACAATGTGCTGAACGAGCCGAGGCTCTCGAAGCCAACGGCGTAGCATACATCGATGATCGGCAGGTCGGTTGAGCGCAGCAGTTCTTTCGCTTTGCCGATGCGCTGCTGCATCAGGTATTGATGCGGCGTGCGTCGGTACGCCGAGCGAAACAGACGGATGAAGTGGTAGGGCGAGAAGCCGGCTTCGCCGCTGATTTGTTCGAGCGTGAGCGGCGCGGCGTAGTAGCGATCCATGTAGCTGCGGGCGATGTGCAGGCGATCCGCTGATTCAAGCGGGGTGATGTTTTTCATGCCAAGTTCCTGTGAAGCCTAACGCAGCGGTAAGTAGGTGACGCGATTTTCCCACTCCGAAGCGTCGCTTGCGCTGATAATGATGATGAGCAATTCTTCAATCGCCTGACCGATAGGAAGTTCCTGATGGATTTCGATTACACCTGGCATTGGCAATCCAGCTTTACTCTATCGTAGGCATAGCGGCTCATTGTTTTGACATCGTGCTTAAGCAGAATACGGCTTTGTTGAGCTGCCCAGGCGAGAACAGTTGGATCATCTGCCTCGTAAATCTCGGTATCCTGCACTCGAATAAAGTCGAAATCAGGATTTTCCTGAAGAACGCCGCGCAAGATCGTATTGTCGAAGTTTTCATCGGCGAGAAAACGCATTCATTTGTCTCGTTTGGCGATGCGTTCACGCAAAATAGTTTCAAGCGCGAACACGTCGGGGCGCTCCGCTTCGATCTTGCGGCGAAGTTCCTCGGCTTCTTGTGCGCGGCGGCGC
>DASZXN010000073.1:0-4008 GCA_035545875.1 Phototrophicaceae bacterium
CAGGGTGGTCGATGACCTGCTGAAGCGGCTGCAAAGCCCGATGCGGCAGGCGGTGCTGGGCAGTCTGAACCGTGCCACTCGCAACCGCCGCCCACGCCATAACGAGATCGACTGGAACCGCACGATCCGCGCCAATCTGAAGCACTATCAGCCGGAGTACAAAACGATCATCCCGGAAACGCGCATCGGCTATGGGCGCAAGCAAATGGCGCTACGCGAGATCATCCTGTGCGTCGATGAAAGCGGCTCGATGGCGGCGTCGGTCGTCTACGCGGGTGTGTTCGGCGCGGTGCTGGCCTCGCTGCCCGCCGTCAAGACGCACATGGTCGTCTTTGACACGGCGGTGGTTGATTTGACCGAAGCACTGCAAGACCCGGTTGATCTGCTCTTCGGGACGCAGTTGGGCGGCGGCACGCACATCGCCAAAGCGTTGGCCTACTGCGAAAGCCTGATCACGCGCCCGCAGGAAACGATTCTGGTGCTGATCAGCGATCTGTTCGAGGGCGGCGCGCGCGAGGACATGCTCAAGCAGGCGCTGACGCTGATCGATTCTGGCGTGCAATTGATTACGCTGCTGGCGCTCAACGATGACGGCTCGCCTGCGTACGATCACCTGAACGCGGCGGCGCTGGCGAACATGGGCGCTCCCGCTTTCGCCTGCACGCCCGATCTGTTCCCCGATTTGATGGCGGCGGCGATCAACAGGCAGGATATTGGTCGCTGGGCAGCAAAGAACGGGATTGTCACATCGCATGGGGAAGCGGGATAAGAGGAAATTGGGCGTTCAATTGAATGCCCCGACAGAGGCGCGGTCATTTCGTGTTTGGGCGGGTTTGAAACCCGCCCCGACAGAGATAAGGGCGAACCCGTAGCTTCGTCCCTACAAAAACCTTTAGGTTTTGCGTGGACTCTTTTTCTCTTTGTCTCTGCTTTGGCCTGGCGATATTGCGTGCCGTCAGTTCCGTGTATGATCTCTCTAGTGGAATTGACAGGTATCTCGTGACGGCGATCAAGTCGGACGACCATCTGCTGCTGGAACGGCGCTATAAGGGCGAACATCCGCTGCGCACGCTGCTGCTCCTCTACGAAGGCGACGTGCGCAATCTGGCGCTGTCGGTGTTCTGGTACGTGATCAAATCGTCGGGTCAGTGGACGATGCCGCTGCTGACCGCCGCCGTGATCGACGTAATCGCCTCCCCGCAGACGCACTCGCTCAACGAACTGTGGCTGTATCTCGGCATCATGGCCTTCACCTACATCCAGAACGTGCCAACGCATTACCTGTTTATCCGCTGCCTGAGCACGGCGACGCGCAATCTGGAGCGCCGCCTGCGTTTCGCGCTGGCGTGGCGTTTGCAGCACCTTTCGATGCACTTCTACCTGCGCAGCAGCACGGGCGCGCTGCAAACCAAGCTCCTGCGCGACGTGGAAGTCGTGCAAAACCTGACCAACCAGCTATTCCAGATTTTCCCGGCGGCGCTGACCACACTGACCTTTGCCGTGATCGTGACGGCGATTCGCGCGCCCGCGTTTCTGCTCTTTTACCTGTTCATGATCCCGATCACGATTTTTCTGGTGCTGCGGCTGCGCCGACCGATTCAGGAGCGCAACCGCGATTTCCGCGAGCAGGTCGAGGGCATGTCGTCGCGGCTGATCGAGATGATCCGCCTGATTCCAGTGACGCGCGCACACGGCATCGAACAAGAAGAACTCAATCACGTCGATGACCGACTGGCACAGGTGCAGCGCACCGGGATGCGCCTCGACACGATCAACGCGGTGTTCGGCGCGGCGGCATGGGTGGTATTCGGGCTGTTTCAAGTGCTGTGTCTGGCGGTGGCAGCTTACGGTGCGTACACGCAAATCCTGCCGATCAGCGTCGGCGAAATTGTGATGCTGACGAGCTTTTTCACGAGTGTGACGGGCGCAATCCTCGGAATCACATACGCCATCCCCGACATCACGCGCGGCTTCGAGTCGATCTATTCGATTGGCGAAATCCTCGAAGACACCGATCTGGAGCGCAATCAGGGCAAAGCTGCCGTCGCGCAGGTGCACGGCGACTTCAGCTTTCAGTCGGTCAGCTTCGCCTATCCCGACACCGACGACTCGTCGCTGAAAGCAGTCTCGCTTGACGTACACGCGGGCGAGACAATCGCAATTGTCGGGCCATCGGGCGCGGGCAAATCGACGCTGGTCAATCTGGTGATCGGCTTTCTGCGTCCAAGCTCAGGCCGTATCCTGCTCGACGGCATCGATATGGAAGCGCTCGATCTGAGCACGTACCGCCGCTTCCTGTCAGTCGTGCCGCAGGAGACAATTTTGTTCAACGGCACGATCCGCGAAAATATTCTCTATGGCACGCACGACATCAGCGCGGCGCGGCTGCAAAAAGCCATCGACGACGCCAACGTGCGTGAGTTTGTCGAGCCGCTGGCCGCTGGCCTCGATACGCTGATCGGTGAGCGCGGCGCGCGGTTGTCCGGCGGGCAGCGCCAGCGCATCGCCATCGCCCGCGCCCTGATCCGCGACCCGCGCGTATTGATCTTGGACGAAGCGACCTCCGCGCTCGACAGCGCCTCGGAACTGCTGATCCAGCAGGCGCTCGAACGGCTGCTTCAGAACCGCACGACCTTCGTCGTCGCGCACCGCCTTTCGACCGTTCGCAGCGCCAGCCGGATCGTCGTGCTGGACGCGGGGCGGATTATCGAGATCGGCACGCACGACGATTTACTCAACCATGCTGGCCTCTACGCCGATTTGTACGGCCTCCAGCACACTTTTACCCGTCCTGCCTGAAAGGAAATCTCATGACCGCATCTGAAATCATCGCCGCCATGTACGACTCGCGCACGCTCGTCTATGGGCATCGCGGCGCGCGCGCTTACGCCCCCATGAACACCCTGCCCTCGTTCGAGCTGGCGGTGCAGCAGGGCGCGCACGGCGTTGAACTGGACGTGCATCGCTCGAAAGACGGCTACCCCGTGATCTGCCATGATTTCACCGTCGATTCGACCACCGACGGCAGCGGTCGCGTGACCGAGATGACACTCGGTCAACTGAAGGCGCTCGACGCGGGTGTGCGCTTCGATCCCAGGTTCGCGGGCACGCGCATCCCCACGCTCGACGAAGTATTCGAGGCGGTTGGCAAGCGCGTGTTCGTCAACGTCGAGATTAAATCGGAGTCGGTGGAGACGGATGGCGTCGAGCAAATCACGGCGGACTGCATCACGCGCCACAACATGCAAGCCCGCGTGATCGTCTCGTCATTCAATCCATTGGCGCTCAAGCGCTTCCGTGCGATTCTGCCGGACGTGCCAATTGGCTTCCTCTACGCCGCCGACTCGCCCGCCGAAGTTCACACGCTGATTCAGGGGCTGGCTTACGAAGCCTATCACCCGCACTACGAGCTGATCGATTCGGCGCTGGTCGCTGAAGCGAAAAAAGCCGGACATATTATCAACACGTGGACGGTCAACGACCCGCTGCGCGCTCAGGGGCTGCGTGATCTCGGCGTGCAGGGGATCATCACCGACAAGCCGGACATCATTCTCGACGCGCTGAAGTAGTTTGTGATGGTCGAATCCTTTTTCGCCGTCTCTATCGACGGGCAGCGCTTTGACCAAACCAATATGGCTCTCCAGAGTTTCACGGACGATAAAACGACCTTCGGAGGGCGTCATCAGATTGGCTTCTATTCAAGTCCACAGTTTGAACTTGAAATCCATTTGATGATAGATGGCTCACTCGTATACGAGTTCTGGCAGGTTATTCGCTCAACCAGCGGTCATCCGCTACAGATCACCCGCTTTGATTCGTTAATTCTCGAACTTGCCGTCGCTGATCCTGA
This sequence comes from Phototrophicaceae bacterium, assembly GCA_035545875.1. GTDB lineage: Bacteria > Chloroflexota > Anaerolineae > Aggregatilineales > Phototrophicaceae > Flexifilum. The sequence continues at coordinate 3,851 of DASZXN010000073.1, forward strand.
ATTGCTTTATTTTACGAGCGATTGGGGACGGGAATTTGAGCCTGTCCGCGTTCCTCTGAGCGGTGAAATTATCCTTGAAAATCGCGCTGGCCGCTCCTCGAAAGGTCTGCATCCCTGGGCTGCGATCTTTCAATCCCCAGACTACGTTACCGTAGTCT
>DASZXN010000074.1:0-6970 GCA_035545875.1 Phototrophicaceae bacterium
CGCTGAGAATCAGGCAGACGATCACGGCGACGGCGAAAGTCAAATTCCGCCAGACGATGCGCCGAGCTTGCTTGCTCAGTTGACTGGCGAAGGCGATCAGTTCGAGGCGGTCGCCCATCAGCACGAGATCGGCGGTTTCCATCGCTACGTCGGTTCCCGCCGCGCCCATCGCAATGCCGACGGCAGCAGTCGCCAGCGCGGGCGCGTCGTTGACACCATCGCCCACCATTGCCGCCGCGCCGACCGTTGCTTCAATCTGCTGAATGGCCTTGACCTTATCCTCCGGCATCAGGTTGGCGTGCACCTGATCGATGCCCAACTGCGCGGCGATGTTCCGCGCGACGCGCTCATTGTCGCCCGTGAGCATCGCTACTTCGACACCCATGCTGTGCAGTTGATCGATGACCGCTTTGGCTTCCGGTCGGATCACGTCCGCGAGCGCAATTAAGCCCATCCAGTCGGCGCGACCCTCACACGCGCCGCAGTTGACGCATTGACCGTCGCGCACCACGCCGATCACGGTCTTGCCTTCGGATTCGAGCCGCGCGTAATCTGTCGCCAGCGAAGCGGGGAGCGGGCTTTGCTGCGTCAGAAAGGGAATGCTGCCGAGCCGGACTTCCTGATGATCGACCTTCGACTCGATGCCGCGACCGGGCAGGGCTTCAAACTCGCTGACCGTCGGCAGCGCTAACTGGCGTTTCGCCGCCGCCACGACAATTGCGTGCGCGAGCGGATGCTCGGAGCGGCTCTCGACTGCCGCCGCCGTCGCCAGCAGATCATCCTCACAGAGTTCGCAGCCCGTCACTACGTCGGTGACTTCCGGCTTGCCCTGCGTGAGCGTACCCGTCTTATCGAAAGCCACCGCCTTGATCGAGGCCAGCGCTTCGAGGTACGCGCCGCCCTTGAACAGGACGCCGCCGCGCGCCGCCGACGCAATGGCGGAAATAAACGCCGCTGGCGTGCTGATCACGAGCGCGCAGGGCGAAGCAACGGTCATCAAGACCATCGCGCGGTAAAAATTGCTGGCAAAATCGGTCAGGCCGAGCGCGGGTGGGATGATGATGAACAAAATCACGCCGACGATGATCAGCGTGGCGTAAACCTGCTCGAAGGTTTCGAGGAAGCGCTCGGTCGGCGCTTTGCTGTCCTGTGCTTCTTCGACCAGCTTGATAATCCGCGCCAGCACGGTATCCGAAGCGGGCTGGGTGGCTTCCACATCGAGCGCGCCCTGTCCGTTGAGCGTCCCGGCGAACACCTTGTCGCCCACGTTCTTCTCGACGGGCATCGATTCGCCGGTGATGGGCGATTGATCAATGAACGAATGACCCGCGCGAATGATCCCATCGGTTGGGATGCGCGCGCCCGGATCGATCAGCACGAGATCGCCGACGCGAATCGCTTCTGCCTTGATGATCTGTACCGTGTCGCCGCGCCGGACTTTCGCCTCGGATGGGTAAAGCTTCAGGAGGCTGCGGATCGCCTGACGGCTGCGGCCAATCGCGTAATCCTGCAAGACGTTGCTCAGGGAGAACAGGAACAAGAGCAGCGCGCCGTCGCGCCACTCGCCCACGACTGCCGCGCCGAGCGCCGCCAGAATCATGAGCAGGTCAACGTCGAGCTTGCGCTCGCGCAGGCTTTCGACAGCGCCTTTCAGCCCGTAAACGCCACCGGCGATGAACGCGATGACGCCGAGCAGCGCAATTACGAAGTCGGGCGCGCCAATACGCTCGGCGGCAATGCTTAAGAGGATCGCCGCCAGCGTGATCACGACGAAACGCGGCTCCAGCCACGCCTGAGTCAGCCAGACAGGATGCTCAGACGGATTCGGATCGTGGTTTTGTACGGTGTCGGTGTAAAGGATTGCCATTTATTACCTGATCTGAAATCGATGTTCACAATTGCAATAAATCTATTTTAACCGATGTGAAAATAATTTGCAACTGGCATTGTGATTGATGTTTGCAGCGGTTCATTTTTCGCGTATGATGAGATAGAAGCAACGACCGGTTCATAAACAGAACTCATCGCGGAGGCAGAATCATGTCGAAATACGGTCAATACTGCCCAGTAGCGCGCTCGCTGGAAATTCTCGGAGATCGCTGGACACTGCTGATCATCCGCGACATGCTGCTCGGCACGACGCAGTTCAACGATCTGGAACGCGGCTTGCCGGGAATCTCGCGGGCGCTGCTATCCCAGCGCTTGCGTCAATTGCGGCACGCCGGGATCATCGAGAAGCGGCTCAACCCAGCAGGTCGCAAGACGACCGAATATCAACTGACGCAGGCCGGGCGCGATCTGCAAGGCGTGATTTTCTCGCTGATGAACTGGGGCGAAGCATGGGCGTTCGACGACCCGCGCGAGGAAGAACTTGACCCGATTTTGCTGATGTGGTGGCTGCGCAAGCGCGTCGATGTCAGCAAGCTGCCGCAAGCGCGCGTCGTCGTGCAGTTCGATTTTCACGGCGGGCAGCTCGGCAATACGCATCGGAGCGCGTGGCTGGTGATGACTCAGGCGGATGTCACGCTCTGCCTGACTGACCCCGGCTACGAGATCGACGTGCTGGTCAGTTCGCACCTGACGGCCTTTTACAAGCTGTGGTGGAACCGCATCAGTTACAGCGATGCACTCGACTGCTGGGGCGTGACGGTCGAAGGAACGCCAGCGCTGGTACGCGCTTTCCCCGACTGGTACGGCTGGAGTCCAACGCCGAGCCGGGAGAAAAGCCTCGCATAATCATCAGGCTTTGCTGCGATATTTCCGCCAAAGTTTTTCAACTGCTTCGTAAGTATGTGCATCGCGTGGAATTACTGCGTGAAGCAGCGTGATCATCTCGTCGCCTTCACGATATTGTTCGGCAATAACGCGAAGGCCTGCTTTTCTGGCTTTGACTCGTATCCAGGGGCGATATAAATCTCACTCAGCTTGACGAGCTTTTTCGGCCAGACGATGGATCGCATCCATAATATCGTCGCCGTCTTCAGTATCAAAATCGACGGCAACACTTCCCATGCGCGTGAAAAAGAACTCCAGTTTCACCGCACCACTGCCACTCGGATGCAAAATGAGCGAGGTTGAACAAGGCATATGTTCTTTCTCAAGCTCTTCCAGCGCGTCGAGATACTGCTGAATATTGACTCCGACCTGCTGCTGCATCGCCAAACCTCCACAACTCTACTATCTCCAGTATATCGTAGATCGGAGGGGTTATCCCCTAAAACTCGCTATAATCCCGGCAAACTGTGAGCGTATAAGGAATTATTTTCATGGCAAATTACGTTCTCGCCCTCGATCAGGGCACGACTTCATCGCGCGCGATTTTATTCGACCATGCTGGGCGAATCATCCAATCGGCGCAGCGCGAATTTCCGCAGATTTATCCGCAGCCCGGTTGGGTTGAGCATAATCCCGAAGCCATCTGGGAGTCGCAGTTCGGCGTGGCGCAGGAAGCCATCAAAGGCGTCGATCCGGCGCAGATCGCGGCTGTCGGCATCACCAATCAGCGCGAAACGACCATCCTCTGGGATCGCACAACGGGCGAGCCGATTGCCAACGCGATTGTCTGGCAGTGCCGCCGCACCGTGCCGCTGTGCGAAGCGCTCAAGCGCGAGGGCTTCGACCAGCGCATCAAAGCGATCACCGGGTTAGTGACAGATGCCTATTTCAGCGGGACGAAGGTCGCGTGGCTGCTCGACAACATCCCCGGCGCGCGCGCACGGGCGGAGCGCGGTGAACTGGCATTCGGCACGGTGGACAGTTTTCTGATCTGGCGGCTGACGGGGGGCAAGCTGCACATCACCGACGTGAGCAACGCCAGCCGCACGCTGCTGTTCGACATTCATCGCCGTGAGTGGAGCGACGAGATTTTGCAGCGGCTTAACATCCCGCACGAAATTCTGCCGGAAGTTCGAGCGAGCAGCGACATCTACGGCGAGACGCATCTGTTCGGCGGCGCGATTGCTATCGCGGGCATTGCAGGCGATCAGGAGGCGGCGACCTTCGGGCAGGCGTGCTATCAGCCGGGACTTGCCAAGAATACCTATGGCACGGGCTGTTTCCTGCTCATGAACACGGGCGATGCGGCGGTCACGTCGAAGAATAACCTGCTGACGACCGTCGGTTGGCAGATCGAGAACAGGCCGATCCAGTATGTGCTCGAAGGCAGCGTGTTTATTGCCGGGGCAGCCGTGCAATGGCTGCGCGACGCGCTGGGCTTGATCACGAGCGCCGCCGAAACCGAGGCGATTGCGTCAAGTGTGGCCGATACCAGTGGTGTTTATGTCGTCCCGGCCTTTGTCGGTCTTGGCGCGCCCTACTGGGATGGCTTCGCGCGTGGCGCGATCCTCGGCCTGACGCGCGGCAGCGGACGGGCACAGATCGTCCGCGCGACGCTCGAAAGCGTGGCTTATCAGACGCGCGATGTGGTCGATGCGATGCAGGCCGACTCAGGACTCAGGCTGCAAGCGCTCCGCGTTGATGGCGGGATGGTGCGCAACAACTTCCTGATGCAGTTTCAGGCGGACATGCTCGGCGTTCCGGTCGAGCGCCCGGTCGTCACCGAGACAACGGCGCTCGGCGCGGCCTATCTCGCCGGGTTAGCGACCAATTTCTGGCACGCGCAGGACGAGATCGCGCAGCAGTGGCAGGTCGAGCGCACGTTTGAGCCAGCGATGTCGAAAGATCAGCGCGACTCGCTCTATGCGGGCTGGCAGCGCGCCGTCGAGCGCTCGACGGGATGGGTTACGGAATAGGATCGGAGTACGGCGATTGTGTTGGATAGCATTGCAGATTTGAAAGCGCGCTGGTTTGAACTCTATCCTGAGTTCCCTGATGTGCGGGAGCGTTGGCTTACAACCGTAAAGCGCTGGGAATGGGCGAATGGGCCACGTTATGACCCGCGCCCGTTTTATTTTCAACGCGACACGGCACGAGGGCGTCTCTTAAGGCATATCCCTGCTGAGGATGATCGGTCTGGTCGCGTTTGGAAATGCGGCTATGACGAACTCGGAAGAAATGTTGTCACACGCTCATTGAGTGGAGGAACCTGGGAAACGTTTTGCCACTTCACGGAAGCTTATATCGAACTCGTGACATACCAACTCTACTATCATGCTTTACGCGGGGTATCTTGTGTCTATTTTGAAAGTGGACGCCCATCCTACTTCCTGAGTTTTACCATTGTTGGCGACCCCGATCAGTTTCAAGAGAATGCTGCCGAGGTTTGGAAAAAAGCTTTACAAGGAGAACTCACCATTTTCGCTGAACGTGAAGATTATCGGTATTCTGCTGATCGTCTCACCCTCATCGAACGTGCTCACTGGCACAAAGCTTTCGCTTTTGAACGGGAAAAAGGGGATCAGCTTTTTGAAATGAAATGTCGCCTGAACTACGACAGCAAGGGCGATTTGGAGCAAATTTCCTGCCGGACACGTTCGCTCGATTTTGAGCGTGTCGTGTATCGCAAGCGACAATCGGGTGAAACGTTACTGTCACTGGCGGAGAATACCAAACAGAAGCTCGTCGAAGCTATCCCGAAGGTGATCCAACAGGCCGGTTTTTCTGAACCGCTCTACTGCCTCCAATTACAATTTCTAGATGAGAATTTCTTTCCTCCGATTCTTCTGCCCGGCTTTGAATCGAAGCGGCAGCGAGTTCTCGAAACTATGGAAACGCTCGATGTTCCGGGTATGATCTGGGCGTCTGTCTCGGATTTTGATGAACCCGAAGACCAACCCTATCCGCCATTTCCTATCGAGGACGAGGAAACATTGCTGGCGTGTGAGCGGTTGCAAATCGAGGTTGAGAAACGGGGAAATAGGGCGCGTTTTCGGCTCGGTCGTCGAACGCTTCGCGCTGTTGCCAAAACACTCAATCAACTCGATTGGTCTGCCTACGCGCCTGTTACGCCTGATTTCATCGTTTTTGCCTATGATCAGGAAGACTTAGCGCCCGCGCTACGCTTGAGTGGGGCAACTTCCGATCAAATTGCAGATTGGCGGCAGCGCGGTTTGCTTCCCTAAATCAGCAAATGTCAGCCTCTATGCAAGGTGCAAATGTGGCTCGACAATCTGCGCGACCTTGATCGCCCAGTTCGCCGCGCCCGTTTCGTCTTCACCCGGCGCAAGCGACCACGCCGCGCTCAGGCAGGAATAGGCATAGATGAACGCCAGCACACGCGGGAAATCGAGAGCGAGTTCGTCCGCGAGAATCCCGGCGTTGGTGAGCAGGCGCTTCTCATTGTGGACGAGTTCGGTATACGGGTAGGGATTGACGAGCGTGTTGGCGAGATCATAGGTGCGCTCGCCGACCAGCCCCTTCGGGTCGAGCGCCAGCCAACCGCGCTCACTCTGGCGAATGTTGCGGTGGTGGATGTCGCCGTGCAGCACGCGCACGTCGCGCGGGTGAGCGAGCAGTTCACGGACGACCGCCGCGCCGCGCACGAACAGCGAGTTCACGCCGCTTTGCTGATCAGCCTCAGCCCTTTTGAACAACTCCTGAAACCAGCGATCCAGTAGAAATAAACCCTCACTGTTTCCATTATAGGGGATGCTGTGAAGCTGTTTGAGCACGCCCGCAATGATGTGCGTGGCCTGCGCGTCGTCGCCGCGCTCGACCAGCGTGACCAGTTCGTCGCCGGAAGCATATTCGAGCAGTTGGGCGTTCTGGTCGAACTCGTAGACGTGAATCGCGCCCTGACCGTTCCAGTGGCGCAGCGCGACTGCGCCTGACCGTTCTTCCCAGCCATAGGCCGTCAGCAGCTTGAGGACGCGCTGCTCGCCTTCATGCAGCACGGTATAGACGTAGCTGGTCGGCGTTTGCGCTAGAAGCTGCGGATCAGTGAGGTTCCAGTTGGTGAGATACTCTTCAAGGGACATGGGCGCCATTATAGCGGCTCAGAGGAGGTAAGCAAAGGGCACGACAGTCAATGGTTGAGCGTCGTGCCCTGCCGAAAGCCTGTAGGGGCGACCTG
>DASZXN010000075.1:0-5370 GCA_035545875.1 Phototrophicaceae bacterium
GACTCTGCCGATTGCCCGTGACCTCGCCCGTGATGGTATCCGCGTCAATACGATTGCGCCCGGTGTGTTCGACACGCCGCTGATGGCCTCGCTGCCCGAAGCTGCCCGCGAATCGTTGAGCCAGCAGATTCCCTTCCCGCCGCGTCTCGGCAAACCGGAGGAATATGCGCGCCTCGCGCAGCAGATGGTCGAGAACACCATGCTCAACGCGGCGGTCATTCGTCTGGATGGCGCAATGCGGATGGCGGCGAAATAGTCAGGCTAATTTCTTAAAGCCAGATTAATAAACGCTTGAAAATGGGTTATTATCATAACTTCGCGGGTCGCATCCCGCGATTGACGTGTACTCAGTGAGGAGACCAGAAGATGACTCTGTCCCGTTTCAAGCGCTTCCTGCCGCTTGGCATCGCGCTGGTGCTGCTTGCCATCGCGCCGCTCAGCGTGCTGGCGCAAACTAACCCAATGGAAATTAAGTTTTATTACCCGACGGCTGTCGGCGGCCCGCTCTCGCAGATTTTCGACGGCTACGCCGCCAAGTTCAATGCAGCGAACCCCGACCTGAAGGTCGTCGCTACCTATGCGGGTGGCTACGACGACATCACCGCCGCCATCCAGACCGAAATTCAGGGACAGGGTGAAGGGCCGGACGTGGCCGTCATGCTCGCCGCTGATCTGCCGACCTTCATCGATAACGGCTATATTGTCCCGCTCCAGCAGTTCATCGACCAGATGGGCGCGGACGGCAAAACGTACGTCAGCGATTTCTTTCCCGCCTTCATGAAGAACAGCGAGGACGAAAGCGGTCAGATTTGGGCGATTCCCTTCCAGCGCAGCACGCCCGTGCTGTACTACAACAAAGACCTGTTCCAGCAGGTCGGCCTCGACCCCGATCACGCGCCCGCCAATCGTCAGGAACTGGTCGATGATGGCAAGAAGCTGACCCTGCCTAACGGTGAGCGCTGGGGGCTGGAAATTCCCTCGGATGGCTTCCCGTACTGGGTGTTCCAGAGCTTCGCCATTGGCAACGGCCAGAACGTGGTTGGTGACAGCTTCGATCAGGTTGATTTCAACACGCCGGAAGTCGTCTCCGGGTTGAAGTTCTTTGGCGATCTCTCGTCGCAGTACGGCATCATGCCGAAGGGCGTGATCATTTGGGGCGACAGCGTGACCGACTTCACCGCTGGCAAGACGGCGATGCTCTATCACACTTCCGGCAGCCTCGCCAACATTCTCAAGAACGCGACCTTCAACGTCGGTGTTGGCTTTCTCCCCGCTGGCGACAAGGGGTATGGCACGCCGACCGGCGGTGGCAACCTGTATATGTTCAGCACCGATCCGGCGAAACAGGCGGCAGCGTGGCGCTGGATTCAGTTCCTCTCGTCGCCGGAAATTCAGGCCGACTGGAGCGCGAATACGGGCTATATCGCCGCGCGGCAGTCGGCGTGGGACATCGATCCGCTCAAGTCGCTGGCGGAGAAGTACCCGCAGTACACCGTCGCCCGCGATCAACTGCAATACGCTGACCGCGAACTGGCGACGCACGATAGCATCGACGTGCGCAATACGCTCGGCAAGGCGATCACCCGCGTGATCACGGGCGATCAGGACGCGCAGACCTCGCTCGATCAGGCGCAGCAGGAAGCTGACGCGATCCTGTCGCAGTACAGCGACATGGCGACGCCGGAAGCGACCGCTGGCTCATAAATCGCTGTAGTTTGACCCAGAGGAGGGGGCGAGGCATGTCTCGCCCCCTACAAGGAAGAAGTAGGGAGGCGATTGATCACGTCCGTCAACGAGCGTACCCTGAAGATGCCTTCAGCGGACGAGACTTGTCTCGTCCCTACAGGATCGTAGCGGAAGTAGCGAAAGTAGCGCACCTTCTCCCACACAACTGGGGGAGGGTTCTAGATACACCCGGAAAGCGAGTCTGGATGCAAGCGTCGGCGCAGCCCGCAGCGGCTCTCTCCACGCGCAAAGTCTATCGCAAGCCGCTGATCGCGCGGCTTTTTCCGTATTTTCTGGTTGCGCCGACGCTGATTCTGGTGTTGGTGTTCACCATTTGGCCGACCTATCAGTCGGTTGTGGGCAGTTTGTATCGCCCGCCGCTGACGGTGCGCCAGCAGCCGAAATTCGTCGGCCTGCAAAATTACGTTGACCTGTTCGATCCGGCACAATCGACTCGCCCCGACATTGCCGCTTCCTTCCCGCTGATTCTGGTCAACACGCTGATCTTCACAGCGGCGACCACGATCATCAGCGTGCCGCTGGCCTTCCTGTTCGCGCTGCTGCTCAACCGCAAGGTGCGCTGGTTAGGCATCTGGCGCTTCAGCCTGTTTTACCCGGCGCTGCTCCCGGTGATCGGCGCGGCAAGCATCTTCGCTTTTCTCTACGCCGATAACATCGGCCTCGCCAACACGATTCTGCGCTCGCTCGGCTTACCTGCCGTCAAGTGGCTCGGCTTGCAGACGATGACGCTCGTCTCCGTGATTATCGTGATCTGCTGGAAGCAAATCGGCTACTTCATGATTTTCTATCTGGCGGGCTTGCAGGGGATTCCGCGCGACATTTACGAGTCGGCGGATCTCGAAGGCGCGAATACGTGGCAGCAGATTCGCTACATCACCGTACCGCTCTTGCGGCGCACGACACTGTTCGTATTAGTCGTAGCGATCACGGGCGCGTTTCAGACGGTCGAGCAGTTGCAGGCGCTCGGTCAGGGTGGCCCAAACGACAGCAGCAACCTCATGCTCTATTACATCTTTCAAAAATTATCCGACCCGCGCAACCTCGGTTACGTCAACGCCATTACCGTGATTTTGCTCCTCCTGCTGATGATTTTCACGGTCACAAACTTTTACTTCTTCGAGTGGAGGCGGGTTAAAGATGACCGCTAAACCGAGATCGCTCGGCGGCTTGCTGGCAAACGCGCTCTTAATCACAATTTCGCTGATCTGGCTGATTCCATTGGTATTTACCGTCCTCGTCAGCCTGCGTCCCGCCAGTCAGCCGATCACCAACGGCAACATCTTCTTCGACTGCGCCGCCCACGATTCGAGCATCGCCGCCGCTACCGAAACGACGATCCCGTTTTTGGGCTGCACGCTGACCACGCAAAATTATCAGGATGCCTTTCAGGTCGCGCCCTGGCTGACTCACTATGCCAACAGCCTGATCTTCGTGTTCGGCACGCTGATCGTGCAGGTCGTGACGATCACGATGGCGGGCTATGCTTTCGCGCGCATGAAATTTTTCGGGCGCGATTTGCTGTTATTCCTCGTGCTGCTGCAATTGATGATCCCAACGGGCGTGCTGCTGGTGCAGAATTTTGCCACAATTCGCGCGCTCGGCTTGTTCGATACGCAGGTCGCGCTGATGGTTCCCTACTGGGGATCGGCCTTCGGGACGCTGCTGCTGCGGCAGGCGTTCCGCGAGATTCCGTTTGAACTGGAGGAAGCCGCGCGCATCGATGGGGCAAACTGGCTTCAGGTCATGCGTGCAGTTTACATCCCACTCTCGATCCCGACTTACGTTGCCTTCGCGCTGGTTTCGATCAGCAGCCATTGGAACGAATTTCTCTGGCCGCTGATCGTCACGCGCTCCGACGAGGTGCGCCCGCTGACCGTTGCGCTCAACAAGCTGCTCAAAACGGCGGAAGTCGGCGCGCTCTACGGTCAGTTGATGGCGGGCACAGTGCTGGTGATCGCGCCGCTGGTGATCCTGTTCATGCTGTTTCAGCGCCGCTTCATTGAAAGCTTTGCCAGCAGCGGCATCAAGTAGCCTCAGGGATGGTTGAGTGAAGCATTTATCTGTAACGCCAGTTATGGATAACGATTTTGAGCGAAAAATTTGATCGAAGGGGCACGACATGTCGGGCCCCTACCAGGGAAAAATCTGTTCCTGCTGCGGCTTATCCCGAACTCGCATTAAGTCGTCAGTGTGCTGGCAAGCGACCTTACCGGCAGGTCGAACGGACAGCAAAAAGGGGCGCTACGCCCCTTTTTGCTTTATCGCATTCCCTCACGTGTAATCAATGCGGCGTATCGGCGACCAGCACCAGCGTACCCGGCTCGAACAGGGTCGCGCAGGTGAAGCCGGGGAAGTCCGGCACGGTATAACTGCCGATGATCTGCGGCGTGCGCGGCTGACCACTGGCCGCCAGCCAGATCAGTGTTCCTGATCCGCGCAGGCAGAAGACCGCGCCGCCGTTGAAGTAGGCCATGCCTGTTGGACTGAAGATGTCAATCGCCTGCTCGACGCCCAACTCGACCAATCCCGGTGCGCCGAGGCTGCCGGAGGTGTAGAGCGGCGATCCGAGCCAGGTCGTCGGCTGGCCGTTCTGATAAAGCACGCGGCAGTTGATGGCATAGCGGATCGCATCAGGGATGCCCGTGCGCACCACGCCATTCTGATCGAAATCCTCCGTGCTGCATAGCGGCGAAGGCGGTGGCGGCGGCAGGCCGACGCTGCTGGCGATGTTCACCTTCACGCTCGGCAGTGCCATGCTGACCGGGTATTCCGCCGCGCTGCTGTTGGTGATGCTGTGCGTGATGGTGGCGCTGCTCGCTGAGGTGCCGGCCAGTACCTTGACGGTCAGCGTTCTCGGCAGCGCGTCGTTGAAGACCATCGTGAACGGCGTCGTTTCGCCATCGACCGTTATCTTTGTTCCATCGAAGTTGAACAGCACCGTCACCGATCCGCTGGGCGTGCTGTTCAGGTAGATTTCATACGTGCCCTGCTGACCGGCGTCTAGATGCAGCATCGCCGGATTGACCGTCACGCCTGTATCGTCGTTGTCGTCGTTGGTGACGCTCACATCAGGGATGGTCATGCCGTCGTAATGAGCGTCGCTGCTGCTGACGGCGAACTGGATGCTGTAAGCGACGCTGCCGTCGACGACCGCGTCGTCCACACCCGTGACGGTGACAGTTTGCGGGGTATCCCAGTCCGCGCTGGTGAAGGTGAGCGGGGTCGGGCTGACGGTGCCTTCGGCGGGGTTGCTGCTGGTCAGGTCGATGGTCACAGCGGCACTCGGTTGGGTAGTGAGGACGACGGTGAAGCTGTCGGTGCCGCCGCTCTCGGTGGTGACGAGGCCGCTCGTTGGGTCAACCGTGATGCCTGCCGTATCGTTGTCGTCGTTGGTGACGCTCACGTCCGGGACGGTCATGCCGTCGTAATGGGCATCGCTGCTGCTGACGGCGAACTGGATGGTGTAGGCGACGCTGCCATCGACGACCGCGTCGTCCACACCCGTGACGGTGACAGTTTGCGGCGTGTCCCAAGTGGCGGCGGTGAAGGTGAGCGGGGTCGGGCTGACGGTACCCTCGGTCGTGTCGCCGCTGGTGAGGGCAATCGACACGTCACTGGCGGGTT
>DASZXN010000076.1:0-5377 GCA_035545875.1 Phototrophicaceae bacterium
GTCTGGGGGAAGGCGGAAGTGTGTTGGTGGCTGAAGCGGTGAGGGTCCACCCGGTCCCATCCCGAACCCGGCAGTTAAGCTCACCAGCGCGGATGGTACTGCCCGGGGGACTGGGTGGGAGAGTACGCCGCTGCCAACGCAATCTTCTGAAAGTCTCGGAGGCGGTGCGTTTCTCCTCTTTCTTGCGACTGTGCGCGTGTGGTGTGGTGTGGTGTGTATGTAACATGGAACACTGGGGATGACCCCTGACGACCGAGTAAATTCTCGGTCGTTTTTGTTTTCCTCTCTTGACACAGATTAAAGTTGTAAATCTCTCGTATCTATTGCCAATTTGCGCACCTGTTTGCGGTACAATGAAAAGCAGACTCGCACCACACACAGGATTCGCAAGGCATGGGCGCTTTGCTCGATCAAATTGCTGCGCCTTTCTCTGCTCTTGCCGAGAATATTCGCTATCTTCGGCAAGCGAAGCAAGTCGCGCAGCGCAACCGCGACCTGGAACAGCAGCTTGTTGCCCTGCGGCATGTCGAAGACGGGTTACGTGCCGACAAGGACTGGGCACGCAGTATTCAGGAAAAGCTGCGGGCGCTTCAGGACGTGACCATCGAGCTGGCGCAAATTGACAAGCTCGACGATTTCTATCGTCGAGCGGTGGAGCTTGGCCGCGAACGTCTTGGCTTTGATCGGCTGGGGCTTTTTCTCACCCACGACGACCCCAATGAAATTTATGGCGCTTACGGTACCGCTCCTGATGGCTCGCTGCGTGTCGAGTATGGGGCGTCGTATACGCTTGATCGTCTGCATCTCGTTTCCAAGTCGATTCGCGGGCGGCGGAATATCATCGTCAACGGCGAGACCGAAATCTGGGACGAAGGGAAGGTCATTGGCAGAGGCTGGAACGCGATGGCGATGCTCTGGGATGAAACTCATCCGATTGGCTGGCTGGCGGCGGATAGCTTCATTCGCCATGAACCGCTGCGCGATGAGCAGCTTGAACTCCTGAGCCTGTATGCCTCGACGCTCGGTGTGCTGCTCCTGAAAAAGAACGCCGAACAGGAGCAAAAGCTGCATCGGGATCGACTGAATCTGGCAGTCGAAGTGGGCGCGATGCGCGTCTGGGAACTGCGGCTCGGTAAAGAGCAAATCTTCTACGATCCCTCAATTCCCACGAATGAACGCCCGTTGTTTCCTGATTTCCCGACTCTGTTGCGCCATACACTCGATGAAGACCGTGAGCGGTTGGATCAAACATTTCAACAGTGCCTGCGCGATGGCACGCCGCTGTCGATTGAGTTTCGCGTTCAGTCGCCTGATGGAAAGGTGCTGTGGCTGTTTTCGGTTGGTGGGGCTTACCGTGATGCTCAGGGCAACCTGCTTGGCATGATCGGCGTGACCCAGGACATCACCGCGCGCAAGCTGGCTGAGGAACAGGTTGTCGAGCTGGAGCGGCAGAAGGAACGGATCACGCTGCTCAACGAGTTTCTGGGCGAAATCTCGCACGACCTGAAAACGCCGCTCACCGTGATGAACACCAGCCTTGACCTGCTGCAACTGATGGACGATCCAGAGCGGCGCGCGCGACGGATCAACATCATCCGTGAGCAAACGTCGTTGGTGCAGCGCTACATTCAGGATTTGCTGACGATTTCGCGCTTGGATGACATGCCCTCGCTCGACATGACGCCGACCGACCTGAATGCTCTGATCAACGAGGTGCGCTCGCGCCTTCAGCCGATTGCCGAGCAAAAACATCAAGCGCTGCTGCTTGATCTGGAACTACCGCTGCCATCCGTTTTAGGCAATCCGGGGGAATTGAACCGCGTGCTGACCAATCTGGTCGAGAACGCGCTCAATTACACGCCGGACAACGGCTCGGTGACGGTGCGGACGCGCAAACAGGATCGTGCCGTCGTGACCGAAATCTCGGACACGGGCATCGGCATCCGCGAGGCGGAAATTCCGCTGATCTTCAGCCGCTTCTACCGCACCGAGGCCGCGAAAGCCAAGCACGACGGTGGTACCGGGCTAGGGCTGGCAATCGTTAAGCGGATTGTCGAAATTCATCACGGTCGAATCGAAGTCGAGAGCCGCGTCGGGGAAGGCAGCACCTTCCGCGTCCTTCTCCCCAGTTCCGCTTATTGATTCCATAATGGGGCGACCAAGCCCTATCCATACACCGCACATACTAACGGGTCGCGTCGGAAGGCGTGTTCGCTGATCGGCTCGCGCCGTAGCGCAGCCCATCAACCAGCAGCGCGACCATGCGCCGCGCGCGGGTGGTATCGCCGTCATCCGCCAGCCGACAGAGGTTGGCAACCGCGCTCAGCAGTTCGTCCGCATCGACATTATCGCGCACCTCGCCTGCCGCGACCGCTGCGTCGAGTAAGCCATGCAGCGCGGGACGAAGCCGTTGATCAAAGTAAGTGGGCAAGGGGGCAAAGGTCGGGTCGCCCGAATGGAGAGCCGCCGCCAGCCCATGTTTGGTGGCAACAAAGCTCACGTAGCGCTGCATCCAGCGAGCCAATGCTTCGCCGGGATCGTACTCGGCGGCTAAGATCGCGGCGGCGTCGGCGCAGGCATCCATTTCGTGACGAAAGACCGCCGCGATCAGATCAGCGCGCTGCGGGAAGTGGCGGTACAGGGTGCCGATGCCGACGCCAGCCTTCTCTGCAATCTCGCGTACTGGAGCATCGACACCAGAGGTCGCAAACACAGCAAGCGCGGCCTGAAGCAGCGCGTCGATGCTGCGCTGCGCATCGGCACGCACACGCCGATCCGTGCCGCCACGAGCCTCCAATCCATCACTCTGCTCTTCCGGTTTGTCGTTCATCATGCCTCTACTTGACAAACGGAACATTGTTCCGTATTATATGGAACGTCGTTCCGCTTCAGCTATATTAGCACATGACAGCGCTATTGACCATAGTCCGGTGCAAAAAAGGAGCCGCAGATGCAGTATCGCACACTTGGGAGAACGGGCATTCAGGTCAGCGCCTACTGCCTCGGTGCGATGATGTTCGGGGGAATCGCCAATTCTGATCATGACGACGCAATCCGCATCATCCACAAGGCATTGGATGCAGGCATCAACTTTATCGACACGGCTGATCGGTACAGTGGTGGCGAATCCGAGGAGATCGTCGGGAAAGCCCTGAAAGGCCGCCGCGACAACATCGTGCTTGCCACCAAGATCAACGGCAAGATGGGCGACGATCCGAATCAGCAGGGTAATTCGCGGCGCTGGCTGATCCGCGAAGTGGAGGATTCGCTGCGCCGCTTGCAGACCGACTATATCGATCTCTACCAGATTCATCGGCCTGCGCCGGATACCGACATCGAGGAAACCCTCTCTGCCCTGACCGATTTGATGCGCGCGGGGAAAGTGCGCGCCATCGGATCATCGACCTTCCCTGTCTCGGAGATCGTGGAAGCGCAGTGGGTGGCGGAGCGGCGTGGTCTGGCGCGTTTCCGCACCGAGCAGCCGCCCTACTCGATCCTGAGTCGCGGCATCGAACGTGAGGTGCTGCCCGTTTGCCAGCGCTACGGGATGGGCGTACTGGTATGGGGGCCGCTGGCGAGGGGGATGCTCACGGGGCGTTACCGCAAGGGTCAACCACTGCCTGACAGCCTGCGCGTCCGGGTTTACGGCAAACAGATGAGCGACGAAACTCGGCTGGATGCGATTGAGCAGCTAATCCTCGTGGCGGAACAGGCCGGACTGTCGCTGACGCATCTGGCGCTGGCGTTCACGGTCGCTCACCCCGGCGTGACCTCGGCGATCCTCGGCCCGCGCACGCTGGAACAGCTTGACGATTTGCTCGCGGGCGCTGAAGTCGCGCTGACGGACGACATTCTCGACCAGATCGACCAGATTGTTCCGCCCGGAAGCGACGTGGGCGTGCCCGACGCGGCTAACTACGTCCCGCCCGCCCTCAGCCAAGCCAATTTGCGCCGCCGTCCCGTCAGCGAACGCGCCGCGAGCTAACCAAATTCAGCAATAAGGAGAATAGCATGAATGACCAACCCGTCGCCCTGATCACCGGGGCTAATCAAGGAATCGGTCTTGAGATCGCTCGACAACTTGCGGAACACGGCTTGACCGTACTCGTCGGGTCGCGCAATTTCGAAAAAGGCGAAGCCGCCGCCAGGAGCATCAACGGCGACGCCCACGCGATCCAGCTTGATGTGACCGATCCGGCGTCGATCAGCGCCGCCGCCGAGCGCATCCGCAGCGAGTTTGGCCGCCTCGACGTACTCGTCCAAAACGCCGCGATCTCGCACACCGGCGACCTGACCAGCGGGACGGTCGAGGAGCACGCGAAGCTCACCCGCGCCAGCAACATATCGCTCGATGAAATGCGCGCGATCTGGGAGACCAACGTATTCGGCGTGCTGATGGTCTATCAGGCGCTGCTGCCGCTGCTGCGCGAAGCGCCTGCCGCCCGCATCGTCAACGTGTCGAGCGGCGTCGGCTCGCTGACGCGAACCCTAGACCCGAACTACACGCGCCGCTCAACCTTCGGCCCCGGCTACGCTGCTTCCAAGACGGCGCTCAACGCGCTGACGGTGGCGATGGCAATCGAGCTAGAGGATACTCCGATCAAGGTCAATGCTGTGTCGCCGGGCTTCACCAAGACCTACCTGAACAACTTTACGGGCACGGAGACGGTCGAGGAAGGCGCTGTTCAGGCGGTGCGCATGGCGTTGATCGGCTCCGATGGCCCGACCGGGACGTTCACGCACGCAACCCTCGGAACGCTCCCCTGGTAATGTCGCCTATCGGTTAGCGATGGCGATCCAACCAGGCGACGATCTCGTCGAGAACGGCTTCCTTGCCGATCTCATTCATGATCTCGTGGCGCATGTTCGGATAGAGCCTGAGCGTTTTGTCACTTGATGCGACGTGATCGTAAGCGAACTGGCTGCCGGATGGATTGACCAGCCGATCCTGTGCGCCATGCAGAATCAGGATCGGCTGGTGCAGTTCCGAGAGGCGTTCGCGCACGGCGCGCGCCATGTTGTTGAGTTCAACGCCGAGGCGGACGCGCATCAACCCCTTATACGTGAGCGGATCGCTCTCCCACGCCTTATCAATTTCAGGATCGCTCGACAGGATTCCCGGCTGATTGACCTTCACAAACGGCAGCCTGGGCGCGACTTTCGTCATCACGTTGCCGACCCAAACGAGCGCGGGCGAGACGTTCGCATCCGCGAGGATGGGCGCGCCGGAGATCACCAGCGCGTCAATTTCGTCCTGATGGCGTTCGGTGAAAGCGAGGCTGATCAGCGCGCCCATGCTGTGGCCGAGCAGAAAATGCTTTTTGCCCGGCTGCATCGCTTTGACGCGCTCGAAATACAACTGCAAATCTTCGACGAA
>DASZXN010000077.1:0-3461 GCA_035545875.1 Phototrophicaceae bacterium
GTTGATCAGGCATGATGGCCTCGCTTTTGCACCCATTCAAGAAACTGGTCGAGCGGCCAGGTATTGATCACTGATTTCGCTTCGACCCAGCCGCGCCGCGCCGTAATGATACCGAAGCGCAGCAAGTCCATCTGGTCAATCGCGTGGGCGTCGGTGTCGATGCACAGCGGAATCCCCAGTTCGACGGCGCGCTGCGCGTACTGCGCTTCGAGGTCGAGGCGGTGCGGGTTGGCATTGATTTCCAGTGCGATGCCGCTTTTCTGCGCAGCGGCGAACACCGCGTCCATATCGAGATCAGCCCCGTCGCGCTCCATGATCAGTTGCCCTCGTGGGTGCCCGATCAGATCGACGTGTGGGTTATTGATCGCGTTCAGGATGCGCGCCGTCACCTGCGCGCGCGGCTGGCGCAAGCCCTGATGCAGCGAGGCGATCACGAAATCCAGCTTTTCCAACACCTCGTCAGGGAAATCCAACTCGCCATCGGCGCGGATTTCCATCTCGGTTCCGTGAAAGACGCGGAACGGGCGCAGGTCGGCATCGGCTTTAACAATCTCCTCGTGCTGCTCCAGCAGCCGCTCGACCGTCAGGCCGTTGGCGATGGTCGCGCCTTTCGAGTGGTCGGTGATGCAGATGTACTGCCGTCCGCGCGCGAGTGCGGCCTCCGCCATCTCGCGCACGGTGAACTTGCCGTCGCTCCAGACCGTGTGCATGTGCAGGTCGGCGCGCATATCTTCCAGCGTGATCAGGGTGGGCAGTTTGTGCTTCTGCGCCGCTTCGATCTCGCCGCGATCCTCGCGGATTTCCGGCGGAATCCAGGGCAGGCCAATCGTCTTATAGACTTCTTCTTCGGTCGCGCACAGAATTTCCGGCGCTCCGGTCGGCTCGCCTTTTTTATCGACTGGGGTGAAAGCGTGTTCGTTCAGGCTGAGTCCCTGCGCCAGCGCGATTTCGCGGATGTGGATGTTGTGCGCCTGCGATCCGGTGAAGTATTGGAGCGCCGTGCCGTAGCGCTCCGGCGGCAGCACGCGCAGATCGACCTGCAAGCCGGTGTGCAGTTCGACTGAGCTTTTCTTCTCGCCGTTGCCGAGGATGCGCGCCACTTCCGGCATATGCACGAAAGCATCCATGATCGGCGTCGGATCGGTGCTGGCGACCAGCAAATCCACGTCGCCAATCGTCGGGCGACCGCGCCGGATGCTGCCGCCGACCGTCCCCTTAATCGCCTGCGGCAGATCGAGCAGGCGTTGCAGCAGCGATTCAGCGGCGGGCAGGGCAGTTCCGAGCGGCGTGCGTGTGTCAGCGGCGCGCCGCTTGAGCGATTCGATCCCTTCGAGGATTTTCGCCTGCGTTTTCGCGCCCATTCCCGGCAGGCCGTTCAGTTTGCCTTCTTTGGCGGCGGCTTCGAGCGCGTCCACCGAGGTGATGCCGTTTTCCCAGAACTGCTTGGCTTTCTTCGGGCCAACGCCGTTGATGTGCAGGATATTGACGACGCCTTCAGGGACTTCGGCCTTCAATTCCTCGTAGAAATTGAGCTTGCCGGTGTCGAGCATTTCCTGAATTTTCTCGCTGATGATCTTACCGACGAACGGGATCGTCCCCAGTTCGCCTTCGGCGGCGAGCGCGTTCACGTCACGCGAGAGATCGCGGATCGCTCCGGCGGCGTTGCGGTAGGCCATCACGCGGTGAATGATCTCGCCTTTGATTTCCAGCATGTCGGCGATATTGTCGAAAATGTCAGCAATCTCGCGGTTGGTCATGCGCCACTCACTCACTTTCAGTTATCGCAAAAACGGTTTTAACTTCAACGGAGAAACCGGGCAGAACGTCGCCACCATTGAGCGTCTCCCCTATTCCGAGTGTGTAAATAGGTTCACCGGGGCGATGAACCTCGGCTTCGCGTGTATCGGGGTAAAACAGCCACAGTAAGCGTGTACCATTTGCCATATAGCTCCGTGCCTTGCGCTGAATGTCTGTTGCGCGATCATGCTCGGAAACGACCTCTACAGCAAGATCAGGCGGAAAGGGTAGCCAATGGGTAAGCTGTTCTGGCGATGTTATCCGTTCTTTGCTGACAAAAGCTACGTCCGCTGCGCGCATCTCTGAACTTTCGCGGTTCATCATGAATCCGGTTTCAGCGCCAAATACGTAGCCGAGCCGTTTCTCAAGAACAAAACCTGTAAGCAAATAAGCAATGAAGTTCGTGATTAGGCCGTGAATCCCGGTGGCAGGCGACACGATGATCTCTCCGTTTTCCGCGACGATTTCTTCACCGATAGGCTGTGGTGTTCCCTCGACAAACTCGTAGCGTTTGCCTGCATATTGCCGTATGAACTCATCGAACGTAATGACTTGTTCAGGCGCGATTTTGCTCGTCATGCGCCACTCCCGGATAGAACGAATGTAATAAAGACAAGTATATCACGCCGCGCCGATAGGGGAAAAGCCGCGCTGATCGACCAGGGCGAACGCATCAAATTTATGTTCGGGTCATGAAAGGCGATACGGATTTTGTCGGGACGCGATTGATCGCGTCCGGTATAGCGGACGGCATCAATGCCGTCCCTACGATTCCTTGTGACCCTTTGTGACTTTCCATCTGATTTTGATGCGTTTGCCCTGTGATCGACACGTATCGGTTGCTTCTGTACTATATGCGGGATAATGGGCATTCTCTGCTGAAAAAGTTGACACTCAATGAGCGACAAACTCGATCTGCACGCCTACCCGCTTGGCGAAGCGCTGGAAACCTTTCTTGACGAGTACAACCGTCGCGTGCGCGCTGGGAAGCTGCATCGTTTCACCGTGATTCACGGTTACGGCTCAACCGGGCGAGGCGGGAAAATCCGGCAGGCGCTCCGACTGCTCCTAGCGCAATATCCTGAGTGCGTCAGCTTCAGCGACACGCTCGATGGCAACGACGGCGCGACGATTATTCACCCAAAACGTCTGCTGCCAACGTTTGCCGAGTACAAATCGGCGGAGATTCTCGCCTACTGCCGCCAGCCGAGGCCGATCAGTAAGATTCATCACGAGTTTGCGGTCTACGGCGCGAAGCCGATCACGAAAGCTGTCGATTTGCTGGTTCGCCAGAAGAAACTCGTCGTTGTACTGAAAAGGGAGATCAAGTGTTATCAAACGGTCGCCGCGCTGCCTTAGCTTGAGCTTGATCCGAACTTCTGTGCTATCATAGACCCAGTAGTGGTTGCAAATCCGAGGAGGAAATCATGAGCCAGACCGCCATGAGGCGTCTTTATCTGATGCAGGTTGGGGATATGCCGGAGTACCAGATTCCGATTGTGTGCTATCTGGTGCAGACGGATGACGGCAAGAATATTCTGATTGACACGGGGCTGCCGGAGATCATGCCGGAAGATGAACAGGACTTCGCGAATGGACAGGACGTGATTCAGCAGTTGGCGATCATTGGCTTAAAACCGGATGACATTGATACCGTCATTTCG
>DASZXN010000078.1:0-2047 GCA_035545875.1 Phototrophicaceae bacterium
AGCCAAAGATGATACAGCGCTGCTCAAGGGGTTGACGAAGGTCAAGACCAAAGCGACTTGGGTTCCCTGGACGCATGGTCGGCTGTCGCGCTTCAGCGGCTACGGCGCAGGGATCACGTCGCCGGGCTGGTACGCGCATCTGTGGCATACGCCGAGCGAGCAAATCGCTATCCACTGGATGGCGCGCGTCGCTCAACTGCTGCGCGAGGAACGGCTCGACGCTTCGACGGCGCAGGTGATCGACGCGGTGCGGCTGGGCGAAACGCTGGCGGCGCTGCGCGGTCGTCCGGTGCCGGGTTTGCCGGAGCTGAACGAGGCAGCGCAAGCCGTGATCTGCTTCGGTCAGGCCGAGCCGATGCGCGTGATCGAGCGCAAGCTGATTGTCGGTGAAACGTTAGGCGAAGTCCCGGACGAAACGCCGACCGTTCCGCTTCAGCAGGATTTACAGGCGTTGCAAAAGCGGCTGCGCCTCAAAGCCGAGCCAGAAGAACACACCTACGAGTTCGATCTGCGCAAGCCAACCGATCTGGAGCGCAGCCAGCTCCTTCATCGCCTGCTGCTCCTGCGAATTCGCTGGGGTAAGCCAAATTACGACACCAATAAAACGGGAACCTTCCGCGAGACGTGGACGTTGATCTGGCAACCGGAGATCGTCATTACCGTGATTGAGGCGAGCATCTGGGGCAATACCGTCCGCGATGCCGCTGCCGCTTTCGCGCAGGATCAAGCTGATCACGCCGAAGATTTGCGCGGGCTGACCGAGTTGATCTCGTTCCTGATGCTCTGCGATCTGCCGGATGCAACCGCTTACGTCATGAAGCGATTGGAAGCGCAGGCCACGCTCACCAGCGACGTGACGCTGCTGATGCAAGCGCTGCCTGCGCTCGCGCAAACGGCGCGTTACACCAACGTCCGCGCGACCGACCGCGATCTGGTCGAGCGAGTGATTGACGGCATCGTGACGCGGGTGTGCATCGGCTTGCCAGGGGCGTGCGCGTCACTCGACGACGATGCCGCTGTGCAGATGTTCACATTGATCTTGTCCACCCATGCAGCGCTCCGTCTGCTTCAGCACGAGGAACAGCTCAAGCTATGGCAAGATACACTCGAATTGGCGCTCAACCGCGCCTTACACGGTCTGCTCGCAGGGCGCTTCACGCGGATTCTGCTCGACGGGCAGCGCATCGACGCGGACGAAGCCAAGCGCCGGATGAAGCTGGCGCTCGCGCGTGCCAGTGATCCACCGCAGGCCGCCGCGTGGGTCGAGGGGTTCCTACGCGACAGCGGATCAATTCTGATCCACGACGACAGGCTGTGGCGCGTGATTGACGAGTGGATGACGACCCTGCCGAGCGACCTGTTTCAGAATTTGCTGCCGCTGCTGCGCCGCACCTTTTCGACCTTTTCCAACTACGACCGCCAGCAAATCGCCGAGCGGGTGCGCCGCCTGCGGATGACCAGCGCCGACGAAACGGTGCCCACCCCCTTCGACGCGGAGCGCGCCGCCAAAGTGCTTCCGCTCGTGCGCCAGTTACTCGGATTGGAGACGACATGACGACTCAATACGAACGGCTGCGGCGCTGGCGTTTGATCCTCGGCCCGGACGGAAACTCGATCTGCTCAGGCGGTGGGTCGGGAAGTGGCGGAAACACAGGCGGAGACACGGATAGGATCGGCGCATTGTCGG
This sequence comes from Phototrophicaceae bacterium, assembly GCA_035545875.1. Lineage (GTDB taxonomy): Bacteria > Chloroflexota > Anaerolineae > Aggregatilineales > Phototrophicaceae > Flexifilum. Next base: position 1,688 of record DASZXN010000078.1, read on the forward strand.
GCGACGATCAGGCGATGGACGACGCGCTTTCATCGCTCTACGGCGAACAGCGAACAGGCGGCCTGGGCGGTTCCGCGCCGAAAGTCGCGCGCTGGCTGGGCGACATTCGCAAATTCTTCCCGTCGTCGGTTGTACGTGTGATGCAGCAGGATGCTGTCGAGCGCCTCAATCTGCGTCAACTGCTGCTCGAACCGGAACTGATGGAGTCGCTTGAGCCGGACGTGCATATGGTGACGACGCTGCTCTCGCTCAACAAGGTGATGCCGAGTGAAGCCCGCGCAACCGCGCGCATCGTCGTGCGCAAAGTGGTCGATGACCTGATGAAGAAGCTGCAAAGTCCGATGCGGCAGGCAGTCATGG
>DASZXN010000079.1:0-8894 GCA_035545875.1 Phototrophicaceae bacterium
CCCAGTCTCGTTTCGCCCGTGATCGTCGCCAGCGGTACGTTCCAGCAGCTTGACGCGATTCGCTACGGACAGGGCACGGTCACGATCTATCAGGACGCGAGCAACGCGCTCACGCTGCGCCTCGACGACAGCTTCAGTATGCAAAATGGCCCTGACCTGCACATCAGTCTGTCCGCCGCCGATACGCCCAAAACGCCCGAAGACCTCAGCGTCGGCGGCGTCGATCCGGTGGATGTGGGTGGCCTCAAAGCGACCCTCAAAGCACAAAATTATCAACTGCCCGATGGCGTTGACCTGACCCAGTTTCGCACCGCAGTCATCTACAGCACATCGCTCGATTTAATTTACACCTACGCGCCTTTATTTGTACGCCAGTAGAGAGGTCTGCCATGAGCGATGACTATGCCCAACTCGCCCCCTTCTACGAGGCGCTCGGCATGGCGAGTTTTGCTGAGACGCTCACGCCGCAGTTGATCGCTTACGCCCAGTCGAACGATTGGGTCGGGCGGCGCGTCGTCGATCTCGGCTGCGGCACGGGCGCGAGCGTCCGCTGGCTCGCCAATCGCGGCTACAACATCACGGGCGTGGATATTTCGCCGTCGATGCTGAAAATCGCCCAGCAGTCGATCACTAACACTGGCCTCTCCTTTCAGCTTTACGAAGGCGACATCCGCGCCGTCGGCAACCTGCACGACATCGACCTGATCATGGCGCTTGACGTGCTTAACGAACTCAACAGCCTGCGCGATCTCGAAGCGGTGTTTACGTCGGTCGCCAAGCTGCTCAGTCCCGGCAAGCTCTTCGTCTTCGATTTACACACGATTGAAGGCATGGCGCGTGAGGACGGTCACAGCGATCTGGTTGTAGACAGCGACGACCTGACCCTCTTTCTGGCGCACCGCTTCGATTACGAGCGTCAGGCCAGCAGCAACGACTATACGATCTTCCGGCGCGACGGTTCGAACTGGCAGCGCGTCCGCACGACGCGCTCGCTGCGTGGATTCCCGGTTCAGGTGGTAATTGCCTTGCTTCAACGCACAGGATTCGGCATAATGTCGCTGTTAAACGTCCGCCTCGAAACGCTCGATCCCGCTGTCATGCGTGAACCGCGCGTGATCCTGTTCGCGCGGAGGGTTCAGGATTAATGGAATTGTGAACACAGATCAGCAGTTAGACAACACGTTGGTTATCCCGGTCGATCAGGAGCACGGCGCGCTGCGTCTGGTTATCGTCCTATCGTTCATCGTCATCTGGATCGTAGCCTTCATCATCTTCAGTACAGCCATTCCTAACGATGGCTTCAGCCTGCTGGCTGTGCTGCTCGGTTTTGGCTGCTCGTATCTACTGACCACCTTGCTGGAACGCTCGCTTAAACCGCGCTGGCCGAGTGGCCGCGTGGTCAAACTCGGCGGCGACGGCGTGAAAATGCTGCAAAAGGACAAGCTCCAGCAGCAGGTTCTCTCGGAAGACCCGGCCAATGCCGTTTTCTGGCAGTTCAAAGTCACGAAGGGACGCACGCGCGTGCCGAAAGGCTGGCTGATGCTGGCCTGTGCGCTCGAATTCGAGAACGACTATCTGACGGTCTATACCTTCATGTCGGCAGCGCAGCTTGAAGCCTACGACATGGCTCCGTTCTTCAAAAAGCTGGTCGGCAAGCGCAAGGGCAAAAGCGACGAGGACGCGCGTGAAGACCTGCGCCTTGCCGGAGAGCAGCGCCGCCTGCGTGACGCCGAAAATCAGCGCTGGATGTTCGGCGCGGAGATGACTCCGGCTGACTTCCAGACGTATCTCAGCCGACTCAAAACGCAGTTCCCTGAATGGATGCCCGTAAACTGAAAATCCTTCGCTACCTGATCGTTCTGCTGGCGTTGAGCATAGCCGTGCCTGCGCAGGCGCAGACCACCTTAACGATGCTCCAGCCGTTGACGGGGAGTATCACGCCGAACGGCACGAATGCCTGGACATTCAATGCGCAAAGCGGCGCGGTGCTGTCGTTTGCGCTTCAGGCAACAACGGATCAGTTTGACCCGGTGCTGACGCTCGCCGACAGCAGCGGTCACGAAGTCGTCAGCAGCGACGATTACGACTACCCGACCAGCCTGAATCCGCTGCTCGAAGCAATCACCATGCCGCGCACCGACACTTATACGCTGACCGTCTCCGGTTTCAAGGACACGGCAGGCAGCTACAAGCTGACCATGCTGCCCGGTTACAGCCAGTTGGCCGCAGTCGATGATTTCAACGGCAGCCACTGGCAGGCGTTCGACAGCACCGTCGTCGCCCAGCAGAGTAACGGTCAGTTGCAAATGAGCATCGGCGGCGCGCATCAATCCGGCCTCGCCTTCGACAGCAGCGCCGCGACCTACACGGATTTTTACGCGCAGGCGCAGGTCGTCAACGTCGCCAATCCGAGCGGCTGGCAGATCGGCATGGCCTTCCGGCGCCAGGGCAGCAGCTATTATCTGCTCTCGATCAACGCGCAGGGAACCTGGCGCTTCACGCTCGTCCAGAACGGCACCGAAACCGTCATCCACGACTGGACGCCACACCCGAACATTGTCCCCGGCGCGGCCAGCTTCAGCGTTGGCGTGCTTGCCAAAGGCGATGGCTTCGACTTCTTCTACAACAGCGGCTACATCGGCAGCGCTACCGACCAAACGCTCGCCTCAGCGGGTACGATTGGCCTCATGCTCGGAACCTATTCGTCCTCGCCGAGCCAGAGCAGCGCGACCTTCGATAACCTATCGATCACCACGCCGACACTGGTCAACGGCGCAGCCGTGATCCCTGAGGAAATCACGGCGGGCGACGGCAACCAGTCGGTGCTGGCGCTCAAGCGGCGCGGCCTGATCGCCGCCGATGGTCAGATGTCGCTGACGCTGCCCGATAGCTCGGTGCAGTATGCCCGCCCCGGCGTCAACCGTGTGATGCTCGGTCGCAGCGTCACCTACACCAATTTCGCCATCGGCACGACTGTCGATTTAAGCGCCGCCGGGCCGGGGCCAGCCGGATGCGGGCTGGTCTTTCGCTTCAGCGACGACAACAATTACGCGCTGGCGTGGCTGGATCAAACGGGCGAATACGGCGTCTCGCAGCGCACGGGCGATACGTTCGCGCCGGGAATTTATGGGAAAAATCAATCAATTGGCGCGGGGACACATCTGCTGCTGCTGGTTGCAAACGATAATACAATAGACTTTTACATCGACCGGCAGTTCGTCGGCTCTATGCAGAATACGGCACAGAGTGGGCAGGTGGGGATCGCGGTGGTCAACTTCGAACCCAATACCACCGCCTGTCATTATACCAATCTCTGGCTGTGGAACTGGAGCTGACGCGAAAGGGACACCAGTTTGTCTCCGATAGAGGAAGCCATCCTGCGCACGGTGATCTACGCGGATATTTTCAACTTTCCTCTCACGCGCCCGGAACTCCAGCATTACCTGATCTCCAGCCAGCCTGTCAGCCTCGCCCAGATCGAGCAGACGCTCGACTCCTCGCCCCTGCTTCAAACTGAACTCGACATACAGCCCGAATACGTCGCTTACGCGCGCGGTCAGGGATCGATTGCCGTGCGCGGTCAGCGCGCCGCCGCGTCGTTGAGCCTGTGGCCGCTGGCGCTGCACTATGGTCAATGGCTGGCGCGGCTGCCGTTTGTGCGCATGGTCGCGCTGACGGGCGCGCTGGCCGTCCGCAACGCCTCGGATGACGACGATGACCTCGATTACGTGCTTGTGACCGCCGCTGGACGGGTCTGGCTGGCGCGCGCCTTTGCGATTGTGCTGGTGCGGCTGGCAGAGCTGCGAGGCGTAGTCGTCTGCCCGAATTACGTGCTGGCGGAAACTGCGCTCGAACAGCCGAAACGCGATCTGTTCATGGCGCACGAAGTCGCCCAGATGGTGCCGATCTACGGCTTGTCACTGTACCGTGCTATGCGCGCTTGCAATCCCTGGGTCGAGGATTATCTGCCCAACGCCAGCGATGCCTTCTACGTCGAGCAGGAACGCTTGCCGGGATCAGGCTGGGATCGGCTCAAGCGTGTGATCGAATGGGCGCTCGGCGGTCGAATTGGTGCGGCGCTCGAAGGCTGGGAATATCGTCGCAAGCTGCGCCGCTTCGCGGGCGAGCTGCGCGCGCCGCACAGCGCCGCCCTGCTCGACGATCAGCACGTCAAAGGCCACTTCAACGATCACGGCTATCCGGTCTTGCGGCAGTACGAGGATCGCCTGCGGCGGTATGATCTCGACGCCCTGCCGCTCGCGGCGGATTAGCTAGTAAATCAGCGGAATCAGCCGCCACGTATGAGAGCGATAGCGCTCGTATTCGCCGCCAAGAGTCCACAGCAGCATCGTTTCTTCGGTACGGATGCGATAGGTATAAGCGATGCCCATCGCAATCCCGGCGATCAGCAGCACCAGCAGATTGCCAGTTGCGATGCCCGCACCGATCCAGAGCAGCAGCGATCCTGAATATCCCGGATGGCGGATCAGGTTATAAGGCGCAGCCTGAACGACCTGCTGCTGTTCCGTGACCCGTAGTGTCCGCGTATAGAAGCGTCCCAGCGTCCGAAATGCCCAGAAACGCAGCCCCAGCCCGGCGACCATCAACGCCAGCCCAAACCACTGAAGCGCCAGCGGAAAGGTTTGCGGCAGCAGCGCCGACGCAATCAGGCTCACGATGGTAATTCCGTAAGCCGCGCCGATCAGCGCTGTGCTGCCCTGATCGTACTTGCCCCGCTCTAAATTCTTGGCTTCATTGCCCTGCCGCATCCGGCCTTCAATCACCAGAAAGCCGCCGACCAGCACATAGGCCAGAATGGTTATCAACACGCCAATTTCCCCCGATTGATTTGACTTTATATCTGGCATTACGTTCAATGGGGCAAAAATGTTCTTTTCTGCTGGAATCAAACAGGACGCTCCTGAGAGCGTCCTGTTAGCTACTGCAAGTGTCCTGCGGTTAGTGGTTCATCACCGCGCCGAGCGCGTCGCAGGCCGGGCACGAGCCATCGGGTCGCAGCATGGCGTAACCGCCTTGCGGATCGTTGTCGGTGAACGATGGGAAGTCCACGTTGAAGACGATCATCAGGCGCACCTTGCCGCTCTGAGCGGCGGCAGTCGCCGCGCCCGCCAGCCACGAAGCCTGTTCCGCGACGGTGGTGTTATCCGCCCAGGCGAAGCTCGCCGGGATCGCCTGATTGAAGCCCTGCCCCGACAGATAGCCGAGTTCGGTGAAGCACACGGGCTTGCCGCCGAAGGGATTGTAGCCGCGCGCCAGCATCGTGCTGAAGTAGCGAGTCGGGTAGTTGTCGCCGCGCGGATCACCGCTGCTCTGGGTCGGCGGGACGATGCCTTCGTTGTAGTGCAGGCCAACGCAGTCCATGTAATTGGCCGCGCCTGCCTGTGCCATCTGCTGCATGAACACGTCGTCGTTACAGCCGCCTGAACCGCAGCCCGCGCTGCCGAAGAAACCCGTCGGCGACGGCGCTGCACTGATCACCATTACGCCGCTGTTCTTCGACTTGATCGCGTTGTAAGCCGCCGCGAGCAGTTGGGTATAGTTCGCGCCGTTGATTGAGCTGCCCGGCCATTCGCGGTCGATGTTCGGCTCGTTCCAGACTTCAATCGCGTCCGCGCCTGCGCCCGCGACGCCTGCGACGAAGCCGCTGTAGTTGCTCAGGTAACTGTTGAAGTCACCCATCTGCGTTTGATCGCCCAGCACGCTGATCAGAATCTTGAAGCCGTTGCTGTGCGCCGCGCTGACGATTCCTGCGACCGAGCCGCCGTCCTGACCAAGCTCATAACGAACCTGCGTCTTGGCCCACGTCATGCCCGCCCGCTTCATCAGGCTCACGGTATTCGAGTTCAACTGGAGGAACTGACCGCCAACTTCAAAGCCGCCAACCGCCGCGCTGCCCGCGACCGGCGGAGGCAGGCTGCCGTTAGGAGCCGCCGTCGGCGCAGCCGCCGCTGTCGTGACCGTATCGCAGGCCGTGACAATGGTGTGGTCGAAGCTGGAGCGGCCTTCGTACTGGTGTCCGTCCATGCCGGTGATGAGGAAGCGCCAGCCGAAGAAAAGCTGACGCGGCTGGGCGACATCCTTCACGCAGTCGTCGATGCCAGCCGTAAACTGGGTTTCCGACCAATCCCATTTCGCAACAATCGTGAGATCGGTATGAAATTTCTTCTCAAGCGCGTCGCGCACGGACGAGAAGGCCAGCCACAGTTGATCGGTCGGCGTGGCCGTTGGTACGGTCTGCGCCTGCACTGGCTTACTCGCCAACGGGAACAACGCGAACGAAAGTACGAGGAGTGCCAGCAGCGCCAGCACAAGCGCGCGACGTGGGAAGTGGGAACGTCCTTGCATATGTCGAATCCTTATCCAACCTAAGGAAAGCAATGCCCGATCAAAAAACTGCCCCGAACGGCGATCAGGCGTTCGGGGCAGAAGATTACCCGAAGATCGTGAAAATTACTATCCCCGTAGGAGAATCGTCGGATTCAACCGAGCGTTTTCTCCGCCTGCTGGTGCAGGAAGATCAGCTTTTGCAGCGTCGGGCTGTCGCCGCGCTGCGCCAACGCCTGCTCGACCGCCGCCATCATGTCGAGCAGCGCGGGGCCATAGGTCGCCGCCCCCTGTTGAAGCAGCGCGCTGGCTTCTTCGTCCGTTTCGGTCGAGAGCAGATCGTTGATGAAACGTAGTTCCGGCTGCATGTTCTCGCGCATGATCGCCAGCACGCGCTCGTAGACCTGCTTGAGCTTGGCTGAAGCGTTCAGATCGGCACGGCGCTCGGCTTCCTGAATGTTGGCCGACAGCACCGCCATAAACGTGTCATCGAGCAGCGGCGCGTTCTCGGCAATCGCCTGATCGAGGTCGGGCGCGGTGACAATCGCTTGCAGCACACCCGCCGCTTCGCGCAGCGCCGCCTGTGTCTGCTGATCGATCATCGAGGTCAGTTCCAGCAGACGGTCGCGCAGCCCTTCGAGCGCGTCCCGTTGATCCGCAGGCGCTTGCCCGATCTTGGTGCTCATCTCCTGAAAGAAGGTGTAATCGAAAGCCGGGCGTACCAGCCCGACCAACGCTTGCAGGCGCTCGTCGTCCTCGGCATATTTCAGCGCCAGATTGTAGAAATCGTCACGGGTCGCGTCCTGACCCAACAGTTCCACTTCGGCAGCGACTTCAGCAACGACTTCCTCCTGAACGCGGCTGCGTTCGATCAATTCGCGCCCGAAGGTCGAGTTTTGCAGTACGACCTGCTGCAAATCGACCAGCGGCTCGGCCAGATCGGTATGGCCTTCGTTGACCAAGCGCTGCGCCATCAGGGTGATCGTCTGGAAGAACTGCGCGTCGATTTCGGCGTCGTGCTGCTGAATGATCGAAACCAGCAGCTCCGGCGGCGTTTGCATCATCGTTTCGAGCAGACGCACACGCGCTTTCTGCTGGTTCATCATCTCCGGCGTGACGCCATCGGCCTGAAGCACCTGCTCGATCAGGTTCTGCATCGTCAGGGCGCGGCGCGGCTGAAAGACGTAGCCCTTCATCGAGACGATTTTCATCTCGCGCATCAGGTCGCCGATTTGCTTCTCCTGCTGATCTTTCGTCAGGTTCAGTTCCATCGGGATGTAAGCGATCAGGAGTTCCTTGCTCGCGTCGTGATAGAGCACGGGCGCGGCTATCGATACCGGATTGCCGCAGTTCGGGCAGCGCAGCGTATTCAACTGCCCGGACAACAGCCGCGCTTTGGCCTGTGGGTCTTGGCCTGCATCGACAATCGTCTCGACAATTGCGGAAAATGGACGCCCGCAGTTCGGGCAAGTGATCGTAGTTTGTCTCGGCAAGAGCTTTTCTCCGAATGAACAGCAGTGGGGCTATGCCCCTAATTCTATTGCTGCGGAAGCGTAAAGTAAAACGTAGAACCCTGTCCCGGTTGGCTTTCGACGCGCATCGATCCCCCATGCGCCTCGATAATCGACCGGGCGAGGAACAAGCCTAAGCCTGTTCCCTGCGTGCGTCGGCTGAGTTTGCCATCGACCCGGAAGAAGCGCTCGAACACGCGCTCCTGATCGGCTTCGGTCAGGCCGACGCCCTGATCGCGGACGTAGACAGTGACGCTATGCTCGTCCGCCGTGCCACCCACTTCGATCAGGCCGCCATCCGGCGAATACTTGAGCGCGTTACTGAGCAGATTGTCGATCACCTGCCGAAGGCGCTGCTCGTCGCCCTGAATCACCGGGAAATCGGGGGGGAAATTCAGCGTGAACGGATGCTTCTTGGTCTGTGTCTGGAAACGCTCGACCGCGCTCGCCGCCAGTTGATCGAGGCGCACGTCGCCCGGATTGAGTTCGAGCGTGCGCTGTGCCTGAATCTTGCTCGTCGTCAGCAGGTTCTCGATCAGCACGGTCAAGCGGTCGGCTTCGTCCTCGATGATAGCCGCATCATCGCGTACCTCTGCCGCGCTCCACTCGTGATCCTCACGCCGCAGCGTCGCGGCATAGCCCTTGATCAGCGCGACGGGCGTCTTGAGTTCGTGCGAGATCGTCGAGATAAAGACGTTCTGCATCTCCTGCGCCTGCCGGAAATTGGTGATATCGCGGACGTTAGCAATGATGTTCGAGAGTGCGCCGTCCGCTGTCAGCAGCGCCGAATAGACGATGCCGAGGCTGACCGTCAGGCCGTCCGCTCGCAGCAGGTCGCCTTCAACGTAGAGCGAATCGGGCGCATCCCCTTTCTGATTGAACGGCCAGCCTTCATCGAGCGCCTTTTTCAGGTCGCCGCTGTCGAGCCGCTTCCAGGTCATCACCTCATCCTGATCACGGCCAACCGCATCCGCCGAGCGCCAGCCCGTCATTCGTTCGAGCGCCCGGTTGATGCTCAGAATGTGCGCCTGCGGATCG
>DASZXN010000080.1:0-11590 GCA_035545875.1 Phototrophicaceae bacterium
CAAGTAGCGATTGACGCTTTCAACATAATCCTGAGCCGTAAACACTCCTAAGCTCGGCGCATAATATCTGGCACGCAGATAGAGCAGATTGTTTGCATCCGTCATTTCTCCCGTGAACCCATAGCTCGTCTGACTCGTTCCACTCGTGCCAAAGGGAACACCGTAGGGTTCATACAACCTGCTTTCCAACGGGTTCAAGCTGCTATCGACCACACTTCGGACGCTCCCCAAACCATCTTGCAGCATCCATTCCCAGTTGCCAGAAGCATCCTTTTGCCCGTGAATACCACGTGGTGCATGAACGTAGGAAGTGGTGTTTGCTCCCTGTGTGGCTTGCAGCACAGTTGCTAACCCCGGCTGAAGGTCGAGCAGATATTGGGTGACAGTCGCGCTCACCGTCTGCGAGATGCCAACTGGGGAATGGTCATCATCGGCGTTGATGCTGCCCCCGCCAACAACGAGCGCATGATCGCCTGGGCAAAAGGCTACTCCGAAGCGCTGCATCCCTATTCAGCGGGCGGCGCGTACATCAACATGATCATGGACGAGGGGCAGGAGCGGGTACAAGCGGCCTATCGCGATAACTATCAACGACTGGTCGGGATCAAGAACAAGTACGACCCGACCAACTTCTTCCACGTCAACCAGAACATCAAGCCAACGGTCTAAAAAGGAGCGATTTCAAGTGGGCACAGAACTGCGCTGTGCTCCCTATGAGGGCGCTGGAACATGGATAACCATTTTGAGCGAGGAATTTCACCGTAGGGGCACGACCTGTCATGCCCCTACGAGGGAAAAGCCTGTTTTCGCCAAGACCGTCTTCAAACTCAGGTCTTTGGGCGAGCACAAACTACAAACTATTCCGATTCCGCCAGAATTTGCCTAACGCGCCGAGCGGATATGCCGGGTCGCCATCCGATCTCCATCTTGGACATACCTGCGACAAACAGAGGGTGAACCGTTTCGTTCTGTTCTCGCATTGGTTCCGGCTTCGTGCCGCCACTTGGATAGAGCATGGAGATCGTTTCTGAAAGTTATGATCCGAGCCTCATCAGATTGTGGCTGTGCTTCAACGCCAACTGCGCCGCTGGGCAACAGCCACGTTTTCCTCGAAGGCTGCCCGTTATCTGTCCAAATACTTGACAGCGACCCAAAAGCGACTTACCATCAAATTTAATCGTGGAAGCGGTTCCACGCAGAATTGATTGGCTGAATGGGCGAGGCATATCAATGCCGAATCCGACGATTTACGACGTTGCGAAAGCTGCTGGGGTTGGCGTAGGGACTGTATCTCGCGTTCTCAATAACAGTTCGCGCGTCAGCCCAGAGACGCAGACGCGGGTGTTAAGCGCAATCCGGGAGTTAGGCTTCCGGCGCAGCAAAGTTGCGCGCCAGCTTTCCACTGGGATTCAGCATCGCAATATCGGTGTGATTCTCCCCAACATCACTCATCCTTCATTTGTCGAGCGTCTACGCGGGATGCAGTTGGCACTCGGTGACCAGGACAACGATTACAATCTCGTCCTTTACAGCGTGAGCGAGCCGGATCGCTACCACGAGCAGTTACTCGCCATTGTCGAACAGGCAGCGGTCGATGGACTGCTGATCGCCACGCTGACGGTCTCCAACGAGCAGCGCGACCTCCTGACCCAAGCAGGCATCCCCTTCGTTACATTGAGTGATGCCTGTTCGGACGGGTTGAACTGCATCAGCCCGGATAACCGTCACGGCGGCTATATGGCGACCGAGCATCTTCTGGAACTGGGACATCGCCGGATCGCCTACGTGGGCGATGAATTTCAAAATGACTACGGTTTCCCGACCAGTGAATTACGCTACGAGGGTTACCTCGCGGCGCTCAAAGATTACGACGCGCCCTATCGTTCGGACTACGTTCGCCTCGGCGTGCATGGCGAAGAAATGGCTCATCGGCTGACAGAGCAGCTTTTAGCTGCGCCGGAACTGCCGACTGCGATTTTCGCTATGTCCGACATTCAGGCGGTGGGTTGTATTCTGGCGATCCGCGCGGCGGGACTGCGCGTGCCTGAAGATATTTCGGTCATCGGCTTTGACGACGTGCAGTTGAGCCGTTATATCGGCTTGACCACCGTTCGGCAGCATCTGGAACGGAGCGGTTATCTCGGCGCGCAGCTTTTGATCGATCTGCTGACAACGCCGGACAACGTTGTACCGCGTCAGTTGCCGCCATTGGAGTTAATCGTGCGCGGAACGACGCAGCGGTATTCAGAGCTTATGTAGCGAACCAGCAACCAGACGAGCGTCAGAGGAATTCGGCGTGCAATCGGTTGAGACTGAGAAGAATAAGTAGAGCCGTCAGGCTGGGAAGGAGCGCGGATAGCTGAAGAAAATTAGATCAAAAGAGTCGGGTGGCCGCCCGACTCTCCAGGCACATTACTGCACCTGATTTAATACATAGGAGATATTAGCGTGAAACGTCAAATTTGGCTCATCCTTTTCTCGTTCGCAGTTCTGGCAATTCTCTCCATCGCCGCCCCCCTGACCGTCGCCGCGCAGACGCCAGAAGCCACCGCGAACAGCGCCTCGACGCCCAACTGCGGCACCGCTCCGGTAACGCTGAATGCCTACTTCGAAACCGGCTTCGACCTGCCCTTCAAGCTGGCCGATGAATTCACGAAGGAATATCCGAACGTCACCTGGAACATCAGCCAGGATCAATTCGCCAACCTGATCAACGAGACGCCGCGTCTGCTCTCCGGTGACAATCCGCCCGACCTGATTCGTTTGCCCACGCTGGTCTCGTTTGCCAAAGACGGTCTGCTCAAAAATCTGGACGGCTACGCGACAGCCTTCGGCTGGGATAAGTGGCCCGTGCCCCAGCTCAATCAGGCGCGCGTTGCCGACGACGGTACGCGCGGAAGCGGCTCGCTCTACGCGATGGGTCTCAACTACAGCCTGACGGGTATCTTCTACAACAAGAAGCTGGCCGCGCAGATTGGCATGACCGAGCCGCCGCAGACACTGGCTGATTTTGAAGCCCTGCTCGGCAAGGCGAAAGCCGCTGGTCTGCTGCCGATCATGCAGTGGGGCAGCGCCAAGAGCGGTATGGGTCTTGCCTTCCCGCTGCAAGCGCTGATGGCCTCAATTGGCCCGACTGACCCCATCAACGACTGGATTTTCCAGAAGAGCGGCGCGACCATCGATACACCTGAGAATCTGCAAGCTGCCCAGCACCTGCAAACGTGGATTCAGGATGGTTACTTCCCGCCCGACATCAACGCTATCGAATACACCGACTCCAACGCCCGCTTCGTCAAGGGTGAAGGCGTGTTCACCTTCAACGGTGACTGGGAAAATGCTGATTACGATACCAACATGGCAGGCAACGTCGGCTTCTTCCTGATGCCGCCTGCACAGGCGGGTGGCAGCCCGGCAGCCATGTCTGCACCGCTGACCTACGGTATCGCTGCTAACGCTAAGAACGCGGATTGCGCGGCCTTCTTCCTCAACTGGGTCGCCACCAACCCAACGGCTCGCCAGATCGACGTGACGGTGGGCGGCTCGAACCCCGGCGGCCCGGCGGACGCTACCATGCCAACTGTCGCCGCAGGCTCGATCACGACCGAGACGCTCGCTGCTGGCCCGGTCGTTGGTGAAGCAGGCACATCAATGGACTTCATCGCCAACGCGACCAGCGCGATTTTCGCGCAGGGCTGGACGCCTGAGCTTCAGAAGATGGTTGGCGGCAAGGAAGACGCTGCTGGTCTGCTGAAGGCGGTACAGACTGAGTACGAGAACGAGCTGGCGCAGCAGTAGTTGGGATAATGGAATGGCAGGACGATTCTCGTTCCTGCCATATCAACGGTAACCAAGATGGTGACATCAGATAATCACCCGGCGGCACTGGCAACCTCCCGGCAAACCCATCTGCGCAAACGGGTTCGCCGGGAGACAATCGTCGGTTGGCTGTTCGTCCTGCCTGCGCTGATCATGTACGCCATTTTCGTGCTGGTGCCCAGCTTGCTGACCATCATCTATTCGTTCTTTCATTGGAACGGCGTCACGGCTGCGACCTGGGTTGGCTTCAAGAACTACGTGACGGTTTTTCAGGTGCCCGACCTGCTTGGAACAATCTACAATGCGTTCCTGCTGGTGATCTGGTTCAGTTTCATTCCGGTGGGTCTCGGTCTGGTCGTCGCCACCGTGATCCATCGGATCGCCACCGGGCGGCTCGGCGCAATTGCCCGCACCGTGCTGTTTCTGCCCCAGGTGATCCCGCTGGTCGCCGCCGGGATCATCTGGGGCTGGTTGCTCTCACTCTCCGGCCTGATCAACGAAATTCTCAGCGCCGTCGGCCTCGGCGCGATCACGCGCGCCTGGCTCGGTGACTTCGATTGGGCGCTCCCGTCCGTCGGCGTGATCGGCATCTGGGTGCTGCTGGGTTTCTGTACCGTCCTGCTACTGACCGGAATCACCAAGATTGATCAGTCGCTGTATGAATCGGCGCGCATCGACGGCGCGGGCTGGTTCCGCGAGTTCGTCTCGGTGACGGTGCCACTGCTCCGCAACGAGATCGGCGTGTGCCTGACCGTCACGGTGATCGCGGCGCTGGCGGCGTTCGACATTGTGTACGTCTCGACGGCGGGCGGCCCCGGCAACTCGACGGCAGTACCGGGGATTCAGATTTACATTCTGGCGTTCACACAGCGCAACATCGGTCTGGCCTCGGCGCTCGCGGTGCTGCTGATGCTGCTGGTCATCGTGGTCATCCTGCCGATTCAGCGTTTGACGCGGGAGAATACGTGATGAGGGTAGCTCGCAGCGAAGCCTGGGCAGGTCGCGCGCTCCTGATCGCGCTGATGGCGTTCACGCTCCTGCCCTTCATCAGCATCTTTACGACCGCCCTGCATCCATCGGGAAGCGTGCCCAGCGGCCTCGACTGGCCGGCTAATCCGCAGTGGGGCAACTTTGTCGAAGCCTTCAATGAAGCGGAGATGCCGGCGCTGCTGGCGTCGAGCATCTTCATCGTCCTCGCGGTCGTGCCGATTTCGCTGATCATCTCGACGATGGCCGGGTTCGCCATCGGGCAACTGCGCATTCGCGGCGCGAACATGCTGCTCCTGCTGTTCGTCTTCGGGCTGACGCTGCCATTTCCGGGGATCATCATCCCGATTTACTTTCTGGAGCGGACGCTGCACATCTACAACACGCGCTTTGCAATTGTGCTGCCGTTGATCGGCCTCTACATGCCCTTCGCCGTGTTCTGGATGCGCGCCCACTTCGTCAACATGCCCAATGAAATCTCAGAGGCCGCGCGCGTCGATGGCGCGACGACGTGGGATTTGTTCTGGCAAATTCATGTGCCGTTGGCGCGCGCGCCTATCGCCTCGCTGGGCATTCTCATGTCCGTCTGGACGTGGAACCAGTTCCTGCTGGCGCTGGTGCTGGTCGAAGACCCGACGCAGCGCACGATGGCAGGTGCGCTCGGCGCGTTTCAGGGACATTACGCGACCGATATTCCCCTGCTGTGCGCGGGTACGATCCTGATCCTGCTGCCTACCCTCATCATCTTCATGCTGTTCCAGCGCCAGATTATCGCGGCGCTGCTTCAGGGATCGGTCAAGGGGTGAGCAGCGAAAATCGAGTATCGGATCGATCAGCATTAAGCGCACCCAGCATCCAAAGCTAATCGGAACCTCCAATCACGGTAAGGACTCTTCGATGCGCAACTGCGTTCATCTGGTGACCTATGCGAATCGCTTCGGTGGCAATCGTCTGGAAGACCTTCAGCGCGTCGTCGAAGGCCCGCTCCAAAACAGCTTTGGCGGCGTCCACATCCTGCCCTTTTTCTACCCGGTCGATGGCGCTGACGCCGGGTTCGATCCTATCGATCACACGACCGTCGATCCGCGCGTTGGAAGCTGGGATAACATCGCTGCTTTGAGCCGGACGCTGGAAATGACCGCCGATTTGATTGTCAATCACATTTCCAGCCAGTCGAGCCAGTTTCAGGATTTTCTCCAGCGCGGTGACCAATCGACCTACAGTGGGATGTTCCTGACTTTTGCCAGCGTGTTCCCCAACGGCGCGACCGAAGACGATTTGCTGCGGATTTATCGTCCGCGCCCCGGTTTGCCTTTTACCACGACGACGCTCGCGAACGGTCAGAAGTCCCTCGTCTGGACGACGTTCACGAGCGAGCAGATTGATCTCAACGTCCGGCATCCACAGGGAGACGTCTACTGGAAAGCGATCCTCCAGCGGTTTCAGGAGCATGGCATCAGAACGGTGCGCCTCGATGCGGTCGGCTATGCTATCAAGCAACCGGGAACCAGTTGCTTTATGATCCCTGCAACCTTCGACTTCATCGAGGAATTGACCGGGTATGCCCGGTCGCTGGGGCTGGAAGTGCTGGTCGAAATTCACGCCCATTATCGCCAACAGATTGAGATCGCGCGTCAGGTTGATCGGGTCTATGATTTCGCCCTGCCGCCGCTGATCCTCCATGCCCTCTTTAACAAGACGGCGCGCTATCTCAAAGCGTGGCTGGACATGAGTCCGCGCAACGCCGTAACTGTCCTCGATACGCATGATGGCATCGGGGTGATCGATGTTGGCGCGGGGATGGAAGCCGATGGCTCAGAACTGCCCGGTCTTATTCCATCCCATGAACTGGACTCACTCGTGGAGACGATTCACGAGAAAAGCGGCAGTCAGAGTCGCAGCGCGACCGGAAACGCCGCTTCGAATCTGGACTTGTATCAGGTGAACTGCACTTACTACGACGCGCTGGGCCGAAATGATCGGGACTATCTGCTCGCCCGTGCCATTCAATTCTTCGCGCCGGGTATCCCGCAGGTGTACTACGTGGGCTTGCTGGCAGGCAGCAATGACATGGAGCTTCTGGCGGCAACCGGGGTCGGGCGCGACATCAATCGTCATTACTATTCATGGGAAGAGGTGCAGGATTCGCTCGCCAAACCGGTCGTGCAGGATTTGCTGACGCTGATCCACTTCCGCAACGAACATCCTGCCTTTGCGGGAACGTTCACGCTGGTTGCGTCTGCCGAGGAGTTCCTGACGATCCGTTGGGATGCGGCTGAACTCTGGGCGCAGCTCACGATTGATTTTCAGGAAGCGACGATGGAGATTCGGTACCTCGAAAATGGGGGCGAGCAATGCCTCGATTTCAAGACCGTCGGCGTCAATGCGCCTTCAGCCTGCTAGGGGCATCGGCTGATTTCCCCTCTCCTCTGATACCGAGCTTACTCCATGTGTCCTATAATGGAAGAAAGGCTTATCCCGGCCTTCCGATCTTCAGGGAAGCACGGCGGCTATTCCGGGTCGCCAGCTTAAATCTGGCTTAAATTATGCAACATCCACGTACAATGTGCAGTAAACCTCGAAGAAACCGAAGCAAAAATGGTACATCTGCTGCTGATTGATGATGAAGTGAAGCTCACGCTTCCCCTCAAAGATATGTTCGAGATTGCCGGCTATACCGTCTCGGTCGCTCATGATGGGCATACGGGGCTGAGCCTCGGCCTGATCGAAAAGCCGGACGTGATCATTCTCGACGTGATGATGCCGGGGCTTGACGGTTGGCAGGTCTGTAAGGCGCTCCGCGAACACAGCAATGCGCCCATTATCATGCTCACCGCACTTGACGACCCCACCGACCGCATTCGGGGACTGGAATTGGGCGCGGATGATTATCTGGTCAAGCCATTCAGCTATCAGGAACTCGAAGCGCACGTGCGGGCGATGCTGCGCCGCGTGAAGCTGGATAATGGCGACAGCCGTCCCCCCGTGATCGTCGCTGGCGACATTGTGCTTGACCTCAACGCCCATGAAGTTAAGCTGCGCGGGGTTCCGCTTTCGCTGCGGCAAAAAGAGTATGAAATTCTGACACTGCTCATGACCAACATCAGTACGCTGATCACCCGTGAGCGCCTGTTCGACGAAGTGTGGGGAACCGACTGGCTGGGTGATACCCGAACGCTCGACGTGCATATGAGCTGGTTGCGCTCCAAGCTGGAGGACGACCCGACGCAGCCTCGCTATCTGCAAACCGTACGCGGGGTTGGTTATCGCTTCGTTATTCCAGAGAGACGCTGAACCATGCTCAAGCGGCTGACAATCCGCCAGCGAATTCTGCTGATCTTTACGTCGATTGTAGTTGTCGGCAGCATCCTGCAACTGCTGATCGCAGGCGGGCAGTTGCAGAACGAAACGCTCGATTTTTATCGCCAGCAGCTTGAAACCGATGCGCTGATCGGTGGCGTGTCGCTGGGCGGATCGCTGGAACGCTTCGCCAACACCGACGAGAGCCGCGCCGGACTTCAAAATCTGTTGGCGGCTTTGCAAAATCAGGTCGGGCAGGATGTTGTGCTGACCGACCGGGATTTTGACGTGATCGGCTACACGCAAACGCAGTCCGTTCAGTATGGGCAGCGGCTTTCCCTCACACCCGAACTCACGCAGGCGCAAACCAACACTGTCGGCACGGATATTCGCACTGACGCGGATGGAGTTCGCCGCCTGTATGCCGCCGCGCCGCTGGTACACGATAGCCGGTTGATCGGCTACATTATCCTGTCTCAGCCAACCGCGCCGATGGATGCCGACGTTCGGCAGCGCTGGCTCGAACTGGCGCTGGGAACGCTGCCTATCGTCGCGCTGGTCATCGCGGCGAGCCTGTGGATTTCGGGGACAATCTCGCGCCCGATTCAGCAACTGCGCAATTCCGCCTTGCAGATGGCAGCGGGGGCGTTGGATACCCGCATTGCCGAGCATGGCGAAGATGAAGTTGGGCAGCTTGGCAAGGCATTTAACTATATGGCCGAGCAGTTGGAAAATCTGCTGCAATCTCAGCGCAGCTTCATCAGCAATGCCGCCCATGAACTCCGCACGCCGCTGATGACAATCAAGCTCAGAATCGAGGGCTTAAGCGATACCCAACTCAGCAGTGCCCAGCGCAGCGAATATCTACTCGAACTGCATCAGGAGGTGGACTATATGGCGCAGCTTGTCACCTCGCTGCTGACTTTAGCGCGTATCGACGAAGGGCGGCACACCGTTGACGCCACCGAGAAATACGACAGCGTTGCCCTGCTGCAAGATATTGCCCGTCACTGGCGCATTGAAGCGCAGAAAGCGCAGGTGAAGTTTCAGGCGGAGATTGCTCCCGACATTCCTGATCTGTCCATTCCCGCCAACGATTTGCGCATCGTGCTGGATAACCTGTTGAGCAACGCGCTCAAATACACTCCGCAGGGGACGATTACCATGACCGCACGCAGCGAAGCCGCTACGCTCAAGCTGTCCGTTGTCGATACAGGACAGGGCTTTGCCGCCGGGGAAGCGGAGCATCTGTTCACCCGCTTTTATCGAACGCCGGAAGTTCGTGCCCAGCATATTCCGGGAACGGGATTGGGGTTAGCGATTGTCCGCGAAATTCTGAAGCAAAATCAGGGAGAGATTAAGGCGAAAAGCGCCGGGATTGGCAGCGGCGCTTCATTCACCGTGACGCTCCCCCTGACTCCTGCGGCTGCGTCGTCCTCCGAACCGTTTCATTTCCCGCTTGGGGTTCCTCACGCCAGCCCAGAGAAGTAATCCGTCTTGATGTGCTCTGACGGAATGCGCAGGCGCTGGAGCACATCCTTCATGCTGTCAACCATCGCGTTCGGCCCCGAAATATAGAAGATGCAGTTCCGGTATTCGGGAACCTGCCGCCGCACCGTTTCCTCGGTGATCCGCCCGACCAATCCGTTCCAGCCAACCGGGATGTTGATCGCGTCCGTGAGCGTATAGATGACGCGCACGCCCAGTTCCCGCTGTGCCTGATCGAGCACGTCCTTATAAACAATGTCCTTCACGGATTTGTTCGAGTAAAAGACGGTAATCGGGCGTTTCTGGCGCGTATCGAGCATGTGCTTGAGCATACTGCGATAGGGTGTGATGCCGATGCCGCCTGCGATGAACACCAGCCGCTGCCGTCGATCTTCTGGCAAGGTGAAATCGCCCGCGATCTGCGCGGCTACGATTTCGTCGTCGGCTTCCATATCGAGCATGGCCTGTTTGTAAGTGCTCGACTCTGGATAGAACTTGACGCCCAGGCGCAGCTTATCCTCGGTGGGCGCGGACGCAATCGTGAAGTAACGGCGGTTGCCGCGCGTATCCGGGTCGTGGTGGCCGAGCGTCCATTCCATATACTGCCCCGGCGCGAAGGCCAGCCTGCGCCCCGGCGTAAAGACGAACTCCCACGTATCCGGCGATAGTTGCAGTTTCTCACGCAGCGTCAGGATCAGCTTGGTCTTGGGACTGACGATGTAAGCAAAAACGTTACAGATCAGGATGGCAAGTTCGGGCGTGAGATAGAAGGAGCCGATGTGAAACTCCGGCGCGAACAGGAAGCCGACCAGCAGCCCGTAGATCAGTTGCAGCCTGCGCGTCGGCGGAGTGGTCAGCGGCTCGGTGAGGATGACGAAGGCGAAGAAGAACAGCGGCGAATAGAAGGCGACGTTTTGCAGTTCAGCCAGCAGATTACCCCGACCGAGGATCGTGAAGGCGAAGATCGTCATCAGAGCGCCGACGAAGAAGCCCAACACCAGATCGAACCGGCGAATTTTGCGCACGACCAGCAGGCCACCGATCACGACAACGGGCAGCATCGACAGATTGCCGACCCACCAGCTCGCGTTGCCGTTGATCGTCAGTGCCGTGATCGCAACCGCGAACGCGACCGGGTTGAAAATGTGTTTTCTGCCGATGGCGACGACGTACTTCGAGGCCATCGCCAGCACTGCCGCCCAACCGATAAACCAGAGGTCGCCATAACCGGACAGCGGCGTGATGATCAGCGCCAGAATCAGCGCCGAGATATAAACCGACTCGACGTTGGCGGGCACTTGAAACGCCCACGCGAAAATCGTGTTCGTGACCCAGCACACGGCAACCAGAAAGCCGATCATGAACAGCAGCGCGAACGGATCGTAGGGAAGCACGTGCAGAATTGACAGCACGATGCCCGCGCCGAGCAAAACGATCAGATAGTAGAGTACCAATCGGTACATCGTCACCCGGTTCAAAAGCCAGTCAATGACCCTCATCATGGCAAACCACCTCAGCAAAACCACTCGTCAGCGTTGCAATCCCGGCGGCGTCGATTTGATAGCCTTCAAAGCCTTGCAAGCGCTCGATAAACGCGATGCCGTCCTTGCCCATCGCAAAGGCGGCAGTAGCGAAGCGATCAGCCTCATAGATGTTGGGGCCGATCACCGTCAGGCTGACCACATCCTCGATCATCTGCGTCTCGTCCTTCGGGTTATAGATATGCTGCCCGCGAACGTACGTCCCCGATGTAGCCACGCCGCAGTTACTCACGCACAGCACTTTGACGATCTCGTGAAGATTGAACGGGTTGCGAATCCCAACGCGCCAGTCCTGCCCCTGCGCGTTCTTGCCAACGGCCTCAATATCGCCGCCCGCATCGACGTAGAAATTCTGATAGCCCTGCCGTCGCAAAAGCTCGGCGGCGTTGTAAATTGCCCAGCCCTTGACGATCCCGGATGGATCCATTGTCCCCTTGTGGCGGATGTCGAAATAGCCG
>DASZXN010000081.1:0-6569 GCA_035545875.1 Phototrophicaceae bacterium
GCGGGCGCGACCGTCTCGCAGCCGGACGCCATCCCGCTCGCGTCGGGCGCAACGTCGAGCGGAACAACCGGATTCCCCGATTGCCCTGCCGCTGCTTGATGAATATGCGCCATCGTCGCCGGAAGGGTGATCCCGCCGACGGCAGCGTCATAGCAGACGTTGCCGGACGCGGGATCAACCGTGACGAAAACCACGCCCATCGCGTTGTTCGCCGCCGCCGGAACCTCGGTGCTGCCGCTGAACTGACCGAACAGGCAGGTGACGCCCATCATCGTCATGGTGGCTTCCGGCGTCATGGCCGACATATCCGCCGTCGCCATCGGCGTCATCATGCTCATGTCCATTGGTGCCATCGGCGTCGTCATCGCGCTCTCAGTCGCTGCGGCGGTGGCTTCCGGGGTCATAGTCAACTGCATGGCGCGAAACATCGACCCGGCGATCCCCGGCGGGCACGCGCCCGGCATTGCCATGACCTGATCCATAATTGATTCGGTCGCTGCGGCGGTTGGCGCTGAAGTCGCCGCCGGAGTCGCTTCAGGAGTCGAATCCTGCGCCGAAGCGGTGGCGACCAAGCCGGTGAACAGTGCCAGGATGAGACCCATACACAGGCTAAATCGAACGAACTTTGTCGAACGCATGACGCTCCCTCCCTGAAAATATTGATTTGCCCTAAATCGGTAGACCAACGTCCGTTGGCCGGAGAAAATTGAAATATCTTGAATTCGTGATCGTTGGTCATTTGTATTGTAGAGCGGGGGAGGAAAAGGAATTTGGAAATTTATCAAATGCTCATATTAATTTAAATATATGATTATCGAAACAATCGCAGATGAGCGCCGGGATCAAAATAGAGGGCAGATGTATCGATCAAATCTACCCTCTATTCAAACATCGGGTTCAAATCAAGCCGGTATTACCCGCCCACCTCCGGCGTGGCATTCGGCGGCTGAACCGTCGGAGCGGCGGTCGTCGGAGATGCCACCGTCGGCCCGGTGACGGTCGCATTGCTGACCGCCGCCACCGTCGCGCAGTCACCCGATTCGTTGACCACATCCGAGCGGACGAAAGAGCCATCGCTCAGTTGCAGCCAGGTGTAGCCATTGTTCTGCGTCTGGCCGACGACGAGAGCGCTCTGCCCGCCGGAAATCTGCCCCATCGATGGGAAGCTCGTGCCCGGCCCGCTGCGGCGATTGACCGTGCCGCGCGCCGTGATCGTGCAGACGGCTGCCGCCTGAGTCGGAGCCTGAGTCGCGGCCTGAGTCGCGGCGACGACGTTCGCGCCAGAGAGCTTCATCGGCGCGACCACGACTTTGCCGCTGACGCTGACCGGAGCATCCGCGCCCTGTACCGTGCCGAATTCATACTGACCGAGCGCACCCGTATCGAGGTGCAGCATCGGAAAGACTTCATCGCTTGCCTGCGCCTGATCAATATCGACGAATATGGTGTTGTTCTGACCGTCGTGGAGCAGCGCCGTCCCGATGACGGGGCCGGGCACGCCGTTGTTATTCGCATGGATCGCCAGCCAGCCGGGGCCATCACTGAGCGCCTGATCGACGACGATGCGAATCTTGCCCGTCGTCTCGCTCGGCAGCGGCTCCTGATCGTGCAGCACCAGTGAGGGCGCGGCATTGATCGGGAATTGCACGACTTTCCCATCGACCGTGACCGGGCTATCCGCGCCGGGAACCGTGCCGAACTCGTATTCGCCAATCGTCCCGGTATCGACGTGGAGCATCGGCCACAGCACGGGGGTGAGGATATTGGTATCGAGATTGTCGATGGTCAGATTGGCGTTGTAACCGTCCTTGACCGCGACGTATCCGGCGACTGGGCCGGGCGCGTTATTGCTATCGACGTGGATGACCAGCCAGCCGGGGCCTTGCGACAGCACCGAGTCAATCTTGATGGTGCTGCCGGGCGCAGCGCCGCCGTCGCCATGCACGATGACCTGATTCTCGACACGCGCGTGCGGTACTGTCCAGAACGGCTCGGTCGCCACCACGCCGCGCACCGATACGGGCGGGTCTGCGCCGGGAACCGTGCCGAACTCGTAAACGCCTGCTGTCCCGGTATCGACGTGGAGCATCGGCCACAGCACTTCGGTGCGACCATCGGTTTGCAGATCGACCGCGACGTTGGTGCTCGTCCCGGCGAGGATGCGTTCTTCGCCGAGCACGGGGCCGGGCGCGCCGTTGTTGTCGCTGTGGATGACCAGCCAGCCGTCCTGCTGAACGGTTACAGCGTCGGCGACGAACTGGTTGTTTTGGATGAATTGATCGTGCGCGTCGATGATGTTCACCTTGAAGGAGGGTGTCACGACCGCGCCATTGACGAGCACCGGGTTATCCAACCCGCTTTGACCGTCGAACTCGTATTTGCCAATCGTGCCGTCATCGACGTGGAGCATTGCGTAGAGCGTTGGCGTAGCAATCGTCGCGTCGAACGGCACTTCGAGGTTATACGTCCAACCGGGATTCACGGGCGCGAACCCGGCAACCCGCCCCGGTTGACCATTGTTGTCGCTGTGGATGACGATCCAGCCCTGACCCGCGCTGTACACGCTGTCGATCACGGCTTTGCCGTTCAGGATCACCTGATCGGAAACCGATACGGAAGGGGTCGCGTTTTGAGCAAGGCTCACGAACGGTAGGGCAAGCAGGGCGCACAGGCACAAACACAGGATGACGAATTTTCGCTGCATTATTCCCAAATCCCTTTTTGACTACCCGGACACTCGCTGTATCTTACTACGGCTTCCCGATTTGGTTCTAACGAAAGGCCGTCGCAATCTTCCAGTAATACGTCGTTCAATAAATGAACGGATGTATGTACCGCACAATGGCTGTGCCAGCGCACAGCCATTGTCATCTCATACAAAGCAAAAGCCCCTCTCCCGCGTTTGTCGGGAGAGGGGTTGAAGGGAGGGGAGAAAGCGAACGCTTAGGACTTGGCGATGTGCCATACACCGCCGACACCATCGCCGGTCGCATCGCCGGGCTTGGCGTCCTTCGAATACGTGTAGAGCGGCACACCGTTATAAGTCACAACTTCGCTGCCGTCCGCATTCGCAAGCGTGCCAAGCGTGCCCGTCACGCCGTCGCCTGCGACCACCTGCGTGTTGGCCGGAACGGTCAGCACAGGCCACGCCTTCGCGCAGTCGCCCGTGCAGGCGCTGGCAGTCTCGCCCGCCGTATCCTTATCGAAGGTGTAGAGCGTGTGACCGCCCGTCGCGTTGACGAGCATCCCATTGCTGACGACGACCGTCTCCGGGGCGACCGCGTACCACTTGCTGCCCGCGCCCTGACCCGTCGTATCGCCGGGCTGTGCATCCTTAGCGAAGGTATAGAGCGGCCAGCCGTTGTAGGTCACCTGATAGGTGCCGTCGGCGGCTTCAATCGTGCCCCACTTGCCGGGCAGGTTGAAGCCGGGAATGATGTCGCTTTCGTCCGCGACGGTGACGGCAGGCCAGTTGGTCGCGCACTGCCCGGTACAGGCGCTGCTGGTCGCGCCCTGAGTATCCGCCTTGTACATGTAGATGGTCATGCCTTTGTCATTGACCAGAACGTTGCCGAGGCTGGCTGTCTTCTGGATATAGACGGTCGCGGGCTGCGCGACCCACCAGTTGTTGGTTACACCCTGCCCGGTCGTATCGCCGGGAGCCTTATCCTTCTGCCAGTAGTAGAGCGGCTGACCGTTGAACGTCACCTGAAGCGTGCCATCGTCACGGGTGATCGTGCCGAAGGTGCCGGAAATGTCCTCGTCCGCCGTAATGTCGCTGGCGCTGGCGACGGTCAGCGGCGGCCAGAACTTGGCGCATTGACCGGAGCAGTTGGACTTGCCCAGATCATCCGCCGAGAAAATGTAGAGCGACATCCCGTTCGGGCCAACCATGTAAGTGCCCAGCGTGTCACTCTTGCTGAGGTTGATTAGATATTCTTCCGACATGGTTGCCGCTGGCGTTGCTTCGGGTGTGCTGCTCTGCGCCAGCACGGGCAGGGCGAGCACCAGCAAGCCCAGCAGAACTAAAATATTTCTCATCTTCAACATGCCAATATCCTCCATATTGGTAGACATCGGGCGTGTAACGCCCTTCTATTGTGCTGAATCGACGCCGACTCCAGCTTTGGATTTTTAGCCGCAGATTAAAAATGGTTTTGCGCTCACCGCCTAAGCTTGCTAGACTGTTGGGCGGAGCAAAGTGTATGTATTCGCCAGCGGACGACATCGAGTTGATGCGGAGGATCGCCGAGCGCGATCAGCAAGCCCTATGGACGCTTTACCAGCAGTACGGCAAAGCCGTCTACAGCCTTGCTTACCGCATTCTGGGCAATTCGACCTACGCTGAAGAAGCTACTCAGGACACGTTCCTCAAAGTCTGGAACCAGACGACGCGCTGGGACTCGGAAAAGGGCAAGCTCAAGAACTGGCTGCTGACGATTGCCCAGTTCACGGCGATTGACCGCCTGCGCAAAGAAGGTCGCCAACCCGTCATCCATCCTGAATCGATTGAAGAAACCGATGAGAGTTTGCTGACCTCCAAAAACGAGGCGCGCTGGCAGGACGGCACGGTCTTGCGCCTGTTGGTGATGCAGCTTCCGCAGCAGCAGGCTTCGCTGATCGAGCTGGCCTTCTTCGAGGGCATGACGCACGGCGAAATTGCCGAGTCGCTGCACATCCCGCTCGGCACGGTCAAAACCCGGCTGCGCGCCGGATTGCAAAAATTGCGTGAATTGTGGTTAGAATCAGCGGATCAAACATCCAAGCCCTAAAAAATCAGCGTATCATGCTTATAGAACGTGAGTAGTTTGAAGTTGCAATGAATCCGAATCAGCGTACCGACTTCGTTCCCGATTGCGACAGCCTCGTTGAACTCGTCCCCGAATACGCTTTCGGGCTAACCACGCCCGAAGAGACGCGCATGATCGAGGCGAATCTTCAGCGCTGCCCCGAAGCGGTCGCGCGCTTGAGCGAGTACCAGCATTTGCAGGACGAGATGCGCGAAGCCGTCCCGCAGATCGAGCCGCCTGCCCAACTCGGTACGAATCTGATGGCGGCAGTTGCCGCGCCCTCTGCCTCCGCCATGACGGTGCGCCCCGCGCCCGTTCTCAAGCATGTTCCTGCGCCCGCTCCCGCGACCACGCCGCAGATCAAACCGCGCCGCCTTGCCCTGCGGATCGCCTGGGCAGTCGCGGCAGCGGCGGTGATCGCGCTCGTCGCCACCAATCTCTACTGGCTATCGCGCGTTTCGACGCTCACCCAGTCGAACAACGTGCTGACCGCGCTGCAAAGTTTCCAGAGTTTCCAGAATGGCACGGCCTTCGTGCTGACCAGCACCGATTCACTCCATTGGGTGCGGTTGGCCGCACCGGATCAAGGCAATCAGACAGCGACACCCACCATCGACACGGCTACCACCGCCGCTGCTGCCTTCATGATGTGGAATAACCAGAGCCAGACGGGGCTGCTCTACGCTCGCAACTTCCCGGCGCTCAAGCCCGGTCAGACCTATCACCTGTGGCTGACGCAGAATCACCAACCTCTGTTTGTCGGTGTGTTCACGGTGGACGACAAGGGCGACGGCGCGCTGCTGTTCAAATGCCCGGAAGCGATCAACGACTTCGATTGGGCGTGGGTGACGGCGCAAACACCGCAGCAGAGCACCGGCAAGCCCGTCGGCGATGCGGTCGTCTCCGGTGCGCTTTCGTCCTGAATCCTGAACAACGCATGACCAAATTCTTTGTTGGCGCGCATTCTCGGTCGGCATTAAAATAGCATGAGAAGCACCGCCTTACGCCCGCAAAGGATGTTGGTATGCTGCCCAGACACACTCGACCGCTGTTCTTTTTCCTGCTGTTGCTGCTGTTCATCGTCGCTCCGGTGCTGGCCGCGCCGAACCTGACGGTTTCGATTGCCCATACAGGAAACGCGGGTGTGAGCAACGCCGATTTTCTCGTTGGCAGCACGACGGGCACGGTTGTAGTCAACCTGCAAAACACCGGAGCAGATCCAACAACGACGGATACGACTCTGACGATTACGCTGGCAGGCGGTTTGACCTATGGCGGCAGCGTCGTTAGCACGCCGGGAGGGTTCTTTACTTCCTGCACTGGTACATCGACCGTTACCTGCACGACCAGCACCCCGATTCCCAATGGTGCGAGCGAAAACATCACCTTTCCGGTGACTGCGCCCGCCGCTGCCAGCACTAATCTGGTCAATAAGGTTAATGTCAACAGCGGCACGAATGTCAACGATCCCACCATGTTCGCCATTGATCAGCCAGTTTCGATCCAGTCGTTTACGCACACGGGAAATTCGGGCAGCAATTTCGTCATTAACAGTACCAACGGCAGTGTAACCATCAAGCTTCAGGCCAATACCAACGTCAGTCTAGGCACAACGACCACGCTGAATATCGTGCTGGGCGCAGGACTGACCTTCAATGCGCAGAGCGCTGGCAGCCTGTTCACGAACTGCGGCCCTGCTAATTCTTCGTTGGTAACCTGTTCGACCAGCGCTGCGATGTCGCAGGTGACAACGGGCAATCCAACAACGGATACCATTAC
>DASZXN010000082.1:0-1890 GCA_035545875.1 Phototrophicaceae bacterium
ATCCCGGCGCACCAGCCAAGCGCGAGATAGACGAGGCGCATAGGAAGTCAATTCCGGTGATTAGTTCTTCGTTATTGGTTGTTAGTAAAAACTGTTCTCTTGAAGTATAGCCGCAGGCGGCTGAACTAAAAACTAAAAACCAAAGACAAAGACTAATGACCGCTTTCTACGCACCCAAGTGCTTGATTGAAGTCCCCGGTACAATGAGACAATAGCCGTATTCAAGGGGATGTGGACTGCAAAAGGATATGCTCAATCTGCTGATTGTTGAGGACGGCGACAAACTGCGTGAAGCGCTGCGCGTCGGGCTGGAGAACACGCGCGCGGTCAAGGTGATCAGCGTGACGCCGCGCGGCGAGGCTGCTCTGAATATGTGTCTCGCGCAGCCGCCCGACGTGATTCTGATGGACGTGCAGTTGGCCGGGCAGATCAACGGGATTCAGGCGGCGGTCGCTATCCGGCGTGAACTGCCGCGCCTGCCGGTCGTCTTTTACTCGATTCAGGACGACGACGCTTATTATCGTGATTTCCGGCGCTCCGGCATCCTCAGCCATTACGCATACGTGCGCAAGTCGAACTATCTGCTGCCCGCGATGATCGTGCCGCTGCTGCGTGATGCCGTCAGCGGACGCGGCTTTGTTGATCCCGAAATTGAGGCGCGCGTGCAGGAAGTTCGCCAGAAGGACGAACAGTCGCCGATGGCCTTGCTCGAACCGAACGAGCAGGTCGTCGCCCAAATGCTAGGGCAGGGTATGACCAACGAGCAGATCGCAGCGCGGCTCGGCTTTCAGGACAAGCGCACGGTCAGCCGTACCAACGGGCAGATTTACGCCGTCTGGGGCTTGAACGAGACGACGGTCGATGAGAAGGTGGCGCGCACGCGCGCCGCGCTGATCGTGCGCGAGGGGCGGCTGATGCACTGGTCGGAGGACGGTACACCCTACGTCATGGACGAGCGCGGGAAGTGGGTGGCATGGGAACGCTAGTCTACTACCTCGCCTATTGGTCGGTGATCGCCGTTTCGCTGGCGAACACGATCATTCTGCTCTGGCTGGGCTTCATGGTGCTGCTCAACGCCGAGCGGCGCTCGTGGGGCGTCTGGCTGATCGGCGTGAGCCTGCTGGTCGGTGGGCTGTTCTTCGTCAGCCACACCGTGATTCTGGTGCTGAACCCGACCGCGCTCAACGGCCTGATGAATTTCTGGTGGTATCTCGGCCTCGGCGCGGTGGTGACGCTGCCGTTCGCCTGGTATACGGCGATTCTGTGGTACGCGGGCTTCTGGGAGCGACAAGAGTCCGCGCTGAAACAGCGCCATCGGCTCGCGTATGCCGTCAACGTGCCGCTGACGGTGGCGCTGTGGCTGCTGCTGCTGTTCGCCAACCCGTTCCCGACCTACGCGCAGGCGCTCAGTCTGCACATTTCGCCAACGCCGACGATTTTCGGCTTTCCGCTGCTGGTGCTGCTCGACCCGATTTGCGTGCTTCTGAGCATCGGCCTCTCGATTGACGCGCTGCTCCACCCCGGCGCGGCGCGGCGCTTGATGGGCGAGATCGCGCGTGAACGCGCACGTCCCTGGTTGATTGCGACCTCCGTCATTCAGTTGATCGTCGGCGTGCTGGTCGCTGTGGTCATGCTGAGTGTCGTCGCATTTTCCACCAAAACGGATTACGTCAAGGTTGACGCGATCATTCGCGTCGCCGACGCTGACCTCGTGATCGAAAGCCTGATTATGGTGGCGGTGCTCTGTCTGGGGCAGGCCGTCGCGCAGTACGAGGTGTTCACGGGCAAGACGCTGCCGCAGCAGCGCTTTCGCCGCCACTGGCGTGACGTGGTGCTGCTGGCTTTCGGCTTCGGCGGGGTGATGAGCGCCGCGCTGCTGCTCAACGCCGA
>DASZXN010000083.1:0-10422 GCA_035545875.1 Phototrophicaceae bacterium
GGCACCTTGTTGCAAAAAGTTTAAGGGATGGTATGCGTCGGATTTCCAGCTTCCTCTTGCTCGCGCTGGCGGGAGCGCTGCTTACCGTCAACAGCATGTCGCTGTCCGCCTCGCCGTCCGTCCAGGTGACACTGCCGGGGACGAACACGCCCCTTCCGCTCGTCTTTGAAACCAACACGCCTCCGCCGACCGATACGCTCGCCCCCACTGACACACTCGCGCCGACCGATACGCTGCCGCCGACGATGACCCCGACCTTCACCGATTCGCCGACGTTCACGCCGTCACCGACGGCGACGGTCATGGGGCCGGTCACGTACCCGGACGGCTATAACTCGCTGACCGGGCTGCCCTATCCCAATGCCGAGGCGATGAACCGCCGCAATCTGCTGGTCAAGATTTCCAATTACCCGCCAGTTGTGCGTCCGCAGAGTGGCGTCAATGCTGCCGATCTGGTCTACGAATACGAGGTCGAGGGCGGCGTGACGCGCTTCGCGGCGATTTACCGCAGCCAGGCGCCGACGCACGTCGGGCCGGTGCGCAGCGGTCGTCTGATGGACTTGAACCTTGTGCCGATGTATCAGGCGCTCTACGCCTATTCCGGCGCGAGCGATCCGATCCAGAAGATGATCCTCAAGCAGCCCTGGGCGCATCAGGTGATCTCCCCCTCGATTGGCGATAACTGCGACGAGGCGGGCTTCTGCCGCTTCCCCAAGCCCGGTCTGGCTTTCGAGCATACGCTGTATGTCGATACGACGAAGGTCTGGGCGCGCGCCGAAGCGCGTGGCGTCAATCAGCCGGAGCGGGCGCGCGGTTTCTCCTTCGATACCACGCCTGACCCGAACGGTACGCCCGCGACCGACGTGGACATCGCCTATTACGGGCAGGTCGATGCCCACTGGCAGTATCGCGCGGCGACCAACACCTACGTCCGCTATACCGACCAGCAGCCGCACATGGATGCAGCCGATGGTCAGCAGTTGTGGGCGGATAACGTCGTCGTGATCGAAGTGCCGCACGAGGAACGCCCTGACCTGTTCGAGCCGGAGAGCCACTCGGCCTCGCAGCAGATCGATCTGTGGGGTGAGGGACGCGCTTACGTTTTCCGCGATGGCGTCTATTATCAGGGTTACTGGAAGCGCGACTGTCGCGGACAGGTTCCTGATCCGACGCCGACGCCGATTGTCGGCACGCAGCCGATTCAATGCTACGCCCGCGAAGGCGACGCGCTGCAACTGGTCTATGGCAACAATACGCCGATTGAACTCAAGCCCGGTCGCACCTGGGTGATGGTCACGCGCTGGATGAACTACGTCACCATCGGCGACGACCTGCCCAATCTCGACGCGACGGCGGCGCAGTTAGCACTCACGCCGACCGACACACCCTGGCCGACCCCCATCCATACCTCCACGCCGACCCCCGGCTCATAAGTTCACCGCACCAAACAAAAAGGGCGGGTTTCAAACCTGCCCCTACAGCCACCGATTTCATGTAGGGACGACCTGTCAGGTTGCCCCTACACATTACATTGACGCCTTGATTTATTCGCTCGGGCCATGAATAACGCTCTGGATGGTCTGCGCGATCACGCCCGCATCGGTGTAGAAATCAAACTCGACGACCAACTGCCCCTGCGGGTTGACCAGATATTCCTGCGTGGTGTGATCGACCGAGTAATTCGCGCCTTCTTCCTTGTGCAGATCGTAGTAGAGGCCGTAATCGGTGCCGATCTTCGCCAGCGTCGCGTCGTCGCCTGTCATGCCGAGGAACGAGGGATCGAAGTTGCTCAGGTATTTCGCCATCACAG
Source organism: Phototrophicaceae bacterium (assembly GCA_035545875.1). Lineage (GTDB taxonomy): Bacteria > Chloroflexota > Anaerolineae > Aggregatilineales > Phototrophicaceae > Flexifilum. The sequence goes on from DASZXN010000083.1 coordinate 1,811, forward strand.
GCGGCATATCGCGCTCGCCATCGACGCTGATGAACAGGAAATTGACGCTGCTGGCGTCACTGCCGAGCGCCTGCTTGACCGACTGCCATTTCGTCAGCGTGATCGGGCAGAAATCGGGGCAGTGGGTGTAGCCGAAGAACATCATCGTGTATTTGCCGCGCAAACTGCTGAACTGGAGCGGCTTACCGTCAATCCCCGGCAGCGTGAAATCGGTCAGCGTCTTCGGTGGATCGATGGCGACGACGCCGGATGGCGCATCGGTCGGCGTGGGCGTCGCCTGTGCCTGTGAGAGCGACTGGCGCAGACTGATCGTAGCGAAGATGCCGATCAGCAGTACGCCGCACACCAGCATCCCGATCAGCAAATTGCGGGTATTCTTGGCCTGCGCGGTCATGAAACTGCCTTCTGCACCGGGACGGCGACGATCAGCTTTTTGCCGGACTGAAAGTCCAGCGTCAGGACAAAGGCTTCAGGGAGTGGCTGGCTCAGTCCAGTCAGCAGGACGAAGGCCGTATCGGGCGTGAGCACGGTTTCGCTCTGCGGCGGCACGTAGATCGAGTCGAACGGGGCAGCCCCGGATTGCGAGAAGTGCATCAGCGCGACGGCTTTGGCGAAGTCCGCCGCCGCGCCCGTGAGCGTATCGCCCTGCGTGCCCGTATTGTCGAGGATTAGCGACACGTCGAGCGCGCTTTTATCGCTCGCGTCGGCCTGCGCGACCGCGTTGGCGATCAACAGCGGATCGGCGGGCGGGGGGTTCGCGCTGACGAGCGCGCCGACGGGCAGGTCGAAGCTGCTGCCGCTGCTGTCGGAGAAGGTCAGCGTGAGCGCGACGGCCTGATTCGCGTACAGGTCATGAGCGACGTTCATGAGCATGACGTGATAGCCGTTGTCCGCCAGCGTGACCGTCTGCCCGGAGGGGATGTCGAGCGCGTCAATCGCCTGCATCCGGGCGACGCCCTTGCTGTCGATGGTGGTCTGGTGAAGCTGCGACATCTCGGCAAAATCGTCTTTCACGCCGACGAGGTGATAGTCGCCGCTGCCCGTGTTCTGGATGGTCAGATAGCCGCCCGTGACTGTGCCGGGGATCGGCGCTTCCGGCGTCGCGTCCGCTTTGGGCGTGGGCGCGGTCGGGCGCACCCAGACGTTGTAGATCAGCAGGTCGGATGGCTGCGCCTGCGCCAACCCGAACGAGGCCAGCGCGATCAATACGCACAGCACGATCTTTGCTCTTGCCACGTTCCCTCCTTTGCTCAGTGATGCTTGTGTTTGTGAAAATTATAGCATGGGCGCTGGCTGATCGGAGCGTTCTTCACAGCGGAAACTCATTTCCACGCGAGCGACGTATTGAAGTCGTAGGGTTGTGCGTAGAAGGATAGTATCGAACTTGGTCATGTTGCCCTCATCCCTTCGCCCCTTCTCACTAAGGGAGAAGGGGCATTGCGCGCCTCTTGAAGTCCCTCTCTCTGAGGGAGAGGGATTGAGTGTGAGGGCTTTTCAATACATTTATTGCCATGCACCTACAATACTCGTTGCTGTTGCGGCCATCGCTCAGGGCGAACGCATCAAATTTATGTTCAGGTCATGAAAGGCGATACGGATTTTGTCGGGACGCGATTGATCGCGTCCGGCAGAGCGGACGGCATCAATGCCGTCCCTACGATTCCTTGTGACCCTTTGTGACTTTCCATCTGATTTTGATGCGTTTGCCCTGGGTCATCGCTGCCCTTCAATTGTTTTTTGCCACAAACGGCGCTACAAATAAGGGGGAAGCGAATGACAGGAACTTGGATGGATTTTAAAGATACGCTGACGCGCTTTGTCCGCCCGGCTGCACGACCCCAGGATCAAGGGCTGCAAGCCGCCGTCGAAGTTGGGCGTCAGGCGAAATTGGCCGAGCAATACGATCAGGCGCTGCACGATTTCGATCACGCGCAGACAATGGCGCAGGCGGCGCTCGATTTGCGGGCAGATGTCACCATCGCCGTCCACAAAAGCGAAGTCCTCATGCGGTTGCGGCGCTTCAGCGAAGCTGACGACCTGCTGCAAAGTGCGCTCAAAGCCGCGCAGACCGACGCGCAACGCTCGTATCTCAACAGCATGGTCGGCAAGGTCAAACAGGAGCGTGGCGATTGGGCAGGCGCGCGTGCGGCCTATGAATTGGCGCAGGCGCAGGCCAGGCAGGATGCCCATGCAGGCGCGGAAGGGCGAGCGCTCGGTCACCTCGGCGATACCTATCTGCACGAAGGCAACGCGAGCTACGCGGCGCATCTGCTCCACGATGCGCTGGTCAAGCTGACCAGCGCCGAAGATACCGAATTGATTTGCTATTTCACCGGGCTGCACGGCCTCGCTCTGATTCAGAATGGGCAGGAGAGCGAAGGCCAGCATTTGCTGGATCGTGCGCTGCGGCTGGCGGAACAGAGCAAATATCGCCTTTACGAGCGCTACTGGGCGCTGATTTTAGGCGACCGCGCGCTCGACGAAGGCCGCGCGCAGGACGCGCACGCTTATTACAACGTCGTCCTGCGGCTGTTCGCGCCGGAGACGGTTTCGGCGGAGTACGTGATCGCCGTCACGCACATGAGCAAGGCCGCGTCGAGCCTGCGCCGCTCGGAAGAAGCGCTGGCCTACGCCCAGATTGCGCAAAAGACCGCCGAAAAGCTCGGCGACCCGGCGCGGATTCGGCAGGCGGAAGGCGCGCTCGGCGTAGCGCTGCGCGGCGTCGGTCGCAGCGAGGAAGCTATCCCGTACTTGCAGCGCTCGGCGGATGGCGACGCGCAGTCCGACGTACTGCGCAGCTTGGCGGCAGCGCAGGTGGACAGCGGCGATACGGAAGGCGCGATACAGACGTATGGTCGGGCGATTCAGCAGGCGGAAAGCGCCGGGCGAACGCTCGAAGGGGCGCAGGCGCGGCGTGACCTCGGCCTCGTCTATCAGAAGCGCGGTGACTATCAATCGGCGATCAACGCGTGGGCGGCGGCGCTGACGGTCTACGACGAGCATCACGCCTATGCCCAAATCGCGCGGCTCTACTGTGACATCGGCAGCGCGCGCAAGATGCTCGGCTACCGCCAGCGTGCCATGCGCGATTACGAACAGTCGTTGATGGTCTTGAACTCGCTCAACGGCTCGGATCAGGAAACGCGCGGGCTGGTGCTGTCGAATGCCGCCAATGCCTACGCTGAACAGGGCGACGCGGAGTCGGCGGACGCCTTTTTCACCGAAGCGATCAGTATTGCCGAGCATTTAGGCGACCGGACAGCCGAATCGACGCGTAACGGCAATTATGGCTGGTTCCTGCTGATGGTCGGCAGACCGCGCCGGGCGCTGGCGACGCTTGAACGGGCGCTGGCTATCAGCCAGGCGCATCATCTGACACTGCAAACGGTCATTCAGCTAGACAACCTCGGCCTCGTCTACGACGCGCTGGCCGATTATCCGGCGGCGCTGGAAAAACATCGCAGCGCGCTGGCGCTGGCAAGTGATCTGCCGGAATGGACGGATCGGATCAAGGTCAACCTCGCCAACACCCTGATCACCCTGAATCAGCTTGAGGAAGCGCAAGCCCTGATCGACGCGGCGTATGAACAGGCAGCCCGCGCCGCCGTGCCTGGTGAGGTGCTGATCATGGCGCTGACGGCACGCGCCCGCCTGCTGATCGCGCAGCAGCACGCCGATCAAGCCGATGAAGCGCTCACCGAGGCGATCAATCTGGCGCGCAAGCTCGATCACAAACGGCTGTTGGCCGAGGCGTTGAGCGTGCGCAGTCAGCAGCAGAGCGTCCTCGAACACACGGGTGAGGCGGCGGCGGCGTGGGAGGAAGCGCAGAAGCTCTACGCGCTGCTCCACATGGCGCAGGCCAAATATCAACCGGCATGGCTGGCGCGCAGTCCCAGCCGGACGTAACCGTTCCTACCTTTGTTCCGGTTTTCTCCTTACAATTGCGGTAAACCTGAGTCAAACCAGCAGGAGAATCAGCCATGACCGAAGCCGTCATGTTTCATGACGTGATCCATACGATTGACGAACTGCGCGCGATTATCGGCCATCCGAGCCAGGTCGTGATCGACAAGGTGCAGCCTGAACTCGATGAGTTCAGCCGCGAGTTTATCGCTCACTCGCCGTTTCTGCTGATTGGAACGAGCGATGCGCAGGGCAACGCCGACGTGTCGCCCAAAGGCGATCCGCCTGGTTTCGTGCAGGTCTTGGACGATCACACCCTGCTGATCCCGGATCGACCGGGGAATAAACGGTTGGATACACTCGTCAACATCCTTGAAAACCCGCAGATTGGCATGATTTTTCTGATACCGGGCAAGCGCGAAACGCTCCGTGTCAATGGGCGGGCGCAGTTGGTGCGCGATAGCGCGCTGCGCGAGCGCTGCGCCGTCAATGGCAAAACGCCGCAAATTCTGATTGCTGTGACGGTCGAGGAGGTCTATTTCCACTGCGCCAAATGCGTCCTGCGCTCCGGGCTGTGGGAAGCAGGCAAAGCTCAGCAGGAACTGGCGTCACTGGCTGAAGTTATCATCGGACAGACCCATATTGTCGCGAACGCCGACGAACTCCAGCGTGAAGTGGACGAGGGCGACGTAGCGACGCTGTATTGAAATGAACTGAAAGCATCCGCATGGCGAAATTCTGGTTTGTCTCCGCGCCGCTTTTCAGTCATCTCGACTGGGGCGGTTATTTAGCGACCGCGCAGGCATTACAAAAGCGTGGGCACGACGTGACGTGGGTCAGCGAGAACTCGATTGGCGGGGCGCTGGCCTCGGCAGGTGTGCCGTTCGCGCCGATCCGCAAATCAGGCTGGTTGTGGCCGCCACCGCCCGCGCCTGATCTGACGACGATCCCGCCGCAGGAAGCGGTGATGCTGCGCTATCGGCGGGCGCTCGATACCTGGCTGACGGAGGACTTGGTTGGTGAAGCGGTCGTCGCGCTGATCGAGCTAGCGGGTGAGATCGGTAAACCCGACGTGATCGTGACCGATCCCTTCCTGACAGCGGCGGCACTGGCGGCGGAAGCGCTGGATGTGCCGCTGGCGGTCTGCGGCTGGCCTGCCCAGAAAGAACTCAACGAGGATTTTCTCTTTCCGGTGCAAAAGACGCTCGGTTCGGATAGTCAGGAGCGGATCGAGCGGCTGAAGGAGCATTTCGGCTTGCAGGGCGTGAACATCGCCAAAGGCCCAACGCCTTCGATCCTCAGCCCTCATTTGCACGTGAGCTACTTCAGCAAGACCTGGTACGCGGCGGACGAAGATAACCTGCTGCCGCAAACGCTGTTCGTCGGTGGCAGACCGACTCCGCCGAGCGACGATCCTCCGAAATGGCTGACCGACATTCCCGCCGATACACCGCTGGCACTGGTCACGCTCGGCACGACCTTCACCGGCGATCTCGGCTTCTTTAGCTGGGCGGCGCAGGCAGCGGCGCGCGTCGGTTTCGTGCCGATAATCGTCGTCGGCTGGAACCCGATTGCGCCCGAAGAAAAAGCCAGGCTGATCGCTGCGCTGCCAAAGCGCAGCCGCCTGCTCAACTTTGTACCGTTCGCGCACGTGCTGCCGCGCACGCAGATGATGATCCATCACGGCGGGATGGGCACGACTCACTACGCGCTGATCTACGGCCTGCCGCAGATCGTTGTGCCGCACGCCGCCGATCAGCGCGGACAGGCGCGGCGGGTCGCGCAGGCATTGGTCGGCCTGAATCTGACCGCGCACGATGTCAAACATGGGATGCTGTTGGAGGGCGCGCAAGCGCTCGCCCACGATGAGGCGGTCAGACAGCGCGCCCGCGATCTCGCGGCGGAACTCGCTTCGCTCGGCGGGCCGGATCGTGCCGCCGAAGCGCTGGTAACGATGAGCGAAGGAAACCCGCCAACGCCAAGCCCGTAAGGGGCTGCCGTTGGCGTCCTCGAAAACTAGATCGTGAAGCTGGCGGTGACCGGCGCGTGATCGGGAGCCACTTTTCCGACACGCTCGTTCGGATCGTTGGTTACCGAGCCGAGTTGCCCCTGGAAGTTGACGAGACTCTTCACGAGAGGTAGGCGGCGCTGTCCATTATCTACGGGAAGCAATCCTGCGGATACCAGGATGTGATCGATCATTTCCTTGCGTCCCGCGTCAATACGCGAATAACGCTGATCAGGCGGAAGCACGAGGGTCACATTGAACATCCGCTGCGGATCGCCTTTATCGGGTGTGTTAAATCCGCGTGTGCCGATTTCGCTTCCGGGCGGGCCACTGAAGATCAGGGTCGTTTGTGCGTCTGGTACGTCGTTGAGGTCGCCGAGCATGATCAGGTTGGGCGGGGGATTAGTTCCCAGGAGCTTGTTGATCTGAAGGCGCAGGGTGACGGCTTCTGCCTCCCGTTTGAGCAGGGCGATGCCTGCGACCTGAGCACGCTCATCCTCATCACGGGGAGCAAAGCTGGTCTTGTTGTTCGGGCGCGGGAAGCTGAGGAGCTTCGACTTCAGGTGCGCCGTGATCAGGTCAAGCGCGATGCCGTTGACATCGACGTGCACATGGACAGCGCCCCGGCTCATATGCGTGATCGGCGTTGACGCGCCCGTATCGGTGATGTCGTGGATGTCGAGTGCTGGCCCCTGTGCCAGATTGAAGAACTCTTCCTGCATATCGATTGCTTGCTTGGAGAGGAAAGCGACGCGGATGCCGCGTGCATCAGGATGCGTCGAGATGATTCGGTGCGGATAGGCTCCGCCCAACTGCTGCTGAAGGTCTTGCAGCGCTCCATCGCCACCGACTTCTTGCAGCGCAACGATGTCCGGGGCTTCCTGGTTGATCACGCTGGCTAACAATTCAAGTTTCCGCTGATACGTGTCGGCCTCTGCTGGACTTGCGCCAGCCGTAGGCTGAAAAAAGCTCTCAATGTTCCAGGTCATCACTTTGAAACTTGCCATTGCTGTCGTCCTTTCGCGCTGGATAGCCGCAGCGCCAATTCAAGCCGCTGAATTTGCCTCGAAGGACTCAATTGCACAGAATGAATTATATAACATAAAAATATATGTGTGCTTTAAATTCGGTTAAAGTGGTCGGTGGCGCTAAAATTGGGGTATTGACTTCGAGTCGACTCGAAAGCGTACAGTAAAGCCATGATAACCCTCACCAACACCTACAGTATTCAGCAGGTCGCTGAACTGACCGGGCTGACCGTTCATACGCTGCGCTACTACGAGCGCATCGATTTGATTCCGCACATCGAGCGCGACGACAACGGCTATCGCCACTACTCGGACGGCGACATCGGACGCATCAGGTTTCTCTGCTGCCTGATTCGCACGAAAATGCCGCTCGATCAGGTGCGCCGCTACGCCGAACTCTACGCTTACGGCGCGGAAAGCGACGAGGAACGCTTCGAGATTTTGAACGCGCATCGCGCGGAAATCCTGCGCCAGATCGACGCGCTGACGGATACGCTGGCGCGGGTGGATTACAAGCTTGCCAAGCTGCATCCGCAGCACGAACCGGAATCCGTTAGGGAGACTGTATGAAGATCAAGCGCATGGGACGTACCGGGCTGAAGGTCAGCGAGATTTGTTTAGGCACTATGACCTTCGGCAATCAGGCGGATCAGACGACCGCCTTCGCCATCATGGACATTGCCGATCAGGGCGGCGTCAATTTCTTCGATACGGCGGACGTGTATCCGCTCGGCGGCGGGCTGGAGAAGGTCGGCGCGACCGAGACGATTGTCGGCAACTGGATTAAAGAGCGCGGCGCGCGCGACCGCATCGTGCTGGCGACCAAGTGTCGCGGCGCGATGGGAGCGCAGCCCAACGACGAGGGACTCAGCCGCCGCCACATCATCAGCGCGTGCGAGGCCAGCCTCAAGCGCCTGCAAACCGACTACATCGACCTGTATCAGTTTCACGGGCCGGACGAGACGACGCCGATTGAGGAATCGCTGCGCGCGCTGGACGATTTGGTCAAATCGGGCAAGGTGCGCTACATCGGCTGCTCGAATTTCCTCGGCTGGCAGATCGCCGAGGCGCTCTGGACGAGCGACAAGCTCAGTCTCGCGCGCTTCGAGTGTGATCAGCCGCGCTACAACATCCTCTTTCGCATGATCGAGGATGAAATCCTGCCGCTCTGCCAGTCGCAGGGCGTCGGCGTGATCGCCTATAACCCGCTGGCTGGCGGCATGTTGACCGGGCGCTACCAGAAAGGGCAGGCCGTGCAGCAGGGGACGCGCTTCGCGCTGGCGCGCAGTGGCGAACTCTATCAGAAGCGCTACTGGAAAGACGCCGTGTTCGAGGAAGTGGATGCGATCAAGCAGTTCTTCGCGCCGCGTGATAAGAGCCTGACGCACGTCGCGCTCGCCTGGGTGCTGGAGCAGCCCGCCGTCACCAGCGCGATTCTCGGCGCGAGCCGCCCGGAGCAGTTGGAGGACAGTCTGAAAGGTGTCGATCTGGCACTGGACGACGAGGAACGCGCCTATCTCGATCAGGTCTGGTACAACCTGCCTCGTGAGCGCGACGCCAGTATCACGCGGCGCTGATAATTTCAAACACGCGGAAATTGTTATCGTAGGGGCGTTGCCCATGCAACGCCCTGTTTTCTCTTCCCGCGCTTTAAATACTCTCTACGTGGGCTT
>DASZXN010000084.1:0-11133 GCA_035545875.1 Phototrophicaceae bacterium
CGGTGAGACTGTAGCATAAGTTCTCCAACCGCGAGGTGAGCGATGTACGCTCCTGAACATATAGCGTTGATCCGAAGCGCCTTCGAGCGGCTGCACACCGACCTGAGCGAGACGCTGCCTTTCACCGGCGAGGCTATCTGGCATTGGATGACCGCGCAGCACCCGCCGGAACTGTGGACTCATCCGCGCGCATTCCCATTTTTCCTGATTCCCTGGTGGGTCGAAAACGACATTACGGATTCAGTAGACGCTGAATTTCAAGGCGACCTGACCTACGCTTCGATTGCCGCCTACGCTCACATTCGCCTCGTAGACAACATCATGGATGGACACGCCGCCCAGGAGTATCCGCTGGTGGGCGCAACCGGCGTTTTCCACCTGCTGTTTCAAGCGATCTATCAGAAATACTTCGACAGCCAGCATCCCTTCTGGGACTTTTTTCGCCCATGCTATTTTGAGGCCATCGACGCGACGATCCACGATGGGCAGCTTACGGACAAAACCGAGGCGCAGTTCATCAACGTCATCAGCCACAAAACCGGCTTTGCCAATATCCCGCTGGCTGCCGTGTGCTACCGCTATAACAGCCTTCCATCGATGATCCCCTGGTCAACCTTCATCGCGGATTTCTCGCGCTGGCACTTGATGGAGGAAGACGTCTTCGACTATCTCGTTGACCTCAACAACCAGACGCCGACCTTTTTCCTGTGCGAAGGTCAACGGCGCAAATACCCGGATGAGCGCCTCGAAGCCTGGGTGATCCGTGAAGGACTGACCTGGGCAAAAGAATTGATGGCAGGCTGGATGACTGACATCAAGGCGAGCGGGATCACGCCGGAGGCACTGGCTTACGTCGAGGCGCGCGAGGCGCTTCAGATCAAACAATACGCGAAATTCGAGAGCGCTTTAGAATCGCTCTCGAAGCTTCTGTCCCGGTGACGAGCCATGCTGCAAGCATCCCAGGTTGCCGATCAGTTCGAACAGGCGCGAGAACTGCTCTCCACTTATCAAGCGGAACTCGCCCGGCACGGTATTGAGACGAATCCGTCGCTGGAACTGGCACGGGCGACGCAGCTCTATCCTTACTACGATCAACGCCAGCAGCGTATCTATCTCAACCTGATCGATCCTGCTAATCCGTTGTGGCGGCTGCGAGCGCTGGGAATCATGGCGTTCTGGGGCTTTCGCGACGACGAAGCTGACCTATTTCTGGATTACTGGCGGCTGCAACTGCGCTATACCATCGCGCATGAACTGGGGCATCATCTGCGCGATCACTGCGGGCGCATGGATGGGGGCAATCTCTGGAACGAGGAACAAATCGCCAACCGCTTCGCCTCAGCCTTAACACGGGATCAATTTACACCTACGGAAGTCGAGCGCTTCTGCGGCTATCTCCGCCATCATTTCGAAGGTCTAGCGCCGAAAATCGACGGCCATGCCCTGAGTATTTACGGCCATCTTCACTACCCGCTGCGTCGTCTGGGGCTGATCGATGACGCCACCTTTGCCGCCGTTCTGAGCGATGAAACGCACGGCGATCCGGCAGATGTCCTGAAGGTCATGCCGGGGCTTGCGCCCGAAGTCGCCGAACTGGTTGCGCTGCGCGACCCGCTGATTGCGCGTTTTAATGCGGCGTATGCGGCGAATCCGGTCGAGTACACCTACTATCATTCGGCGTGGGTCTACTACGAGTTGAGCAGTGCGGAACGTTTCGACCTCGATTCGCTTGCCCATGCCTATCTGCACTAACAAAGTGTTCTGTACCGAGCGCTGTCGTGCTGTTTTTGTATAAGCTTCGGTCTTATTCGACTGATCGACCTATCTATGAAGCTGGCTTACGAAATCGACCACCTGATGTACCGCTATCCCAGGCAGACGACTTGGGCAAGCGATGACCTATCGCTCACGATTGCGGTCGGCGAGGTCTTCGGTCTGCTGGGGGATAACGGCGCGGGGAAAAGTACCCTCGTCAAACAGATGGCGAACCTGCTCACGCCGACGCGCGGCAGCATTCGCCTCTTCGGACAGCCGCTGAATGTCAACAACAGCGTTCAACACATCGGCTATATGCCGCAAACTGGCATGGCGCTCAACAATCTGACCGTCGGCGAAGCCTTTTACTTCACCGCCCATCTGCGCGGTCTGTCACGCCCGGACGCGCGCCGCGAACGAGATCGCCTGTTGAACCTGCTGGAACTCGGCAGTCTGCGCGATAGACCCATCCTGCGCTTGAGCGGTGGGCAGAAACGCCTGGTCTCGTTGGCCTCGACGCTGGTCGCCAGTCCGCCCGTTGTCATCCTCGATGAGCCGACCAATGACCTTGATCCGCAAAATCGCTCGCGGGTCTGGGAGTTGCTGCGCGCTGTGAATGCCGAACGCGGAACGACGCTGGTGATCGTGACCCACAACGTCCTGGAAGCAGAGAAAGTTGTCCAGCGCGTCGGCATCATGCAGTGTGGACGGTTGGCGGCTGTCGGGCGGCCCGGCGTCCTCAAAGGGGAACTCAATCGCCACCTGCGGCTGGAGATCATTTTCGCGTCCGAGTGTCCACCAGAGTTACCCACAGATGCGGCGGTGACAGTCTTAGCCCCCGGACGCTGGCTGCTGCTGATCGAGCGTGAGCAAGCGCCGCTCTATCTGGCAATTCTGAACCAAACGCTGTCGATTGAGGATTTCCGATTAAGCACGGCGACCCTCGAAGATTTGTATCTCTCGATGGTGCATTAGCAGCACTCGCTATCAGGACGTGATTCTTGATCAAGCCATTGCAGGGAAGGCGGGGATGATGCAGCCCTTCTTGACTCAACTCATCGACTTGACTCTGATCCAGATGACGAATTGGCGCTGGGCCTGGCGCAGCGGCCTGATTGTCAGTTCTTTTATTCCGGTTTACCTGATTGCCACCTTTGGGGTGTTCGCCAGCAGTGACGATAGGGTCGGATTGAGCTATCTGCTGACGGGGAGTCTGATCCTGTCCCTCTTGCTCATCGGGTTGAGCCGCGTGAGTGAACACTTCGCCTTCATGCGGGCGCTGGGAACACTCGATTATTTTGCCACGCTGCCCATTGCGCGCATCGCCTTCATTCTGGCGACGTTGATCGCCTTTGTCGTGCTGGCGCTGCCTTCGACTCTGGTGACGCTGCTCCTGGCAACGTTGATGTTACACGTTCCGCTGACGATTCATCCGCTGGTGATCCTGGTGCTGCCGCTGATCTGCCTCGCGCTTTCGGGACTGGGCGCGCTGATTGGACTCTTGGGGCAGAACCCAGATGAAGTGAACAACCTGAGTACGCTGGTGAGTTTCGTGCTGTTTGGCTTCGGGCCGGTCATCGTTCCCCTGGAGCGACTGCCCGCTTTTGTCCAGACCTTGAGCTTGCTTTCGCCTGCGACCTATGCTGCTTCGGGGCTTCGGCAGGTGCTGTTAGGACAGCCAGATCGCATTCCGCTCACGCTCGATGTAATCGTACTATCTGCCTTTACCGTCGGATTTTTGTGGTTCGTGGCACATCGACTGGATTGGCGAGGACTATAGGCTATGACACGGCATCGCTCTACGCCTCTCAAATAGACTTTGACACAGTTTCGTCACTGCCGCTGATCTGCGCCTGGATATGCAGCGTCACGGTCTGATAGAGCGCCTCCAGCGGCTTCTTCAACTCCCCCGGCGGCGATCCCAAACGACGCAGCACGGGAGCGTTCAACTCCGGCGATGCAATCCTCGGCGGAGTCCAGTGGAGCGCTTCATTGCCCCAGAAATCCTCCATCTGATCAGTCAGCGCCAGCGCAGCCGGGAACACTTCAGCAGGTGTTGCTTCGCTGATGCCCTTGCCTGCGGCTGCCGCACGCCGCTGGCGCAGCGCTTCAATGATCTGCTCCCGCGTGCGCCCGCGCAGCGCAAACATCAAAAATGGATCGAAGTCGAATTGCTCGCCAAGTAGATAATAGACGGCGGCGATGTGTTTGCAGGGATTAGCGTAATCTGGACAGGAACAGCCGCTGCTTATGTCGTTCGGATCGCGTGGAAACAGCGGTATCCGTGCCGCATCGAAAGCGCTTTCGATCTCCTGCGGCATCGTGCCGTCGAGCAACTGTGCGGCAAAGATCGCCTGCCCACTGATCGCATCCAGTACCTTTTCCCACTCGGCATCGGACAGCGGCTTGACTTGGATTTCGATCTTGTAGGGATTTGGCCGCGATCCTTGCACCCGTGCCTGAATTTCACCCGGCTGCACGTCGATGTTCAAGACCTGCCCGCTGCGCGCGTAACTACGCCCGCGCTGCAAGCGACTGCCGATGCCGTAGCCTTCCAGCACCGCCAGCCAGCGTTTCGCCCACCAATTCGCCGCGAACGCCCCGCGCTGGCTGCGGCTCTGAATGCCCCCTTCCACCTTGATCGGGCGCGAAGGCGGAAAGAAGTCGTAATCATCATAATTGTAGTGACGAGCGGGTTTGCTCTTCTTCTTCGCCATCGCTAATCTCCTACTTCGCGGAGCCGCACCAGATCACGTAGATCGGCAGTGTTCAGTTCGGTCAGCCAGCTTTCGTCAGCGCCGACGATGCGCTCTGCCAGCGCCTTCTTACTCTCGATCATGGCGTCGATCTTCTCCTCCAACGTCCCGGCACAGACGAATTTATGCACCTGCACGTTGCGCGTCTGCCCGATGCGAAAAGCGCGGTCGGTCGCCTGATTCTCGACGGCGGGATTCCACCAGCGGTCGTAGTGGAAGACGTGATTCGCTCGCGTCAGGTTCAGCCCGACGCCGCCCGCCTTGAGTGAAAGGATAAAGACCGTCGGCCCATGTTCCGCCTGGAAGCGGCGAATCATGTCCTCGCGCTCCTTGACCTTCGTGCCGCCGTGCAGCCACAGCGGTTCGTCGTAAAAGATGTCGCGCAGATGCGCGCGCAGCATCTCCCCCATTTCGGCGAACTGCGTGAACACCAGTGCCCGGTCGCCAACCGAATAAACCTCCTCCAGCATCTCGGTCAGCCGCGCCAGTTTGCCGGAGCGTCCTTCCAATGGACTGCCGTCCTTCAAATACTGCGCCGGGTGGTTGCAGATTTGCTTTAACTGCATCAGCAGTGACAGCACCAGCCCCCGCCGAGACATCTCGTCGCCTTCAGCTTCCGCGCCTTCGATGCGCTCGATCACCTCCTTGACCACTGCTTCGTAGAGCGTGCCCTGTTCCGTCGTGAGCGTTGTATAGACCTTCATCTCTAGCTTGTCGGGCAGGTCGCTGATGACGGCGGGATCGGTCTTGAGGCGGCGCAGGATGAAGGGCGCGGTCAGGCGCTTCAGGTGCTTGGCGGCATCAGCGTCATCCAGTTTTTCAATGGGGATGGCAAAACGACGGCGGAAGCTCTTTTCGCTGCCCAGATAATCCGGGTTGAGGAACTGGAAAATCGACCAGAGTTCGCTCAAGCGGTTCTCGACCGGCGTACCGGTCAGGGCGATGCGTTGATCGGCGCGCAGCGCTCGTGCGGCCTGCGCCTGCTTGGTGGCGCTGTTCTTGATGTTCTGCGCTTCGTCCAGGATCACCGTTGACCACGCAACCGCTTCCAGCGTTTCCCGGTCGCGCGCCAGCAGCGGATAGCTGGTCAGCACCACGTCAATTCCCGCGAGTATCGCCTCGAATGCTGCGCCAGCAGCGCGCTCTACTCCTTGATGGGTTAACACGCTCAGTTCCGGCGCAAAGCGATTCAGTTCGTGCCGCCAGTTGCCGACCACCGAGGTGGGACAGACGACCAATGTGGGGTGCTGCGCTTCGGCTCGTGTGTTCAGCAGTAGCGCAATCGTCTCCAGAGTTTTCCCCAACCCCATGTCGTCGGCAAGACATGCCCCCAACCCATAGCGCCGCAGAAACGCCATCCAGGAATAGCCGCGCTGCTGGTAGGGGCGTAGTTGGGCACGCAATCCGTCCGGCGCAGCCAGCAGCGCGATTCGCTCTAGCTGCTGCAAGCTGTCCAGCAGCGTTTTCAGCCAGCCGTTGGTATGCACGTTGTCAATAGGCAGTCCTGCTGCCTCGTCACCATCCAAGCCTAAGCGTAGCGCTTCCTCCAGATTGAGGGAGCGGCTGCCCTGCTCAAAGAACTTCAGCCCGGCTTCGATCTGCGCTGAGTCGAGCAGCACCCACTGACCGCGCAGGCGCACCAACGGCTGCTTGAGTGCCGCCAGTCGAAAGAATTCCGCTCGGTCAATCACCTGCCCGCCGAGCATCAACTCCATCTCGTAGTTCAGCAGCGTATCGAGGGTGAGCCGCGCTTTGCCCGTCGGCTTGCTGCTGATTTTGGCGCGAGCGCTCAACCGAGCACTTTGGCCGCCCCACCAGTGCGGCAGCAGCACCCGAAAACCGCTCGCTTGCAGCAGAGGCGCAGCTTCTTTGAGAAATGAGTAAGCTTGAGCGCTGTCGAACGTGACATTCTGTGGCGCAGCGGCGCGCAAACTGCCCAGAATCGGCGCAAACAGCCGCCCGGCGAAAGCCAGTCCGCGCAGCAGCCGCTCCTGAGGCTGATCGAATCGCTGGACGAGATAAGGATCGCCCTGTCCACGCCAAATCTGCCCGGCGTGGACGATCAGGCTGGGATCATCAGTCGCTTGCAAGAGGTAATTGAGCGTCCAGATTTCGTCATCTGACGTATCTTCCGGCGCGTCCAGCCGGAAGGCGATTCGAAAGGTAGTGTTGCCTGCTGCATCATTCTGTCCTGCCCAGCTTTGCCAGGCTTTGAATAGCGCCTCAGCATCGGCGGAGGGAAGCTTAAGCTGCGGATCAATTCCGGTGAGCGCCGTCCACCATGCTGCTCCGGCGCTGCGTCCACGAGGGAAACTGACGCTCTGAGCCGCTTCACGGACAGTCGAGTCCACCGCCGCCTGAACAAAGCTATCCAAGAGCTGGTAAGGCGAAACAGCACTCTCTGGCGTCTCGGTCAGGGCGCGGCAGACCGCTGGCATCTGCGCTGCTAGGTCGGTCAGACGTTCAGGATGCACTGGCACCACTTGCCAGAAGGCGCGCAAATGAAATCCATCACGGTCAAGCGCAGGCATGACCTGCTGTCCGCCGACCAACGCCAGCGCTTCGAGCGCTGCCGCCCGCCAGAAACGCAGGTCGCGCCCAATGTCGCTGCGGTGGGGCAGCGCCAGCAGCAAACTCAGCGTGTTAGGAATTGGCAGCGCGAGCGCTTCGACCTGCCACGAACGCAGATACGGTGATGCTGTATCACCGGCTACGAAAACACCCGTCGCTTGTAGCTCCGGTGAGGCTTGTGGCTGCTGCTCGCTGCTCGGCAGCCACACTGACCGACTCAGCGGCTCCGATAAGAGATGCGGCAGCAAACTGGCTGCCCATTGCGTCAGCTTTTCGCCAGACAAGGCGAACGGGTGCAGCGGCGTTTTCGGCTGACGCCCCTGTTTCTTAACGCGGAGCGTGTCGCTTTCGCCCCAGAGCAGGAAGCGCCGTGAACCAGGATCGAACGTGCCGTGCAGTATAGGCATAGCCGAGCCGAAGAATCATCCTACCGATTGACCCATGAATATAACGCAGTATGTAACCACTGGGAAGGTCTATCGCGCGCACGCTCGAAACCGTTCCGCATTCGTCGAGAGTTGGATACGGCAAAGACCTGATTAAAGGCCGAAGTGAACTTCGCGTCCCGATCATGGAGAATGAAGAACAGATCGATCAGACAAGAAAACAGATGCCAAGCTGCAAACCAGAACATAGGAACGCCCCCTCTTCGACAAAGTGTCGGTGTAAGGCAGCTTCTTTTTCCCATGTTTTCAGTGATGCGGTTTTTAATAGCGCGGCGATCTCCCGCTGCGTAAAAATGTAGAGTCAGCGAGCAAATGGGTTTTTACATAGTACACGCTTCATCGCCACCACAATCGCTCTTTTGCTTTAGGGAGCCGCTTATCGCTGAATATATTGATTTATCAATCAAGATTGACAGTATATATCCATCTATCTATGATTCAAGGGTCAAAGGAGAGTAAACCACATGATCCCTGAACCGCAGAATCCTGACTATTTTCTCGATACCTTCCCGCGCGATGACTTCCCGCGCTATCAGTGGACGGATCGCCCTGCTTCCCTGCCCGCCGCTGCATGGACGACCGAGACCACCCACCGCGACGGTCAGCAGGGCGGCCTGCCGCTGACCGTCGAGCAGAGCCTCGCCATTTACGACATCCTCTGCGACTTCACCGGCACCTCCGGCGCGATCCGTCAGGCCGAGTTCTTCGTTTACCGTCCCTCTGACCGCGCCGCCCTCGAAGGCGCGCTCGAACGCTATCACGGTGGCGCGCCGATTGAGCCGACCACCTGGATTCGCGCCTCCGCCAAAGATGTCGCCCTGATCGGCAGCCTCGGCGTCCGCGAAACCGGGATGCTCGCCTCCGCTTCCGACTATCACACTTTCCACAAGTTCAAGCCCGGCGGACGCAATCAGGCGGCACAGACCTATCTCGACGCCGTGCGTGTGACCGTCGCGGCGGGCATTCGCCCACGTCTGCACCTCGAAGACGCGACCCGCGCCCCGATGGACTTCATGAAACCGTTCATTCAGGCCGTGCAGGAGATTTGCGCGCCCTACGGGGATGCGCTGCGCCCCAAGTTCCGTGTCTGCGATACGATGGGTCTCGGCCTGCCCTACGACGAGGTTGCTCTGCCGCGCAGCATCCCGCGCATCTTCCGCGAACTGCGCGCGATGGGTTTGCAACCGGAGGATTTGGAATTTCACCCGCATAACGACACGTGGTTGGTCATCGCCAACTGCCTCGCCGCCGTCCGCGAGGGCTGCGCCGTCATCAACGGCACATCACTCGGCAAAGGCGAGCGCAGCGGCAACGCCCCGCTCGAAGGCGTGCTGCTCCACCTGATCGGCATGGGCTATTTCGCGGGCAACCAGCCCGATTTCAAGGCGCTCAACAAGCTCGCCGACCTGTATGAGTCGATGGGGCAAGGCGTCCCGGCGAAATATCCGCTCTATGGACGTGACGCGCACCGCACCCGCGCGGGCGTTCATGCTGACGGCCTCAATAAATTTTGGTGGATGTATGCGCCCTTCAACGTGCCGGATTTGCTCGGTCGCCCGCTCGAAGTCTCGCTGACCAAAGACAGCGGCATCGCCGGATTGATCTTCCTGATCAAGCAGCATCTCGGCATCGAACTGCCGAAAGACGATCCAGGCTTGCAGGCCGTCTATCAAGGGACGATGACCGAGTTCGACAACGGTCGTCAGACCAGCATCGAGTGGGAAGAAATTGAACCGCTCGTCCGCGAGCATCTGACGCAGACCAGCCACTAAATCACATAGCTGTAGGGGCGCAGCGTGCTGCGCCCTCTAAAACCTCTGCTCGTTTGACACGAATTCGCCCGTGCCTACCATATAATGTGAATAATGATCTGCGACGAGGCGTGAATTCATGGCACTACAACCCGAAAATTTCCCGATCCCGATGCACATGGACGACGATGGTACACTGCGAGTTCGGGATACCAAAGTCAGTCTCGAAGAGATTATTACTCGTTATCAGCTCGGCTACGCACCAGAGCGAACCGCAGGCGACTTCTCGACTATCAAATTAGCGGATGTTTACGTTCTGATCGCCTACTACCTGAACAACCGGGATGAGATCGATGTCTATGTGCGTCAGCAAGAAGAAAAAAGGATGTACGGCTGGGATTCGAGAGAGAAGCTGTTTGAGCGCTTTGGTGAGCATCTTATGCACATGGTACGTGATAAGGAAATCCATTACGCCGAAGCATTTCTCGACCAGAAAGCACCAGCAGCCTATGGGTACAAAGAATATTTGGACACTCTGTCGCCCGCTCAGATTGAATTTCTTAAAAAGTTCGCTGTAAATTGTATCAACGGCACTATCCACGATTTTCTATATATGCTCGAAGATGCTGATTGGATTCATGTGCGTTTAGAGAATGCCGATACCGTCCTAGAAGACATTCGACGTGTAGCAAGCGGCGATTTACAAGGCTATACCTTCATCTGGGCAGAAAGGTATAGCAAAAAACGACTGGATGGCATCTAGCCGTCCATTACTTGGTCAGCACATTCTGCCGCAGTTGATCGAGCGCTTGCAGCGTCAGCAGATTGCGCAGCGTGCCGCCGTCCTGCATCTGCGCCCCATCGAACGAGCAGAAGCTCCCGACCACCGCCTTCAAATGCGTGCCATCCGGCCCAATGCCATCCTGAGGCAGCGTTTGCGCCGCCGCCCACAGGTTGATCAGCGGAATTTGCTCCTGCTGCGCGATGTCGAGCAGCGTCATATTGAATTCCAGCGAGCGCTCGTATACGTCCCGGTCAGGGACAACTACGAACGTCGTCAGCACCGGGATCACGCCATTCTGGATCAGCGTGCGCACCAGCAGACGCATGTTCGCGTCGTAATCCGCCGTCCCCATGTCGCTCACGTCGATGTTGCCGAGCATGATCACCGCCACGCTCGGCCTGACCTGTTCGATCTCGCACGTCAGCGGCGAATTATCGCTCCCGCAGATCGCATCGTTCGCCCACAGTGGATCGAGCACCGAGGCCGTGCTGAATCCCCTGCCTGCCGCGATGCTGTGATGCACGAACGAATTCGAGTCGGTCGAGGTCGGCGGCGCGGAGAAATAATCAACCGTCGCGTGCAGATAATTGTATGAACCCCACGTGCAGTAAGTGTCCGCGCCCATGCCAATCGGCTGCATGAAATCGCCGTTGACCGTATTGCTGTCGCCAACCGTCGTGAACACGTTGGCGCGGTTGCCGTCGCCCTGCCCCGTCTCGAAGATCGCCTGGAGGCGCTCATTGACGAGGTTCTGAAAGATTGGCGTCTCCCTCAAACGCTGTTCCATCGCCGGAACGTCGCCCAGCGTGACCGCTGTCGGCTCTGGCATGAGCGACGGTTCAATCGTCGGCTCACTCGTCGCGGGTAGAACCGCTGTGGTTGGCACGGCGACAATCTGCGTCGGTGCGCCGACGGCGGGCAGGATCGTCAGGCTGACCAGCGCGAATACGTCGCTCGCCTTGACCCAGCCCATGATCCCGTCCTGCGTGACCACGCCGATCCATTGATTATCCGTCGTCCGCTGCTGTACGCTCACCACCGATCCACCCGGCAGCACGGCGATCACGTCA
>DASZXN010000085.1:0-15047 GCA_035545875.1 Phototrophicaceae bacterium
ATCGGCGTGAAAGAGTGCGTCACGCATCTGCGCGACCTGATCCTCGCCGAGGCCGTCGATGCGGGGGACGACTTCGAGCAGGTTCATAATCAGGTCATATTCGCGGCGGCGAATGGATTCGTAATCGGTTGCGAGCTTCGAATTCGTTTTTTCGAGCAATGTTCTGCGCCTACCTTGTGCCGCAAATTCGATTGTTTGCTATACTATACCATACCGTGCCTTACCCGTCAGCGCCCGTCGGAGAGTGCCGCATGAAGCGACGATTTTTCGCACTTCGTATCATCAGCATCATCTATAAAATCCTAGCAGTGATCGCCTTTATCGCGATGATCGGCGGGGTCGCCTTCGTCCTGCTCGACGCCAACACCTTCCCGACCATGCAATCGAAGATTCAGCCGATTGCAGCGGCGGTCGGCGGCGGATTGGTGGGCACGCTCTCGCTGTTCGCCATCGCCCAACTGATTGACCTGATGATCGCGCTGGAAACCAACACGCGCGCCATGACGGTCATGCTTCAGCGCATGGGCAAGGTCATGAAAGACCGCTTATAGCGCGTTTGCAGCGTTTGGTGATGCTGAATCGTTCAATCCACTATCAGGAGTCGCATCTGTATTGCGACGCCGTGCCCGTGCGCGAGATCGTCGCCCAAACGGGCACGCCCGTTTACATCTACAGCCTGCCGCGCGTGCTGGCGAACTTCCATCGAATTCAAGCGGCCTTCCCCAAAGCGCAGATTCATTACAGCGCCAAAGCCAACGCGAATCTGGCGCTGCTGCACGCGCTCACCAGAGCGGGCGCGGGCATCGATGCCGTCAGCGGCGGCGAGATTTATCGCGCGCTGATGGCGCACACCCCGCCCGAAAAAATCGTCTTTGCCGGGGTCGGCAAGAACAACTTTGAACTCTACTACGCCGTCGAACAGGACATCGGCTGGTTCAACGTCGAGAACGTCCACGAGGCGCACAAGCTCAACACGATTGCGGGCGAGAGCGGCAAAACCGTGCGCGTCGCCCTGCGCTTCAACCCGGACGTGACTGCCAACACGCAGCCGCAAATCGCCACTGGACACAGCGCCGCCAAGTTTGGCCTGACTGCTGACGCGATTCGCCAGCTTTTAGCAGAAGCGGACAAGACGCCGAACGTCCGCTACAGCGGCATTCACATCCACATTGGCAGTCAACTGCACGACAGCATCGCTACCACCCAAGCGATCCGCGCCGCGCTCGATTTGATCGCGCCCTACCCGCAGATTCGGACGATCAACATCGGCGGCGGCCTGCCGGTCGCCTATCGACCGGACGAGACGCTGCCCTCGGTTCAGGAATTCGCGGACGTGATCCTGCCGCTGCTGGGCGATTACGAATTGATTCTGGAGCCGGGGCGCTCGATCATCGCGGACGCGGGCATCTTAATCACGCGCGTGCTGTATCTGAAGGAGCAAGGCGGGCAGAAATTCGTGATCGTCGATGCGGGCATGAATGATCTGATCCGCCCGGCGCTCTACGACGCGCACCATGAAATCATCCCCGTTGACCAACCGGATACCCCTGAAAGACAGACGATGCAAATCGTCGGGCCAATCTGCGAGACGACCGATACGCTCGGTCACAATGCCGAACTGCCGCCGATCACACGCGGCGACTGTCTCGCCCTGCTGACGGCAGGCGCTTACGGCATGGCGATGGCGAGCAACTACAACGCCCGTCCGCGTCCGCCGGAAGTTGCCATTTCCGAAGACGGCAGCGCGTGGTATCTTGTGCGCCGCCGCGAAACCTGGCACGACCTGATCGAGCACGAATTGGACATCCCATGAGCGCAAAACGTAAGACGACCGTCGGCGTAATCTTCGGCGGACGCAGTGTTGAACACGACGTTTCGGTCGTGACTGGGCATCAGATCATGCGCGCCTTCGACCTCGAACGCTACGAGGTCGTGCCGATCTACATCGACCGCGAAGGTCAGTGGTTCACGGGCGAGCCGCTCAACGAGATCAAGAACTTCGACAAGGATGTGACCAGGCTCGACGGCGTGCTGCCGACCCTGCTCTCGCCGAGCGTACAGCATCACGGCCTGATCATCAACCCGACACCGAGCGGCATGTTCGCCAAGAGTCAGGTCAAGCGGCTCGACGTAGCGTTCCCGGCGATTCACGGCTCACATGGCGAAGATGGCACGCTGCAAGGCTTGTTCGAGCTAGCCGACATCCCTTATGTTGGCTGCGGGGTGCTGGCTTCGGCGATTGCCAACGACAAGCTGGTCTGCAAAGAGGTGCTGCGACAGGCAGGCATCCCGGTCGTCAACGCCATCGGCTTCACGCGCGAGGAATGGCTCACCCGACCGGATGAAATCGTCCAGCAGATCACGGCGGAGTTCAGCTATCCGCTCTACGTCAAGCCCGTGACGCTCGGATCGAGTATCGGCGTGGCGCGAGCGGACGACGACAAACTGCTGCGTCCGTTCATCGACGTGGCCGCCAGCCTTGACCGTAAGATTCTGGTCGAGGAAGCGATCACCAACTGCGTCGAGATCAACTGCTCGGTGCTGGGCGATGATCGCGGGATGCAGGCGTCGGTGCTGGAACAGCCGCTCTCGGTCAGCGGCACGCTGTCGTTCGAGGATAAGTATCTCGGCGGCACGCAGGGCATGAAAAGCGCCGACCGCATCATCCCCGCGCCGCTCGACGACGAACTGACCGACAAGATTCAGAAGACCGCGATTAAAGCGTTCCGTGCGATTGACGGACGCGGGATTACACGGATTGATTTTCTGATCCGACCCGACAGCGGCGAGATTTTCCTCAACGAGATGAACACGCTGCCCGGATCGCTCTCGTTCTATCTGTGGGAGCCGACCGGAATCAAGCACAGCGAACTGGTCGATAAGCTGGTCAGGCTGGCGCAGGACGCTTACGCCGAAAAGCGGCGCAGCAGCTACAACTATCAGACCAATCTGCTGTCGCTCACGGCAGCGCGGGGGATTAAGGGAACGAAGAAATAGCCTACGTTGTTCTCGTAGGGGCGAGGCGTGCCTCGCCCCTACAAACGTTGGCTCGGCGTCCGCACGCCTCAATTCGCACGAATCACTAGTCCTCACTAAAATAACAGACGTTGCATAGCATCATTGGAGTGAGCGTCGTGCGTCGTCTTTGGCTGATCTGTTTCGTGTTGATCCTCGCAGGCTGCACGTCGGCTCAAATCACCCTCACGCCGACCCTGCAAGGCCCTGTCGTCCCCACCCGCAACATCCAGCCGACCCAACTGACTCAGGTTTCGCTGCTGCCCAGCCCAACGCTGCAACTGGCTGCGGAGATCACCGAACCTGCGACCGACACCGACACGCCGACCGGGATTCCCAGCGCCACACTCGCAGACACGGCGACTCTGCCGCCGACCACGCTCGCCAATAGCGCGACCACCCCGCCGACAGCAACACTCGCCGACACGCCGACCGGGATTCCCAGCGCGACGGCAACGCTCGCCGACACCGCGACCGGGATTCCCAGCGCGACGGCTACTCATACGGCGACCAACACCGCTATACTGACGGCGACCGCAACCGCGACCACCAGCCCATCGCTCACCAATACCGCCACACTGACGGAAACGCCAACCGTTTTGCCCTCACCCACATCCGCGCCAAGCAGTACGCCCGCGCCCACCGAGCCACCGACTGAGACTCCCAGCCCATCCCCTGCGGTGACCGAGACGCTCGCGCCCAACATCACGCCGACCGAGCCGATCCTGTTTCGCAACGCGACCTCGTTCGACCCAGTGATTATTCAGGGAGCGATCAGCCTTGATACGCCGATCTCCGGCACGATTGACGACCAGCATCCGGCGCAGTTATATGCTTTCGACGCGACCGCCAACGAAACCATCGACGTAACCATGACGGCACAGTCGCGCGGCAATCTCGATGCTTTCCTACTGCTGCTCGATCCCAAAGGCCGCGAAATCGTCCGCAACGACAACATCGACAACGATCACATCGACGCTGCCATTCGGGACGTGAGTCTGCCGGAAAGCGGCCAGTACATCATCGTGGCGACCCGCTACGGGCAGGAGTTCGGCAGCACGTCCGGCGATTTCGACCTGACGGTCAGCGACACGCACGATGGGGAAACCTCGCTCGGCGATTCCACACAGGCGATGGCCTACGATACGCTGGTCAACGGCACGCTCGACGACAGCACAACCCAGCAGGATTACAGCTTCCGCGCCACCGCTGGCGACGTGATCAGCATCGCCATGAATCAGGTTTCCAATAATCTCGATCCAATCCTCGCGCTGACCAACAACCTCGGCACGACGATTGCCTGGAACGACGATAATCAGCAAACCGGAACGCTCGACGCTGCGATCCAGAACTTCATCATCCCGCGCAGCGGCTACTATACGATTGTCGCCACGCATTATCTCGGCGGGAGCGGCAACTCCGGCGATTATCGCATGAAGCTGGCACGCACCGGGCAGAATGATGCGCGGCGCTATGCGATTACCGATATGATCAACTCAACAACAATGGATGAGTTAGGCACGCTCTACGCCGAGTTCACCGCAGGGGATACGATTGGCGACAACAACGTCGAGCATTCGCTGCAAACACTGCTGACTTTCCGCCTGCCGCCCGACGACAATCGGGTTGTCCAGAGCGCGACGCTGGCGCTCCAGCCCTGCCGCGAATCCGGCGGTGGCTTCAGCACGCTCGGCGATCTGACTATCTACCGCGACAATTACGGCAAGCTGAACAGCGGGCGCAACCTGACCCATCCACTGCCGGGCGCGCGCGTCCTGAGCGTCCAGAGCGACTGCTCGCCGCTCGACCTGACCGCGCTGGTGCAGGAAGCCTACGCGAGCGGCGTGCGCGAGATTCGCCTGCGCCTGGTCTTCCGCAGCCGCACCGACAACGGCGTCGAGGATGCGGTGTACTTCACGCCCAGCCTGCTGATTGACTATGGGCAGCAGTAAAACGCTCCCGCAGCCCATCGATTTCCCTTGAGGTCGCAGACAGTCGGGTCGCGGACGTGAAGATTTTATTTCTGACATACAATGGGTTGACCTCGCGGCTGCATTGGGGGAATCCAAATTATGTCGGCTTCTTCGCGCCTGATCCTGATTTTCGCGCTCGTCTTCGCGCTTCTGATCGTTAACCCGGCCTTACTCAGCCAGCCGTTTCCCCTGTACCCGCTGATGAAATGGGGCGACGTGACCGACGTACTCACGCCGCTGATCCTGATCCCGCTCTACTGGCTGCTCTTTCGGCAAGGGAATACCCCGACACTGGCCGAGAACATCGCCTTTCTGGTTTTTGCTGCCTTCTGGGTCGAGGGACAGGGAATGCACCTCGGCGCGAACTCGATTGGTCATCTGCTCGACGAGGCCAAAGGCACCGACGCGCAGCTTTTAACGCATTTTTACGACGAGGTACTCGGTCATTACCTGTGGCATATCGGCCTCGTGACGCTGGCGGGGCTGCTGATCTGGCGGCAGATCAAGAATCCGCTGGCCGCGCCGCTGACTTCGCTGCGCACCGAAGTCGTCGCCGCGCTCCTCTATGGCTTCGTCTTTTTCATCATCGCCGACGAAGCCGGAACTGTTCCGCTGTGCCTGCCCTTCGCCGTGATCGTGGTGATCGTCGGGCTGACGCAGCGGCGCAAGCTGCGCGAGCAACCGATCACGGCGTTTTTCTTGATGGCGCACGCGCTGGCGCTGATCCTGCTGGCGATCTGGTTCGTTCGCTGGGGCAGCTTCCCGCAGTTCAGCGATCTGGGGTGGATTTAACCAGAAGCGGAAATTCAGGGCGAGGCGTGCCTCGCCCCTACAGGCGTTCGCAGGACTAGATTGACTTTAACCCCACGCCTGCTCCGCCTGAACTTCCGGCACGCTCGTGCGCGAGATCATCAGCGAGGCGACGGCATACACAATCGCGCCGATCAAAAACGGCGCTCCCGGCGCGATGTGATCGTAGACGACCCCCGCCAACAGCGGGCCGACAATGTTCATGACGCTGCCGAGCGCCGTCGTCACGCCCATCAGCCTGCCGACCTCACGCGGGGACACGCATTTGGTCGAGAGCGTGGTCAGCGTCGGGAAAGTGAAGCCGCTGGCCGCGCTGCTGATGGTCATCGCGCCAAAGACTGCCGGGAGCGTCGGCGCGAAGATCGCGGCGAGATAGCCGACTCCCTGCGCCACCAGACTGGCCGTGCCGACCCGCTTCTCGCCAAAACGCGGAACAATCCGGCGCACGAACACCAACTGCACCACGCCGACCGTAAGGCCGAACAAGACCAGCATCAGGGCGACCTGCTCCGGCTGGGCGTTGAATTTGTCGATGATGAAGATTGACTGCACGCTGCTGATGCTGTTGAAAGCGAAGTTGAAAAGCGTAATCACGACCAGCACAAGTGCCAGCTTCGGTTTGGCAGCCATCTCGCCAATCGACACGAGCGGATTGAGGTCTTTGCCCCGAATTGGCTCGGTTTCGCGTTTGTCTTTAGCGAGCGACTCCGGCAGCAGAAAATAGGCGAGCGCCAGCTCAATCGCAGAGAAGCCCGCAGCGGCAAACACCGGCGCGTTGAGTCCAAACTGGCTGAAGAAGCCGCCAATCGCCGGGCCGAGGATCAAGCCCAGACTCCAGGCGAGGCCGACCAGAGCGAAGTTCTGCGCCATCGTTTCGGGTCGGGACACGTCGGCGATGTAGGCTGAGGCGGTCGAGAGGTTGCCGCCGCTGATACCGTCGATCACACGCGAGATGAACAGTACCCAGAGCGACCCCGCCAGCCCAAAGATCAAATAGCCGATGATCGAGCCGACGACGCTGATGAGCAGAATCGGGCGGCGGCCATAGCGATCACCAAGTTTGCCGAAGAGCGGCGCGGCGAAGAACTGCGCCGCCGCGTAAATCACCGTGAGCATCGTCACCATCAGCGCCGAGTCGCTGTAACGCGCGACAATGAAGGGCGCGACCGGCCAGAGAAAGCTCAATCCCATGATGTCCATGAGCATGACGAAAAAAATTACCGCCAGCGCGCGGCGATTTGATGGCTGCGCGCCGCTCGACGCTGATTGATTCCAGGAAACAGGCTGTTCCATACCGCAATCCTTATGGATTTACAGGCAGACGCAAAGTCAACGTAAGCAGCGTCTGACAAGTCGATTGACGCACCAGTATCAAGAAATGTTCAATATTGCGGCAAGCGCAGGGAATTTCCAACTGATCAAAAGGTCAGATTGGGATCAAGAGGTTGAGATGTGGGGAAATCATACCAGGAAGAAAAATCAGGGCGGGTCTGTGCCCCCATAGGCATCAAGATAAGCCCTCACCCTCAATCCTTCTCCCTCATGGAGAGGAGCTTTAAACCCCGGAAACTGGATTTCCCCCTTCTCCCTGAGGGAGAAGGGGTAGGGGATGAGGGCAAGATCAGAAACCTTAAATTGATGCGCAGGGCGGGTCTGTGCCTCACCCCGACAAAGCACATACGCGTTACTTGACACTCACGGGCATCGATTTCATGCCGTGCAGCAGAATCGTCTTGTTCCATTCCAGTTGATCGGCATCGACGGCCAGCGCGAGATTCGGCAGGCGCTGGAGCAGCGTGTTGAAAGCGACCGCGCCTTCCAGCCGGGCGAGCGGCGCGCCGACGCAGTAGTGAATGCCGTTGCCGAAGGCGACGTGTTTGTTGGGCGTGCGCGTGATGTCGAGCGTGTTGGGGTTCTCGAACACCGCCGGGTCGCGGTTGGCGGCGAGCAGCGAAGCAACGACCATCTGCCCCGCCGGGATGGTCTGGCCGTAGAACTCGACATCTTCGAGCGCCCAGCGCATGGTCGAAACGCCGACCGGCCCCTCGAAGCGCAGCAGTTCATCGACCGCCGTCCGGATCAGATCGGGGTTGTCCTTGAGCTGCCGCTTTTGATCGGGGTGCTGCAAAAGCGCGAGCAGCCCGTTGCCGAGCAGGTTAACGGTGGTCTCGTGCCCCGCGACCAGCAGCAAAAAGACCATGCTGATCAACTCCTGCGGATCGAGCTTGTCGCCTGCTTCCTCGACCTGCACCAGCCCCGTGATCAGGTCGTCTTTCGGCTCGGCTCGGCGCTCGTCAAATTTCTCGTGAAAGTACATGATGAACTCAAGCGCGGCGACACCGACCTGCTCCCGGTCAGCCATTTCGCTGCCGCCGAGGATAATCGTCTGCGACCAGCGCTTGAACTTGTCGCGGTCTTCGCGCGGGACGCCGAGCAGTTCCGCGATCACGGTGACGGGCAGCGGGAAGGCGAAATCAGCGATGAAATCCACGCGGTCTTTGGCGAGCATTCCGGCAATCAGGTCGTCGGTGATCTCCTGAATCCGCCCTTCTAACTCGCGGATCATTTTCGGGGTGAACGCTTTGTGAATCAAGCCGCGCAGCCGGGTGTGATCAGGCGGATCAAGGGTGAGCATGTGGCGATTGATGGCGGCAGCCGCTTCCATCATGTAATCCTTGCGCGCTTCGTCACGGTGCTGGTTGGGAATGCGCTGAAAGCTCTTGGTGAAACGCTCGTCGTTCATGAGCGCGATGGCATCCTCGTAGCGGGTCAGCAGCCAGGGATAGCTGCCCATCTCGCGGTGCTGCACCTGATAAATCGGGGCTTCCTCGCGCAGCTTTGCCAGCGTCGGATGCGGGTTACGCAGCACATCCGGCGCGATCAAATCGACTTCCAGCTTATCTAGCATGGGCCAACGTCTCCACTCGCTTCAACAGATCATCACATATGCTATACTGTGTATCATAAAGTGAGAGAAACAAGTGTCAATAGAGAATCCGGTTAATCTATAGCTTAGTAAACAAGTGTTTAAAAATGCAGAAGGTTGATCGCCGTATTTTACGCACCGAACGCCTGCTGATGGACGCATTGGTCGCGCTCGCGCTCGAAAAAAGTTATGACGCAATCACGATCCGCGACATCACCGAACGCGCTGACGTATCCTACTCGACGTTTTTCCGCCACTACAGCGAAATCGACGATTTGCTCGCGGAAGTGCTCAAGACGGTTGTCGATGATCTGACGCGGCTGATCAAACACAGCAAATCGCGCGAAAGCGAAGGCTTGCTGATCTTCCAGCACGTCGCCGCCAACGCCGCCTTTTTCCGCGTGATGTTCAGCAGTCAGGGCACCAGCCGCGTGATGCAAAAGCTGCGCGACGATACGGCAGCGGTCGTGCTGGAAAGCGCGCGCTTCCCCGCCGACGGCCTCGTGCCGCCAGAGATCGCCGCTAACCACATGGTCGCCGCGATCCTCGCGCTGATCCGCTGGTGGCTCGATCACGACATGCCTTACAGCGTCGAACGGATGGAGCAAATCTACAGCCGCCTGATCATCGACGCGACGCAGCAGGCGGTCACGCCGGAATAACAAAAGGCAACACAAATGTCTACTTTCCACTGAGAAGTAGACAAATTTCTGTTGACTCAAGAACAAATGTTTCATAAGATCAAGCTATGAACATCCACAAAGTTCCTGACACGTTCCAGAAATTGTCGCTGATGGGCGACGCGACGACCTTCGAGCCAGCCGGTGACACGCCGACGGCGGAAACGCAGCCGTATCAGTCGCACAGTCTGGCCGAGTGCATCAGCAACGTCTCGACGCCAACGGGCAAGAAGCCGATCCTCAAGACGATGATCACCACTGCCTGCGAGAAGAACTGCTTCTACTGCCCGTTTCGGGCGGGACGCGGCAAAATGCGGCGCGTGACGATCAAGCCGGACGAGATCGCGGGCGCATTCGATCAGCTTCAGCGGGCGAAGCTGGCCGATGGACTGTTTCTATCGTCCGGGATCATCAAGGGTGGGGTGAGCGCGCAGGACAAAATCATCGACACGATTGAGATCGTGCGGCGCAAATACGCCTATCGCGGCTTCGTCCACATGAAGCTGATGCCCGGTTCGGAATACGAACAGGTCAAACGGGCAGTCGAACTGGCGGATCGCGTCTCGATCAATCTGGAAGGCGCAACGGCGCAGCGCTTGAGCGCACTCGCGCCGAAAAAGGACTACACCAACGACATCTTGCAGCGGCTAAAGTGGGCACACGAGATTCGCAAGACGCTGCCGCCCGGCAAGCGCACCAGCATTGTGACCCAGTTCGTCGTTGGCGCGGTCGGCGACACCGATCTGGAACTGCTGTCGGTCAGCGATCAGTTGTATCGCCAGTTGAAGCTCGCGCGGGTTTATTATTCGGCTTTCCACCCGATCATCCAGACGCCGTTTGAAAATCTGCCTGCGGTCGCCAGCCAGCGCGAGTTTCGGCTGTATCAGGCGAGCTTTCTGCTGCGTGATTACGCCTGGGATGTCGAAGATTTGAACTTCATGCAGACGGGCAATCTCGATCTGGCGACGGATCCGAAAAAAGCATGGGCAGAGGCACATCTGCGCTACGCGCCGCTCGACGTGATGCACGCCACGCGCGAACAACTGATGCGCATCCCCAACGTGGGGCCAAAAGGCGCAGACGCGATCCTCAAGGCGCGCCAGCAAGGTCACCTGACCGACCTCGGCGACCTGCGCAAGATCGGCATTCGCGCGCCGGAGCAGGCCGCGCCGTATATTCTGTTCGATGGCCGTAAGCCGCCGGAACAATTGCCACTGTTTTGAAGGAAGCGGTTAGCGATTCGTCACGAGTTGTTGGCTAAAAACGCAGCCTGATCCACGCTAGAGAATAGGCAACTGCCCTTGCTAATCGCTAAAAGCGAACGGCAGGGCGAACGCATCAAATTTATGTTCAGGTCATGAAAGGCGATACGGATTTTGTCGGGACGCGATTGATCGTGTCCGGCAGAGCGGACGGCATCAATGCCGTCCCTACGATTCCTTGTGACCCTTTGTGACTTTCCATCTGATTTTGATGCGTTTGCCCTGAAGCGAACGGCTAATCGCTACTCGCTTTTCCGTGAAATTCGTTATAATGCGCACGGCACTCCACATGCAGGGATATATCCGTGCGCATTCTGATCACAGGCGCTGAAGGTTTCGCGGGTCAACACCTGATCCGCGAACTGGGCACAAGCGCTGAACTTCATGGCACGACGTTTCGACCAACAGCGACCCCAGCGTCGAACGTTGCCTATCATCCAGTCGATTTGCGCGATGAACAGGCCGTCGCCAATTTACTCGCTGCCGTTCAGCCGGATCAGATTTATCATCTGGCAGGAACCGCCAACGTTGGACAGTCGTATTCGGCGGCGTGGAACACGTTCGAGAACAACGTCCGCGCGCAGTTGAACCTGACGCTCGCCTGCCTGAAGCATGATCTCAAGCCGCGAATGCTGGTCATCAGTTCCGGGGACGTGTATGGCGATCAACTGGAGCAGCCCGCGACCGAAGCTACGCCCTTTCGCCCGACCAACCCTTACAGCGTCAGCAAGATCAGCCAGGATATGCTGGCGCTGCAATATCACCTGAGCCACGACCTGCCGATCCTGCGAGCGCGACCGTTCAACCATCTTGGCCCCGGCCAGAGCCGAGGCTTCGTCGCGCCGGATTTCGCCCTGCAAATCGCGCAGATCGAAGCCGGTGAGCAGGAGCCGATCATCCGAGTCGGATCGCTCAACGCCGAACGCGATTTCACCGACGTGCGCGACGTGATGCGCGCCTATCGCCTGATTATGAGGTACGGCGTTCCCGGCGCGGTCTACAACGTCGCCAGCGGGCAAACCTGCACAATCCAATGGTTGTTAGAGACGCTGCTTTCGTTCAGCACTGTCACAATTACGGTGAACATAGACAGCACGCGCCTGCGCCCCGGCGGTGTGAGCAAATCGTGGGGCGACGCGACTCGTCTGCGCAGCGAAACGGGCTGGCAGCCGACGATCCCGCTCCGGCAAACGCTGCGGGACGTGCTGGACGACTGTCGCCAGCGTATTCTGATTAAGGAGTCGAAATGAAGGCCATTCTGTTCGATCAGCCCGGCGCGCCGCTGACCCTCGGCGAAGCGCCTGATCCGCAGCCCAATCCCGGCGAACTGCTCGTCAAAGTCCATGCTGCTGGAGTCAACCGGGCTGACCTGCTCCAGCGGCGCGGCGGTTATCCCGTACCGCCGGGCGCATCGCCGATCCTCGGTCTGGAAGTCGCGGGCGAGGTCGTGCAGGGAGTCGATGAGTGGGATGTCGGCGACCGGGTGATGGCGGTGATCACGGGCGGCGGCTACGCCGAGTACGCGACTGTCCCTGCCGGAGTCGCTATGCGCATCCCCGAAAAAATCTCCTATCAGGAAGCTGCCGCCATACCGGAAGCGTTCCTGACTTCGTATCTGAACCTGTATCTACTCGGCAAACTGCACGGTCACGAGTCAATCCTGATTCACTCCGGCGGCAGCGGCGTTGGCTCGGCGGCGATCCAGCTTGCGCACTACGAGGGCGCATACATCTTCACGACGGCAGGCAGCCCGGAAAAGCTGGCGCGCTGCAAACAGCTTGGCGCGAACGTGGGCATCAACTACCAGACCGAATCGTTCCTCAAGCGCATCCAATCGGTCACGGACGGGCGCGGCGTCACGCTGATCCTCGATTTCATCGGCGCGCCCTACTGGAACGACAACCTCGACGCGCTCGGCATCGGCGGTCGGCTGATGCTGATCGGGCACATGGGCGGCTCGTCGTCGGGCGACCTGAAAATCGGCGCAATTATGGGCAAGAAGTTGACGATCACGGGGACGACGCTGCGCGGCACGCCGCTGCCGCAGAAGATCGAGCTGGTCGAGTCATTCGTGTCACAGCGGCTGTCGCTGTTCGACACGGGCGAGCTTCAGCCCGTCGTGGATCGCATTTTCCGCATCGATCAGGCGGAGCAGGCGCACGAATACATGGCCTCGAACAAGAATTTCGGCAAAATCGTGCTGCAAGTGCAGTAATATTCCCAACAATCGATCGTAGAGGCACGGCATGTCGTGCCCTTACAAAGCTGACGCAGGCACTCTGAGCAATTTGCACGAATTGTTGCAGCACAGGTTCGACAGTGTTGCACATTGACGCAGACTTGCTAAAATAGCATCATGGACACGGTTCAGATAGGGATCACGATGCAGACGCGCACCATGACTACCACCGACACCAATACCTACCCACCCAGTTAGGCGGGGTCGATACGTGCTTGCATACCAACACCCCGCCCATGCGGGGTGTTTTTGTTTCTAAAGAGAAGGAGATTTGCTCTTGGTCGCAAAAGAAACACTTACCAGCCTTGAACAACCGGAGTACGTCGTCCCGGCGGACAACCGCAT
Source organism: Phototrophicaceae bacterium (assembly GCA_035545875.1). Lineage (GTDB taxonomy): Bacteria > Chloroflexota > Anaerolineae > Aggregatilineales > Phototrophicaceae > Flexifilum. The sequence goes on from DASZXN010000085.1 coordinate 13,251, forward strand.
TCCGGTCAACGACTACCCCGCGCACATGGTCGATACCCCGCCCTCACGCATGTTCCTAATCCGCGACGCGCTCAAGGTATTCCGCCAAAACAACGCCACCGACCCAATGTTCGACGCCTCGCAGGGTGACGGCGGCGCGAGCTTGCCCGGTGTGCCCACCGAAATTCTCGAAAAGGCGCTCAAGCTGCAAATCGATCACGGCAGCGCTTACGATCAGCCATTCGGGACGGCGCAGTTCCGCAAAGCGGCAGCAGAAGCGTACTGGGGTCTCAAGCCGGAATCGGGCTGGACAGGCGATAACATCATCTTTGTGCAAGGCGGGCGCGACGGCTTGCAGAAAGCCTACAGCGCCATGATCGCGCTCGGCTCGAAAGAAATTGGCAGCGTGCTGGTCGTCTCGCGCGTGCCCTGGATCACCTACAACTGGGGCGCGTACAACGTCGGCGCGAACATCATGCGCGCGCCCGGCCTGCCCGAAGACGGCTGGCGCTATACGCCCGATTCGATCCGCCTGTGCGCTGAAGTCGCGGCGCGCGCGGGTCGCAAGATGGCAGGCATCGTGATCACCTCGCCGGACAACCCGACCGGACGCACGATTCCGGTCAGCGAGCAGATCGAACTGGCGCATACCGCCCTTGATGCAGGCTATCCCTTCGTGATCTTCGACTGGATTTACCACTGGGTCACGGACGGCGGGCACAACGACATCAACGTAGTGCTGCAAGCCTTCTCTGCGGAAGAACGCGAGCGCCTGATGTTCCTCGACGGCCTGACCAAGAGCCTCGGCGCGTCCAACGTGCGCAGCGCTCATCTGCTGGCAGGCAAGCAGGTTGTCAAGTTCATCGTCAGTCAGGCATCGCACGGCGTGATCCCGGCTTATTTCTCGCAGGCGGTGGCGATTGCCGCTTATGAGATGGGCTACGAGAAAGCCGCCGCTTCGATCATCGAGCCGACCAAGCAGAGCCGCAAAGTCCTGCGCGCCGCGCTCGAAGCAACTGGCGTGCGCTTCGTCATGGGTGACGGCTACTACTCGTTCATCGACTGCGCGCCTTACATCGAGGCGGGCAACCTCGGCGACTCGGAAGGTCTGATGACTTATCTGGCCGAGAAATACGGCATTGCCGTCGTGGCCGGGAAATACTTCTCGGACGCGGGCGCAAGCTGGATTCGCTTCTCATACGCCCTGCCGCCAGAGACGACGGCGGGCGCGGTCAAGCGGCTGTTCGAAGGTCTGAACGCCCTCAAGTAAGCCATTCACTTTAATGCGCGTGGGGGCGTAACAGGTTACGCCCCTACAGAATGGCAGTAGCTGTTCCAACCTTAAGCCCCGCTCAGTGTGACGTAAAATTTGTGTAAATCCTCAGTGAAAATACTGTGTCGGTGTTGCGTTTTTTGGGTATGATAGTAGTGTGACAATATCATCGAGGGATAAAAATGTTCGGTAGAGGCTTTGGAAGCCGCAACTCGCAAGGACTGTTTGCCCAGCGGGATACTTCAGCGCTGACTTCGACTGAAATTCGCCCGCTGCTGAAGTGGACGTACGTCTGGATGATCGTCGGGCTGATTGTGACGGCGGTTGTCGCCAGCAGCAGTGTCACGATTAATCTGGCGTATACACAGCCGGAACTATTCATCGTCGCCATCATCGCCGAGCTGGTTTTCGTATTTGCGCTCTCGCTCGGCATTTCGCGAATGTCGCCCGCCATCGCCGCGATCTGCTTCCTGATCTATTCGGCGCTCAATGGCTTTACGCTTTCGCTGCTGGTCTATGCTTATACCGATGCTTCGGTCGCGCTG
>DASZXN010000086.1:0-1794 GCA_035545875.1 Phototrophicaceae bacterium
TGACACCGAAGGCAAAGCGTATCTCGATTGGGTCGCCGGGATCGCGGTCAACGCGCTCGGCTACAGCGATCCTGGCTTGACGCAGGCGCTTCAGCAGGCGTCCACCGGATTGATCCACACCAGCAATCTCTACTACACCGACGAGCAGGCCGAACTCGCGGCGGCGCTGTGCGAGAAATCGTTCGCGGATCGTGCCTTTTTCGGCAACAGCGGCACCGAGGCCAACGAAGGCGCGATTAAGTTCGCGCGCAAGGTCGCCTATGACAGCGGCAACCCCGCTAAGACCGAGATCGTCCACTTCAGCCACGCCTTTCATGGCCGGACGATGGGATCGCTGGCGCTGACGCCGAAGGAGAAGTATCAGAAGCCGTTTGGCCCGCTCATGCCGGGGGCGGTCATGGCGGAATTCAACAATATCGAGAGCGCGAAAGCGGCCATCAACGCGAACACCGCCGCCGTGTTTGTCGAGCCGATTCAGGGCGAGGGCGGCATCCACGTCGCTGCGCCGGAATTTCTGCGCGCGCTCCGTGACCTGTGCGATCAGTTCCACGCGGTACTGATCTTCGACGAAATTCAGTGTGGCATGGGGCGGACGGGCGCGCTCTGGGCGCACACTGCCAGCGGCGTCGAGCCGGACATCATGACGCTGGCGAAGCCGCTGGCGGGCGGTCTGCCAATTGGCGCGATCCTCGTAACCAATGCCGTCGCGTCGCACATTCACCCCGGTGATCACGGCACGACCTTCGGCGGTGGGCCATTCGTGACCGGAATCGCCAAGTACGTCGTGGATCGCATCAGCAATCCTAAATTTCTGGCGCACGTCAGCGAGGTCGGCGATTATCTGCAAGAGCGGCTGGCGGAGATCAACAGTCCGCTGATCAAGGAAATTCGCGGGCGCGGCCTGATGGTCGGCATGGAGATGACCGTCGATGTGAACCCGATCATCGAGGCGGGCTACGACAACGGTCTGCTGCTGGTCAACGCGGGCACAGACGTGATCCGCTTCATTCCGCCGCTGGTGGTCGAGAAGCAGCACGTTGACGTGCTGGTCGAGAAGCTCGCGGCCATGCTGAGCACAGTGAAATCCTGATTACCTTGATAATTCCGAAGGGGCACGGCACGCCGTGCCCCTACATAACCTTTGGTGCTTGTTGATGGCTCTAAACAGGTAATGCGAGGTCTGTAGGGGCGAGGCACACCTCGCCCCTACGATCCGTGAATGTGACACTAGCACTATTCGTTACATGACAAACGGGGGCTAATTAAGCAATGGAAGTAAGCGCAGAGATTCAATCGGTTCAGGGCTTCAAGGTCGCGGGCGTTCACGCTGGCCTGAAAGACAACGGCGCGCTCGACATGGCGCTGATCGTCAGCGACAAGCCATGTACGGCGGCGGCGGTGTTCACGACCAATCAGGTCAAGGCCGCGCCCGTGCTGGTCGATATGGAAGTGCTGGCGAACAACAACACGCACATTCGCGCGGTGGCGGTCAATACCAAGTGCGCCAACGCCTGCACAGGCGATCAGGGCATCGCCAACGCCCAGCAGACGGCGAAACTGGCAGCCGAAGCACTCGGCATCGGTGCGGACGAGGTGATCGTTATGTCCACAGGAGTGATTGGCACGCAGGTGCCGATGGACAAGATCGCGCAGGGCATCCATGCGGCCAGCGACTCGCTGGGCGACCACTGGGATGCGGCCTCACACGCGATTATGACGACCGACACGCGCCCGAAGCGCGCCTTCGTCACCGTGACAACCGCCGACGGCAAGCAGTATCACATCGCCGGGATT
>DASZXN010000087.1:0-11431 GCA_035545875.1 Phototrophicaceae bacterium
TAACAACTAAAAACTAAAGGCAAGCACTTCATGTACGTAGGCGATTATCTGGGGCGGCGCGCGCTGTACAGCCCCGATCAACTGGCAGTGGTGGACGCAGGCAAAACGCCGCATCGGACGTTCACCTACAGCGAACTGAACAACCGCGCTAATCGGCTGGCGAACTGGCTGCGCGATGGCGCGGGGATTCAGAAGGGCGACCGGGTGGCGATTCTGGCCTACAACGGCGTTGAATATCTCGACACCTTTTTCGCCTGCGGCAAGCTCGGCGCGATCCTCGTCTGCCTGAACTGGCGGCTGCACTGGCGCGAAATGCTGCAACTGATCGAAAAGACCACGCCTAAAGTGATGGTGTTCTCCGAGGAATTCGCCGAGTCGATCCGCCTGATCAGCGAGCAGGACACGAGCATCAAGCATTGGCTGCACATCGAGGGCAAAGGCTTGCCGCGCAGCCGCTCGTTCGAGAAAACCCTGAGTGATTCCGAACTGCGCCCAGTGATCACCGACGACGTGCGCGAGGAAGACATCGCCTGTCTGATTTTCACGGGCGGCACGACCGGGCTGCCCAAAGCCGCGCAGATCAGCCATCGCATGATCGGCTGGAATACGCTCAACACGATCATTCACGATTTGCAGCACGGCGATGTGACGGTTAACACCTTCCCGCTGTTTCACACGGGCGGGCTGCTGGTCTACACCATGCCGCTGCTGATCCTCGGCGGGACGGTGGTTTTGACGCGCAAATTCGAGGCCGAGCAGGTGCTCGATTTGCTCGAAGAATATTCCGCGACAGTCTATGCGGGCGTGCCGACCATGTATCAGATGATGACGACCGCGCCCAACTGGTCGCGTGCCGACCTGAGCAATTTGCGCTTCTGCACCAGCGGCGGCGCGCCGCTCCCGGTTTATCTGGTCGAGCAGTTTCACGCCGAAAAGGGCGTGCAGTTCAAGCAGGGCTTCGGCATGACCGAGTTCGGCCCCGGCGTGTTCGCGCTGGCGCAGGAAGATGCAATCCGCAAAGCCGGGAGCATCGGCAGGCCGAATTTCTTCGTCGATGCGCGGATTGTCGATGAATACAACCATCCGGTTCCGTTGGGGATCGTCGGTGAACTGGTGCTGCGCGGCCCGTCGATGTGTTCAGGCTATTTCAACGACGCGGAAGCGAGCGCGCAGGTGGTCGATGAGGATGGCTGGTTCCACACGGGCGATCTGGCGACGATGGACGAGCAGTCCTATTTCACGATTGTTGACCGCAAGAAAGATATGTTCATCAGCGGCGGCGAGAATATTTACCCGACCGAGATCGAAAGCGTGCTTTACAAGCACCCCGGCGTCGAGATGTGCGCGGTTGTCGGCGTGCCGGATCCAAAATGGGGTGAGGTTGGCAAGGCGTTCGTCGTCCTCAAAACTGACGCAGGCGTCAGCGAAGCCGATCTGTTCGCGCACATGCAGCATTATCTGGCCGGCTACAAAGTCCCCAAGACGATTGAGTTCCGCGCCGCGCTGCCGATCTCGGCGGCAGGCAAGATTCTCAAGCGCGAACTGGTCAGTGAGGCACAGGCTCACGAGTCCTAAAGCTGTACGATTTGCTCCCTGAAAAGCTAGTCTGGTCAATGCGGGATCACTGAGCCGAGCCAGTTTTTCAACCGAATTTGCTGTTGATTACCCGTCACCCGCCATATGCCTGAATCTGATTTGCCGGAAATGACTAGGGCAGTCTTTTGCTGCGTCTCTGCTCAAACCCCTTGATTCCTGAAAACAATATCCTGGTCAGGCTGTGTCCCTCAATTCATGTCTGTTGACAAAATTAGACACTGAGCGTATAGTTTTTGCGTAAACTAGAATCGCGGTGTATAGGTTTTTGATGTCGGTCAAACATACGCTTCTGGCGCTGCTGTATCAACATCCAATGCACGGTTACGAACTGGGCAAGCAGTTGAATCTCGTTGTCAACGCGGAGTGGGATGTCAAGCCGGGGCAAATCGCCAGTACGCTCGCGCGGCTGAAAGATGCCAATCTGGTCGATTATGAGATCGAGGAAACGAGCGACGCGCCGGATCGCAAGGTGTACTTCATCACCGATGAAGGGCGTGGCGAACTCGAACGCTGGTATCTCACGCCGGAAGTGCGCGAATATCGTCTCGGCGATGCTTTCTACGTCAAGCTGGTGCTGAGTCTGATTGGCGGCCCGGTGAGTCCAGAGCAGGTGTTGATCACGCAGCGGCGCGAACTGTATCAGCAGCTTCATCAGGCGACTGAACTGACCCGGCAAGCGGAGCCGCGTACACAGCTCCCCTGGATACTGCTGCTGGAAAGCACGATTATGCACCTCGAAGCCGATTTGCGCTGGATCGAAATGTGCGAAGCGCGCCTGCCCGATCTCAAGCATTATTCGCCGCCCAAACCGGAAGCTAAAGTTCGCGGGCGACCGAAACGCAAGCCTGAAACCTCTCAACCGACACCCATGCACAGTCCATCGGAGGACTGAAACGCTTATATTGAAGGATAAATCATGTCAATCGTCCATACTGAAGCACTCACGAAGGTCTATGGCAATACCGACCAGCCGATTTACGCGCTCAATGCCGTCAGCCTTGAAGTCGAGGAAGGAGAATTTCTCGCCATCATGGGGCCGAGCGGGTCGGGCAAAAGCACGCTGCTCTATTTGCTCGGCGGGCTGGATCGCCCAACCAGCGGTAAAGTCTGGCTGCGCGACGCCGATATGTCGGTACTGAACGACGATGCGCTCTCGCGCCTGCGCCGTGAGTCGCTCGGCTTCGTCTTTCAGTTTTTCAATCTTGTGCCTGTATTAACCGCCCGCGAGAACGTCGCCATGCCGCTGATTCTGGACGGCGTTGGGCGGAGCGAAGCTCTCAAGCGAGCCGATGAAGCGCTGGAAAAGGTTGGCCTCTCGGAGCGTGGATCGCACCGTCCGGCGGAACTCTCCGGCGGGCAGCAGCAGCGCGCCGCGCTCGCCCGCGCCCTGATCGCCAAGCCTGCCGTGATTCTGGCGGACGAGCCGACCGGCAACCTGGACTCGCGTGCCAGCGACGAGGTTGTCCAGATGCTCCGGCAAACGGTCGATCAATGGAAGCAGACGATGATTCTGGTGACGCATGATCCGCGCGTCGCGGCGCACGCCGACCGGATTATTTTCCTGAAGGACGGCAAAATCGCCGACGACAATCGACTCAAGGGGCAGGGCAAACCCGAACAAATCCGTGAGCAGCTCAGTAAGATGGCGCTCGGATAAATGAGTGCATCATGACCACACAAGCAAACACAAAACGCACAAGTTTCGGCGCGACCGCCTGGCAGATGACGCTGATGGGGCTGCGCTACCTGAGTGGGCGCAAACTGCGCACGACGCTGACGACGCTGGCAATCGTCTTTGGCGTGGCACTGATTTTTGCGATTAACCTCACGCTGCCCGGTGTGGGTGACGCCTTCAAGCAGACACTCACGACGATTTCGGGCGCGGACATCACGATCACCAGCGTGACGGGCAACTCGTTTGTGCCGGAAGACGTGCTGCCGCGCGTCACGTCCATTGCCCACGTCCAGTCCGCGACGGGCGTTCTGGAGCGCACCTTTACCCTGCCGACGCTGGGCGGCAACGCGCTCGGCAAGACGGCGCAGATCGACCTGATCGGCGTTGATCCCACCAGTGCCCAGTCGGTGCGGCAGTTCACTATGAGCGCTGGTCGCTTCTTGCAGGTCGGTGATACGAACAAAGCCGTTTTCCCTGCCGGGATTGCCGAACTCGCGCCCCAGTTGAAGGTCGGCGCGACTTTTCCGCTGATCACGGCAGGCGGTCTGAAAATTTTCACCGTCGTCGGTTTGCTGGCGGAGCAGGGCAGCCTGTCGTCGCCACAGATGTACGTCTCGCTGGCCGATGCTCAGGCCATGTTCAACCAGCCCGGCCTGATCAATACGATTCAGGTGTCGCTGGACGCGAGCGCGGATAAAGCCGCTGTTCAGGCCGACATTCTAAAGACGCTCGGCAGCGATTTTCAGGTAGCGACTACCTCCAACGCCGCCGACATCGCCGTGCCGCTGCAAGCTGGCCTCGCCGTGCTCGATCTGCTCGGTGTGCTGGCGTTGTTCCTCGGCGCATTTCTGATCTTCAACACTTTCCGCACCGTCGTGATTGAACGCCAGCACGACCTGGCGATGCTGCGCGCCATTGGCGCGACGCGCGGACAGATCACGACCATGATCGTGATCGAAAGCCTGCTGCAAGGCATCGCCGGGACGGTTATCGGCCTGATTCTGGGCTACCTGATGGCGGCAGGGCTGGTCAGCGCGCTCGCGGGCGTGTATGCGAGTTACTTCGCGGGCATCAAGCTAGGCTTGAGCTTAACGCCCAGCGCGCTCGGTCTGGCCGTGATTCTGGGGGTGCTGACGGCGCTGATCGCGGGTTACCTGCCCGCGCGTTCGGCGGGGCGCACTTCGCCGCTGGAAGCGCTGCGTCCAGCGACCGCCGTCAGCGTCCAGCGGACAGCCCGCTGGAGCCTGATTATCGGCGTTGTCCTGATGGTGCTGGCGCTCGTGATGCTGTTCAGCGGCAGCAGCGGAGCCGTTGGCGGCGCGCTGTTTTTCCTGATCGGCATGGTGATCGCCGCGCCGGGGCTGGTGATCCCGGTAGCGCGCTTGTTCAGTCCGCTGCTCTCGCTGTGGTTTGCCCGTGAGGGCGATCTGGCGCGCGGCAATCTGGCGCGTCAGCCGGGGCGAGCAGCGATCACGGGCAGTACCCTGATGATCGGCCTCGCGGTGCTGATCGCGGTCACGGCGATTGTCAGCGGTTTTGCCGGGCTGGTGACGAACCTGACCAATGCCAGTTTCTCTGGCGACATCGTGCTGATTCCGCAGTCGATTGGCGTTTATAACAACATCGTTGGCGCGGACAGCAGCCTCTCGACACGTCTGAGCGCGCTGCCGGAAACCCAGACCGTCGCCAGCCTGCGTTATGCTGACAGCAAGACCGAGGGGCAGAGCCTCGAAGTGCTGGGCATCGATCCAAACACCTATCCGAAAGTGGCGACACTCGATTTCAATCAGGGGCAGGCGGATCAAGCCTTCGTCGCACTCGGAACGGGACGCAACGCGATCCTTACCCCTCTCGGCGCTGCTGCCTTGAAGGTCAGCGTCGGCAGCGATTTTGCGCTCACGACGGCGCACGGCACGCAGACTTATCACGTCGTCGGCGTTGCCAGCGACGTACTCAGCTTCAAAATCAACGGGGTGTTCATCTCGCAGGCGAATCTGGCGACCGATTTCGACAAGACTGAGGATGTGCTGATCTTCATGAACCTGAAACCGGGTTCGGACAAGGCGGCGGCGCTGGCGGACGTGCAGAAAATCACACAGGATTATCCACAGTTCACGGCGCACCTGAGCGGCGAGTACAAGGACGAGTTGATCCAGACGACCAACAGTGCCTTCTACCTGTTCTACGCGCTGGCGATCCTGATCCTGATTCCGGCGGCGCTGGGTCTGCTCAACACGCTGACGATCAACATTCTGGAGCGTACCCGCGAAATCGGTGTCGTACGGGCTGTCGGCGGCAGTCGCGGGCAGGTGCGGCGGATTGTCACGGCGGAAGCGCTGCTGCTAGGGGTTTTCAGCGCGGCGATGGGCGTGTTCGCCGGGGTAGTGATGAGCTACGGCTTCATCAGCGCTTTCAGTTCGATTGGCTGGTCGATGTCCTTTACCTTCCCCTTGATCGGCATCATCGCGGCGCTGATCGTGGGCGTGCTGCTGGCGCTGTTCGCGTCGATTTTGCCCGCGCGGAGCGCCGCTCGGCTGGACATCATTCGCGCGCTGCAATACGAGTAGGTGAAATAGCGCATTAGGCGCGCAGCATTACCAACGGATTTTCCTTGTAGGGGCGGGTTTCAAACCCGCCCCTACGGTTTCTGATGGGTGGTCTACTCCTTCAGACCGGTCAGCTTGATGCCCTGAATGAACGTCCGCTGCGCGAAGAAGAAGGCGATCACAATCGGAATCGTGAACACGACCGATGCCGCCATCAATTGATTCCAGGCGACGGTATGCTGACCCTGAAAATCCTGCAAGCCGATTGCCATCGTGTAGTTCTGCGGGCTGGTCAAATAGAGCAGCGGCGCGGTGAAGTCGTTCCAGGCGTAGAGGAAGGTAAAGACGGCGATGGTTGCCAGCACGGGCGTCGAGAGTGGCAGCACCACCTGAAGAAAAATCTGAAACTCCGACGCGCCATCGACGCGCGCCGCATCGCACAGTTCCTCAGGAATCGTGCGGAAAAACTGGCGCAGCAGGAAAATGTCGAAACCATTGGCGAAGAAGGTCGGCACGATCAGCGGCAGAATCGTGTTACCCCAATGCAGCGTGTCGGTGAAAAAGATGTAGAGCGGGATCATCGTCACCTGAAACGGCAGCATCATCGTCGCCAGCACCAGCACAAAGACCAGATCGCGCCCCGGCCAGTGGATGCGCGCGAAGCCGTAAGCGACTGGCGTACACGAAACCAGCGTGCCGATAATCGACCAGACCGCGATGAGCAGGCTGTTCTTGAAATACGTCCAGAAATTGACGTTCATACCGGGACGGGTTGCGCGGTTGAGCGCGTCCGGGAAATTCTGCCAGCGTAATTCCGGCACGAGGATCGGCGTGGCATAGCGCATCCGAAGCGTCTGCGGATCGGCTGACGGGTTCGCGGGGTCGAGGAATGTGCCTTGCCCCGCCGCGATTTTGACGAGCGCTAACTGGCGCGCGTTGCTGCCATCCTTGTCGGTAACGGTGTAGAGCGGCAGCGTTTGCCCGTTGACCTCGACGGTCGCGTTGTCATGGGGCAACCATGACGGCGGCGTGCGGAACACGTCCTGATCTGACTTGAAGGCGGTGGAGATCATCCACAGGAATGGGATGAAGAAAAACGCGCCGACGATGATCAGCAGCGCATGGCTGACTATCGACTGCGCGATTTTGGAGCGTGGGCGAGCGGGTCGCACCACTGGCGTTGGTCGAGAAAGCGTTGTCGTCGCCATCAGGTTATCCTGCGTAATAAGTCCAGCGGTCTGAAGTGCGCAGCAGCAGCAGCGTGCAGATCATGATGATGATGAAGAGAATCCATGCCATCGCCGAGGCGTAGCCCATGCGCAGATAGATAAAGCCGTTCTGATAGAGATAGACGCTGTAAAACAGGGTCGAATTGAGCGGCGCGCCAAGCGCGATGGTCGAGGTATCGACGGCTGTCCCGAAGACGTAGGCTTGCGCGAAATACTGGAACGTGCCGATCACGCCGATAATCAGGTTGAATAGGGTGATCGGCGAAACCATCGGGATCGTGATGTGCCAGAGACGCTGAAACCAGGTCGCGCCATCAATTTCTGCTGCTTCCAGCAGCGAGGCCGGGACATCCTGTAAGCCGGACAGGTAGATGACAATCGTGCCGCCCATGCCCCACAGCCCCATCATGATCAGGGCGGGTTTTGACCAGTTCGGGTCGCGGAACCAGTTTGGCCCAACGATGCCGAACTGCGCCAGCAGCGTGTTGACGATGCCGCTGCTCGGATTGAGGATCCAAATCCAGAGCAGCGCCGTCGCCACCGTCGGCACAATCGAGGGCATAAAGAAGATCACGCGGTAGATCGACTGGCCGCGTACCTTGAAGTTGAGCAGCACCGCGCAGATGAACGACAGCAGCAGCGTCAGCGGCACGCCGATCACGACCAGATACATCGTGTTCCCCAGCGAAGTCCAGAACAGCTTGTCGCCGAACAACTCGATGTAATTGCCGAACCCGATCCACTGCGGCGTTTTGTGGATGTGGAACTCGGTAAAGCTGTAGTAGAGCGATGCGAGCATCGGATAGAGCGTGAACAGGAAGAATCCGATAATCCAGGGAGAGATGAACAACATCCCTGTCACGAAGCGGCGACGGCGCGCGACACTCCACCCCGAACGCTTGCCTCTGACCTGCACCGCAGCGTGGGTTGTATCCATTGCTGGCCTCCAGATAGGATTCTGCCTCCGCCGGCGCAGCGCCGACGGAGGCCAATGAGGTCAAAGCGCTGATAGGGTTATTTCAGGCTGGCATCGAGCTTCGGCTGCAACTGATCCTGCGCCTCCTGAAGCAGCGGCAGCGGGTCCGCGCCCGCGTGGAGTACCTGTTCCTCGATCTGACCGATTGAGGTGGTGACTTCACTGTCAATTGCAGAGTAGATGCCGGTGGTGGCGTTCGGATCGTTCATCAGCTTCAGAAACACGTCGAAATTGTCGTTCTCGGTGAAGCGCGGATCACTGGCGGCGGCAGTGGTCGTCGGCAGGTTGAAATTGGCGTACATCTCGTCCGCGACGACCTGCGGCGACTCCATCCACGCCAGCAAATCGGCGGCGGCGGCCTGATTTGGGCTGCCGCTGGGGATCATCGCCACCGTGCCTTCGAGGAGGTTGGTGTTCTTGCGCTCCGGGTGGTCGGCGGGATACGGGAACGGCGCGACACCATAGTACAGTTCCGGCTTGTACAGGGAAATGAAGTTCGGGCCGGTCTGCCACTCGCCATCGAGCATCATGGCGATCTTTCCGGCGTAGAAGCCCTGATCCGGCGACTGGTACGCGCCCATCGCCGAGGTGAAGCGCAGCACCTGATCGGCGCCGTACTTGCTGTAGAACTGCTGTTCCCACTTGAGCGCATCGACCATCGGCTGCGAGGTGAAGGTCAGCTTTTTGCCGTCGTCGCTGTACCAGTAGCCGCCGAACATGCGAACATAGAAGTTCAGGTGCGACCACGAGAAATCGGGGACGAAGCCGACCTGCGATACCGTGCCGTCCGCTTCGACTTTGGTCAGCTTGTCGGCGTCGGCGACCAGTTCTTCGAGGGTTTGCGGCGGCGTTTCGGGGTCAAGCCCGGCATCTTCAAACAGGTCTTTGTTCCAGAAGAGCGCATAGGTGTCTGTGCCCCATGGCAGGCAGTAATACTGGCCGCCGTAGACACATTGGCCGAGCGGCGCGGTTGTCATCGTCGCGGTGTCGATGCCGGAGGACTTCATCAGATCGTCAAGCGGCGAAATCAATTCTTCGCGCGCCCACGACCCGGTATCGCTCGGCCCGCCCGTGATCAGAATGTCCGGTGGTTCGTTGCTGGACAGCCCCGCAACCACTTTATCGGCATCGACAGGCGCGTTGACCTGCACAGTGATCCCGTGCGCCGAGCCATATTCGTTGAACAGGTCTTGCAATTGAGCGGGATTGTCGCCCCACGTGATCCAGACGGTCAGCGTGGAGGCGTCCTGCGCGGATGCTGCCGGAACCGCGACCGCCAGCAGCAGGCCGAGCAGGACGGATAGACTCAGGAACCCTTTGTGCACTTTCATACTGAAATCCCCCTTAAGCGATTTATATCTAAAAAATGGGTCTGACGTTAGTAAGATAAACGAACAAACCCATTTTACTGTGTTTATATATAAATACTCAAATTATCACTTGAGCAGAACCTGACAACGTTCGCTTATCTCTGCTTGATCCTTCTGACCAAAACTGCGCCACAACCTGCCTTTGTAGGGACAGGATTTATCCCGTCCGCTGCCTCTGCCGCAACCATTTATTCGCAGAATCAACGGGCGCGATTCATCGCGTCCCCACGAGAGCCTGCTCTTTTTCGCTGCTTCAATCCTGATAATCGGCCAATTTGCGCTTGATCTCCACGCCAGCCGCCGGATCGCTCGCCAGCCGCTCCTGAATCTTCTTGAGCGCGTTCACGGCGTCATCGACTCCCGCGCGGTTGGTGCGGAAGATGCTTTCGTCCAGCCAGACGGCTTCATGCTCGCAGGCGCGCGTCGATTCGGGCAGGTCAAGCGTTTCAAAATTGAACTTGTCCGGGAAAGCGGACGGCACGGCTAGCTTGGAGAGCTTCGGCTGGAACAGTTCGTAGTGGTGCATCGCCTCGTAGCCCTTCCAGGTGGGAATCCCTTCCAGGTTCAGCGCCGCGCAGACGACATCGTGATCTGCGCCGAAGGTATCGGGGTCAATGGCAAAGACGTAGCGATAGAATGAGCGCGTCGTGTGGCGCGGGTCGCGCGGGAGCACGCGCACGCCGGAGACTTCGCTCAGGGCTTCATCCATGTAGGCGGCGAGTTCTTCGCGCTGTTTGGCCTGCGCCGGGAAGCGCTCGATGGCGACGTTGAGCAGCGCCGCCTGAAGCTCGCTGACACGGTAATTCGCGCCCATCGTGAACATGTCGCCGTTGGGATCGTGCGGGCGACCACAGTCGATCAGACTCATGGCGCGGTAGGCCATGTCCTGATCGCGGCAGATCAGGAAGCCGCCTTCGCCTGCCGTCATGATCTTGGAGGACTGCATACTGAACGAGCCGAAATCGCCAATGGTGCCCGCCCCGTGTCCGCGCCATTTCGCGCCGTGCGCGTGGGCGCAGTCCTCGACGACGATCAGATGATACTTTTCCGCCAGCGCCATGATCGCGTCCATATCGGCCATTGACGCGCCGAGATGCACCGGGATGATCGCGCGCGTCCGCTCAGTAATGGCCGCTTCTGCCGCTTTCGGATCGATACAGTAGGTGTTCGGGTCAATATCGACGATCACGGGGATCGCTCCGGCAGCCATCGGCGCGGCAGCGGTCGCCTGAAAGGTGTAGGCGGGCACGAGTACCTCGTCACCCCAGCCGATATTGGCGGCGCGCAGCGCGACTTCCATCGTGACCGTGCCGTTCATCATCAGCACGCCGTAGTTGCCGCCCTGAAGTTCGAGGAAGGTCTCGACGAATTTCTGCGTTTCAGTTCCGGGGTAGGGAAAGCCGCCCCAGTTGCCCGACTTGATCACACGCGTGACTGCTTCGATGTCGCGCTCATCGTAGACCGGCCATGCCGGATAGTTGACCGCGCGGGTTTTCGTTCCGCCAAGAATCGCCAGTTCAGTCATGAAATCCCCCTTATGGATTGTCTATAGCTGCACAACCTGTTTCGTGCGGCTGCTTTCGTAAGCCGCGTCGAGAATACGCATGTTGAGCCAGCCCGCGTGTCCACCGGGAACGGGTATTTTGTCCTGTTCGATGCACTCGACAAAATAGGCAAGCTGGCGGTCGTACATAATCTGCGGGCAGTGAGGGTCGCGGCTCGGCGGAAAGCCCGATTCGATCCGCTCGGTCTTTTGTCCGACACGCTTCGTTTTAGTCAGATAGGTCGGGAACAGGTTGGCAAAGCCGTCTGTGCCATAGACCTGCGTCGAGGCTTCCGGCCCGTCGGCGTGCGGCTGCCACCAACCTGCCTCGATCACCGAAGTCGCATCCGAATCCCATGTAATAAACACCGTACTCGTATCATCGACATCGTAAGCGCCGTAACAGGTGCGAATGTCGGCGAATACGCTCACAGGCTGCGGATCGCCAAGCAGGAAACGCGCCGTGTCGATGGCGTGGATGCCCATATCGACCAGC
>DASZXN010000088.1:0-29060 GCA_035545875.1 Phototrophicaceae bacterium
TGATAGACATCCTTAGCGGCGCAGCGACCGACGATACGCTCGGCCAGCGTCTGGCCCGCGACGTCGTCGGAGCGCTTGATCCACATGCCCTGTTCGGTGCCGCAGTCGACACGATTGATGATCATGTCCTGCGCCACGTCCACCAGACGACGGGTCAGATAACCCGCGTCGGCGGTACGGAGCGCCGTATCGGCCAGACCTTTACGCGCGCCGTGTGTCGAGATGAAGTATTCCAGCGCCGTCAGACCTTCGCGGAAGTGGCTGCGAATGGGCAGGTCGATAATACGACCGGACGGGTCAGCCATCAGACCGCGCATCCCTGCCAACTGCGTGATTGGGCCGAAACCACCTTTGGTCGAGCCGGAAATTGCCATGACCGCGATGGGGCCGAACGGGTTCAGCGTGCGCTGGATCAGGTCTTGCAGTGTATCCTTTGCGCGGTTCCACACGTCGATGGTGCGCTGGTAACGCTCTTCTTCGGTCAGCAGACCGCGACGGAAGTCACGCTCGGCGCGATCCACAATCGACTCGGCTTCCTCAAGAATGCCTGCGCGCTCATCCGGGATCGTCAGGTCGGTGACGGCAATCGTCGTGCCGGAGATTGTCGCGTAGAAGAAACCGAGGTCTTTAATCTTGTCCACGATTTCGGTCGTCTGATCCGAGCCAAGTTTCTGGTAGGACAGGGCGACCAGGTTTTGCAGTTCCTTCTTGCCGAGCGTTTTCTGATGGAAGCGCAGTTCGTCCGGCAGAATCCGATTGAAGATCGCGCGGCCAACCGTCGTCGGTTCCGGTTCGTCCTGCGGCGGCAGCGTATCGTTGTAGTTGCCCAGCAGAATCGGCGTGTGCAATTGGACGATGCCGAGGTTGTACAGTGACTCGACTTCGTTCATGTCCACGACCAGACGACGCTCACTCAGGTTCGAGAGTTCGAGCTGATCCTTCAGACCCTTCTTCTGAATCAGCTTGCGCATCTCGTAGGCGTTTGCCAACATGCAGTCAACTTCGCCTTCGAGCACCGCGCGGATGGTGCGATCCACCGCCGACTCGACCACCTTCGCGCGTCCACCTTCCGGCTTCTCGACGCGATCTTCGTACATGGTCACGTTCGGGATGTCGTGGTTCTGCGCCCAGTAGTAGCCGTTGCTGCGGAAGGCCAGACCGACCTTGTGATTCGCGTCAAACACGGCGTTGATCGTGCGGAACTCGTCGGCGCGATCTGTCCGTGTCACGATCTCGACCGTCGGATCCATCGTCAGGTAGTAGTTGCCCAGAACCATGTCCTTCGACGGGCTGACAATCGGCTGGCCGTCAGCAGGCTTGAGCAGGTTCTTGGTGCTCAACATCAGTTCGCGCGCTTCGGTGACGGCCTTGTCGCTCAGGGGCACGTGAACGGCCATCTGGTCGCCGTCGAAGTCGGCGTTGAAGGCCGAGCAGACCAGCGGGTGAATTTGGATCGCCTTGCCTTCGACCAACTGCGGCTCGAACGCCTGAATACCGAGGCGGTGCAGGGTCGGCGCGCGGTTGAGCAGGACAGGGCGCTCCTTGATGACTTCCTCAAGGACTTCCCAGACTTCCGGCTTCTCGCGCTCGATGATGCGCTTCGCGCCCTTGACGTTGCTGGCGTAGTTATAGCGCACGAGGCGGCTGATCACGAACGGACGATACAGTTCGAGCGCCATCGTCTTGGGCAAACCGCACTGATGCAGCTTGAGCTTCGGGCCGATCACGATGACCGAACGGCCAGAGTAATCGACGCGCTTGCCGAGCAGGTTGCGACGGAAGCGGCCTTTCTTACCCTTGAGCATGTCGCTCAGGGACTTCAGTTCACGACGACCACGACGGCTCAACGCTTTCCCGCGCTGGCTGTTGTCGATCAGGCTGTCCACCGCTTCCTGAAGCATCCGCTTCTCGTTGCGCACGATCACGTCCGGCGCGCCGAGTTCGAGCAGGTGCTTGAGGCGGTTGTTGCGGTTGATCACGCGGCGGTACAGGTCGTTCAAATCGCTGGTAGCGAAGCGACCGCCATCCAATTGCACCATCGGGCGCAGATCGGGCGGAATGACGGGCAGCACGGTCAGGATCATCCACTCAGGACGGTTATTGCTCTTGCGCAGGCTCTCGACGACGCGCAGGCGCTTGGTCGCCTTCTTCTTGCGCTGCTTCGAGCGGGTAGTGCGAACTTCGTGCCACAGTTCAGGAGCCATCCGGTCGAGATCGACGTTCTTGAGAATCTCGTAGAACGCTTCCGCGCCCATGTCAGCCTGGAATACCTGACCGTAGCGCTGCTTGAGTTCGCGGTAACGCGCTTCCGAGAGGAACTGAAGCACGCGCAGGTCTTGCAGTTCAGAGCGCGCCTTCTCAGCGCTCTGGCGGATGCTGCTGATACGCGATTCAAGGTCGCTCATCTGCTCTTCGAGATGCGTCGAAGCTTCGCCGACGACCGATTCGGCTTCATTGTTCAGGCGCTCAAGCTCCTGACGGCGCATGTCCTCGATTTCGCTTTGCAGGTTGTTCAGGCGCGTCTGGACAATCGTCTGGATGCGCGAAATGTGGCTGTTCTCGACCGTTTCACCCTTCGCCACGATGACCGTGTTAGCGCTGGGGAAGTCGATGTCTGAGGCCGCGACCTGTCCAACCATCCCCTCGACACGCTGCTGAACCGTGCGCGCATCGCGCATGATGTCTTCGCTCAGGCGCTCGAATTCGCTTTCGAAGTGCGTGTTGATCGAGCGGGTCTGGTCTTCGTACTGGCCGAGCGCGCTGTCACGCTGGCTGCGGATGTTCGTCATCTGGTCTTCCAGATCGGTGCCGAGCGCGCTTTCCTTCTGTGCCAGTTCACGCTCGATGCGGGCGAGCGCCTTCTGGCGGGCGTCCTCATCGACGTAGGTGATCACGTACTGCGCGAAATACAGCACGCGGTCGAGGTTGCGCCGGCTGATGTCCAGCAGCAGACCGAGATGGCTCGGCACGCGGCGGGTATACCAGACGTGCGCTACCGGGGCGGCAAGCTCGATGTGTCCCATGCGCTCACGGCGAACCGAGGCGCGCGTAACTTCGACGCCGCACTTATCGCAGATGATGCCGCGATAGCGGACGTTCTTGTACTTGCCGCAGTAACACTGCCAATCGCGCGTGGGGCCAAAGATCGCCTCGCAGAACAGGCCATCTTTCTCCGGGCGCAGCCGACGATAGTTGATCGTCTCTGGCTTGGTGACCTCACCGTAAGACCATGACTTGATCTGCTCCGGTGACGCCAGGCTGACGCGCAGTGCGCTAAAATCTTTCGCCTCCAAGGCGTACCCTCCTCTGCGCTAAAACCGACTCATGACAACTTTGGACTGCTGATAAAACGGTGGTGGGGAAACTGCCTCACCGGGTTCGCCTGTGGCGCAGCCGACAGACGACAAAACAGCGAATGGGAAAATACTCCATCGCTGTCGCAACTCTGAGAGGGACTAGAAACAATCATTTATATTGGATATCATAGCCTGCTCCGCTTCGCTTGTCAAGCGGAGCGTATGATAATGGTCGTGGGTCGTGCAGACAAACCCACATGGTTCAGCATTGTAATGGAACGAAGCTAGTTTGTCAAGAGTTCGGTGGCGAAAACATCAGCCGTGTGAGCTGAATTTGCTGTCCCGGCACGCTGATCTCGATGCGGCGAATCGCGCGCCTGGTCGTGTCGTTCGGCGCAAGCTGCGTGACCTGTCCGGCCTGTAGCGGTACCGGCTGTGACTGGAACAGCACTTGCTTGCCATCAGCGTCGCCGTAGTAAGCATAGGTCGCGCTGCCGTCCGCGACCGGGATGATCTCGGCGGTCGCCGCGCTGACTGGGGCGCGCAAAATCGTAATGCTGATCGGCAGGTTTTTGCAGGCCGCGTTATCGCTGCCGACCGTCAGCAGCACGTCCTCGCCCTGATCGACCAGTTCCAGCGGCGTATTGGCGCAAGCCGGATTGCTGCTCGCATCGACGGCGAAATCGAGGTTCCAGCTTGCGAAGGTATCCTGTGCGAGCGTCATCGGCGGCTCGACCAGTTGATTACTCGGCAGGAGCGAGAAATCGACGACGAAAGGCTGTAAGGCCATATCGACTTCCAGAAACTTGAAGTTGTTGCTCTCGTCGCTCTCGACCACGCGCGTGTCCGAATCGACGCGCAGTTGCGAACTGTAGGTTCCCCACCAGCCATAGCTGAAGGGAAAGCTGATATTCTTGGAGACGCCGGGCGGAATGTTATCCACGTCGCCGCTGAGCGAGTTCGTCATGAACGGCTGGGTCGTGCTGGCGTCCCACGCCCACTTGAACGGGCCGGAGTCGGCTTTGCCCGCGTTGGTAATCGTGATGCTCAGGATGAATATCTGGCCGGGAGCCGGGTTGCGCGGCGCGACCCGCACTGCGCCGACTTGCAAATCGGGCAGGGCGGCTGGTGTTGGCGTTGCGAGTGGCAGCGGCGGAATGATCAGCCGCGCGACGCCAAAGGCTGCCAGCATCAGCACGATAATGATGCCCGCCGCCGCTAAAACGAGTCGGTGGCTGTGAACTGTCGGCGGTGGTGACAGCGGAGTCGCTGTTGCTGGCGATGGTGGCGGAGCGGTCGTCACGGTTTCGGCGGCGGGCTTGAACAGGATGCCGTCGTCCGAGCGCATGAACAGCACCGGGGTCGCCCATTCGTTGTTGCCGACGCGGTTGGCGATGGCGCGGCGGCCTTCACTGGTGGAAGCGTCTATCGGCAGCAGCTCCGCGATGGCTCGATAGAACTCCTCGGCAAAGGCTTTAGCGGCTACGTCGCTGATGGCGAACTGCATCGCTACGACTGCCGGAATCCCGCGTGTGACCAGTCCGCTCGAAATCCCGGCGAGCGCGTCGTCCGGGGGACGATTAGCGCTGTGGCACGAGTTCAGCACGACCAGCCGCACGGTGCTTTCTTCGGCCAGTTCGCGGCTGAGAGCTTCGCCGCTGATAATCTGGGCTTTGCCGGGTTCGCGCTCGCTTTCAAAGACGAGTACACCCTGCTGACTGCCTGCGTCGTAATCGCTGTGGCCGATGTAGTGGAAAATGTGATAGTCGGCATCACGCAGGCGGCGCTGAAGCGCGATCAGCGTGGCCGTGTCGAGCCGTTCGAGCAGCAGCAAGCCTTTGTCGCGCAGGGGGGCGGTCGCGTCCTGAAGCCGCTGCCATTCGCCTTCGACATCGAGCGCGGGGAAATCGGACGGCGCGGAGATCATTACCAGCACCCGCAGCGGCAGCGTGATCGCGGCAGGTGGGCGCACGTCAAGCTGCTGCGTGTAGCGAACAATCGGCGTGCGCCGCGACAGCGCGAGAAAGTCGTTCGCAGGGTCGCGCAGAAATTCCCAGGGCAGTGAACTGAGCGCGCCTGCCTGATCGACCGTCAAACGGATGCGCAGACCATCGCCGGTGGCGTCGCGCAGGCTGGCGAAATAGGCGTTACTGATCTCGCTGCTCGATTGCAGCGTGAACTTGAACAGCCGCTGACCGAAGTCGCGGGCGGCGTTCAACTCATCCTGATGACTGATGCGCTGCTCGCGTGAGAAAATTTGCAGAGCAAGGGTGATTTCGTCGGGCGTGAATGGGCTGTCGGCTTCGACGCTCGCCTCGCCAACGGGCGACTGCATCTCGATGCGGTATTTGCCGTTGGGCAGGGCGATAATTGCCAGCGCAAAGTTTTGATAGCTCATCAGCGTCCTAAGTAAAGTGCTGAGTGCTGAGTTCGGAGTGCTGAGAAAAGACGATGCTGAGTAACCTCAGTGACGTAAGTTTACCGTATAAGTATATATTCGGTTAGGAACAGTCAACACTCGTACTACTTTCGGGAAGATAATTTTTGAGCAGCAAGGGCGCGGCACGCCGCGTCCCTACGAAAGATTGCACCTATATACCTACAAATTCCACGTCATAACCGTTTTTAGAGCGCAGGCATCGTTTCGACTGCTCCATGCTGCGCCTGAAAAAGGTATGCCGGAATAATCGCTTTCAAGGCTCGTTTTCGGGCGCTGGCGTCAGATTGAGCTTGTTGATCTTGGCGCGCAGGTAGGCTTCCATGAATTCTTCGATCCGTCCGTCAAGGACTGCGCCCGTATTCCCGGTTTCGTAGCCCGTCCGGTGATCCTTGACCATCTGGTACGGTTGCAGCACGTAAGAGCGAATCTGGTTACCCCAGGCGGCATCGACGTTCTCGCCCTTGAGCGCCGAAAGCTCGGCTTCCCGTTTCTTGCGCTCGATTTCGAACAGGCGCGATTTCAAGACCTGCATCGCGCGCTCGCGGTTCTGCAACTGGCTGCGCTGATCCTGCACCTGCACGACGATCCCGGTCGGGAGGTGCGTCAGCCGAATGGCAGTATCGTTCTTCTGAACGTTCTGCCCACCCGCGCCGCTCGAACGATAGGTGTCGATGCGCAGGTCTTTTTCGGCGATCTCGATGTTGATCTCGTCCTGAATATCCGGCCAGACCTCGACTTTCGCAAACGAAGTATGACGACGCGCGGCGGCGTCAAACGGGCTGATGCGCACGAGCCGATGCACGCCCGCCTCGCTTTGCAGATAGCCGTAAGCATACGCGCCGTGAATGCTCATCATCACGCTCTTGATGCCCGCTTCTTCACCTTCGCTGCGGTCAAGCACCTCGATTTTGTAGCCACTCTGCTGCGCCCAGCGGGTATACATGCGCTCCAGCATCGACGCCCAGTCCTGCGACTCGGTGCCACCCGCGCCCGCGTGAATGGCGAGGATCGTGTCGGAATTGTCGTAGGGGCCGGAGAGCAGCGCCTTGAGCGACATCTTGCCGACCAGTTCCGAGAGCGCATCAGCTTCGGTCGTCAGTTCTTCCTGCAAATCGGGGTCTTCCAACTGCGCCAGTTCGAGCGCGTCGTTGATGCGCGTGTGAATACCGCGCCATTCCGCGACTTCGGCGTTCAACTGCGCAATTTGCTGCATGACTTTCTGCGCCGTTTCCGGGTTCGACCAGAAATCGGGATCGCTGGCCTGCGCCTGAAGCTCGGCGGCGCGCCGGGCTTTGCCGTCGATGTCGAGGCGCAGCATCAGCGTGGCAATCTCGTCGAGCAGTTGTTGGAGCAGGCTAATCAGGTTTTCCATTGCGGCTTATTTACCGTCTTCCTCAAACAGGCTCTCGACAAAATAGTCGGGCTGGAACAGAACGAGATCGGCGGTCTTTTCGCCGAGGCCGATGTAATGGATCGGCAGACCGAGGTCGTGATTGATGGCAAAGAGCATCCCGCCTTTGGCGGTGCTGTCGAGCTTGGTGACGATCACCCCCGTGACATCGACCATCTCGCGGAACTTGCTCGCCTGCTGCAAGGCGTTCTGCCCGGTCGTGCCATCCAGCACGAGCAGAACTTCGTGTGGCGCGCCGGGAACGACGCGATCCGACACGCTCTTAATTTTGGCGAGTTCTTCCATCAGGTTGTAGTTGGTGTGCAGCCGACCCGCCGTATCGACCAGCAGCACGTCGCAGTTGCGCGCTTTGGCAGCGACGGTTGCGTCGTAGACAACCGCTGCCGCGTCCGAACCGGGCTTATTGGCGACCACCGGAACGCCGATGCGTTCGCCCCACTTCTGCAACTGCTCAATCGCGGCGGCGCGGAAGGTATCGCCCGCCGCGAGGATGACTTTACGACCGTTGACCGTGTTCAGGCGATAAGCGAGCTTGCCGATGGTGGTCGTTTTGCCGGAGCCGTTCACGCCGACGACCAGCACAATCGAGAGCGGACGCCCGCTGATGTTCAATTCTTTCGGCTTGGTCAGCACGTCGCGCAGCGCCGCCTTGAGTACAGGCTGAAGCTGATCGGCGCGGCGAACGTTCTGCTTGCGCGCGCGATCCTGCACGTCCTTGAGGACATCCTGTGTCGTTTTGACGCCGAGATCAGCTTGAATCAGGAAGGCTTCGAGGTCATCCCAGGTCTCGTCTTCGATCTGACCGCCGCCGAGCATCTGGCCGATGCGTCCGAAAAACGATTGGCGGGTTTTCGCCATGCCCCCGCGAAAAATGCTCAAATTCACGCTCCAGAGACTGGGGTAATGTAAACGGACATGTATTCGTCAGTATACACGTGCAGAGGGGGCAAAACAAGATGCGTTAGGCGGGGCGGATTCGGTATAATAGCAGCGAACGAGGAGCGAATCGTGAGCCAACTAAGCCATTTGGACGAGCAGGGCAGCGCGCATATGGTCGATGTCGGCGGTAAGCCAGACAGCGAACGAGTCGCGTTCGCCGCCGGAACGGTCTGGATGGAAGCGGAAACGCTCCGGCTGATCCGCGAAGGCGCGCTCAAGAAGGGTGATGCGCTGACGGTCGCGCGGATCGCCGGAATCATGGCGGCCAAGCGCACCTCCGAGCTGATTCCGCTGTGCCACCCGATCCCGCTGACGCAGATCGACGTGCAATTGACATTAGACGATCAGGCAAACGCCGTGCAAATCACGGCGACGGTGCGGACAGTCGGCAAAACGGGCGTCGAGATGGAAGCGCTGACCGCTGTTAGTACCGCCGCGCTGACGATCTACGATATGGCGAAAGCGGTGGATCGCAGGATGCGCATCGGCGACATTCGCCTGCTCGAAAAGCACGGTGGCGTTCACGGCGATTATGTCCGTCCTTCGGAGGATGAGTAACGAAATGCAGGTTTCGGTTTTATTGTTTGCAACATTGAAGGATGTCGCCGGAAAGCCGCGTCTGACGCTGGCGCTGCCCGGTGAGCAGGCGACTGTCGCAGAAGTCCGACACGCTCTGGCGGAGCAGTTTCCGGCGATTACGGCGTATCTCGACAGCGCGATTGCCGCCGTCAACGAGGAATATGCCTTCGCGTCCGATGTGGTGAAGGGTGGTGACAAGGTGGCGTTCTTTCCGCCCGTCAGCGGGGGCGACGGCGAAACCGATCAGCCGGAGATTTTTCGACTGGCGGACGCGCCGTTCAGCACCGACGAACTCGTCGCGGCGATCACCACGCCTGCGACCGGAGCCGTCTGCGTGTTTAGCGGCATGGTGCGCGGCGAGACGAAGCGCGCCGACGATCAGCACCAGACGGATCGGCTCGAATACGAGGCTTACGAGCCGATGGCGCTGGCAAAGATGCGTCAGGTCGCCGACGAAATCCGCGAGCGCTGGCCGCTGGTGCAGGGAATCGCTATTGTGCAGCGTGTGGGCGTACTGGAAGTTGGGCAGAACACGATTGTGATCGCATGTTCGTCCGGGCATCGGGATCAGGGCTGTTTCGAGGCGGCGCGTTACGGCATCGACCGCCTGAAAGAGATTGTTCCGGTGTGGAAGAAGGAAGTTCACGCTGATGGTTCGGCGTGGGTTGAAGGACATTACTTGCCGCAGCCGCAGGATCGCGCACGGTAAAGAGAGGTTAACTGCATGACACGACGTGTGGTAGTGACGGGTATGGGGGTGATTTCGCCGCTCGGTCACACGGTCGCGGAAACGTGGGACGCTATTATCGCGGGGAAAAGCGGAATCGGGCCGATCACGCACTTCGATTCGACCGATTATTCAGTCAAAATCGCGGCTGAGGTCAAAAACTGGGACGCGACCAAGTATATGCTGGCGAAAGAGGTGCGCCGCCGTGACCTTAATGAACAGTACAGCGTCGCGGCCTCGCAGGAAGCCGTCAGGTCGGCGGGTTTCGAGGTCAACGATTCGAACCGATCACGCACAGGCGTGTTCGTCGGCTCGGCGGTCGGCGGCATCAGCAGCTACTACGAGACGGCCAACATGGTCTTTGAGACCAAAGACCCGCGCCGAATCACGCCGTTCGGGATTCCGATGCTGCTGGTCAACGGCGCGAGCGATCTGATCACGATTGATCTGGGTGTGACCGGGCCATCGGCGACGCCGATCTCGGCCTGCGCGACCGGAGCCGACTGCATCGGTCACGCTTTCGACATGATTCGTGTGGGACGGATTGATCGCGCCGTCGCCGGGGCAGGCGAAGCGCCAATCATCCCGATTGGCATCGCCGCCTTTGATCGCACGGGAGCGTGTTCGCGCCTGAACGACGACCCGACTCACGCCAGCCGCCCGTTCGATAAGAATCGCACCGGGTTGGTCTTTAGCGAAGGTTCGGGCATCGTGATCCTCGAAGAACTGGAAGGCGCGAAGAAGCGCGGCGCGAACATTCTGGCGGAATTGGTCGGCTACGGCACGACTTCGGATGCCTTCCACATCACCGCGCCAGAGCCGGAAGGCATGGGCGCGAGCGCGGCGATTCAGGGCGCGCTCGACGACGCGCATCTGACGGTGCAGGACATCGACTACATCAACGCGCACGGCACCGGCACATCGCTCAACGACGTGATGGAGACCAAAGCGGTCAAGCGCGTCTTTGGCGAGCACGCCTACAAAGTGCCGATGAGTTCGACCAAGAGCATGACGGGGCACGGCATGGGCGCGACCGCCGCGATTGAAGCGATTTTCTCGGTGCTGGCGCTCTGCAATCAAATCGCGCCGCCGACGACCAATCTCGACGAGGCTGATCCTGAATGTGATCTCGATTACATCCCCAATACGGCGCGCGCGATGAAGCTTCAGTGTGTCATGAGCAATTCGTTCGGGTTCGGCGGACACAACGTCTCGCTGATTTTTAAGGCATTTAACGGCTAAGGTGTTCGATCTAACACAGTTTCAAACGGAGAATCATCTCCATTTCAAGAATGCGGCGCTGCTGGAACAGGCGCTGACGCACCGCTCCTACGTCAACGAGCATGATGAGGCCGAGCGTGATAACGAACGGCTCGAATTCCTCGGTGATGCAGTGCTGGATTTCGTCTCTGGCGAGATGCTCTACGAGCGCTTCCCGGAGATGCCCGAAGGCGACCTCACGCGCTTACGGGCGGCGCTCGTCCGCACCGAGTCGCTGGCGGCGCTGGCGGTCAAGTGTCGGCTCGGCGAGGCGCTGCGCATGGGCAAAGGCGAAGAAAAAGGCGGCGGACGCGAGCGTCCGAACAATCTCTGCGGCGGCTTCGAGGCGGTGGTCGGCGCGCTTTATCTCGATCAGGGGGTGGAGGCGGTGCGCGTTTTCGTGATGCCGCAGCTCCTCGAACGGCTGGAGCAGGTCTTTGCCGAGCAGCTCGACAAGGACGCGCGCAGCGTTCTGCAAGAGATCAGTCAGGCGCAGTATAACCTCACGCCTGCCTATCGACTGGTTGATTCGAGCGGGCCGGAGCATGAGAAGGAATTCACCTTCGAGGCGCTGATCGGCGCGCAGGTCGTCGGACGCGGTATCGGCAGGAGCAAGCAGGCCGCATCGCAGGCGGCGGCGCAAAACGCGCTCGAACGGCTCGAACAGGGACTCGCTGTCGTCACACCGAACGACGCGAATTAAGCTTCCTTGTGAACAAATGTAGGAGCGACCTGTCAGGTCGCCCCTACACAAAGCCCCGTAAACTCTAAATCTGAGGCGTTAACTCGCAGGTTGTCGTGTCAGCACGAGATCAGCGACCGCCAAGCGGTGATCCGACGGCGCATCCGAAAGCACGCCCGCGCCGAGTGACGGCAGATTGCACGTCCACAGGTAATCGAAGCGCGCCGCCGGGAAACCGGTGCGGACAAAGGTTGCCGAGAGTTCGAGCGGCAAGCCCGCGAACGGATCGCTGAACTGGGCATTGCGCATCTGGTCGGCAAGCGGCGAATCCGGCACGTTGTACATCGTGCCGCCGATGATGGTGCGACCGAGGCTGGCATTGCACGCCTGCCGGACGTACACCGCGAAAATTTCATTCAACTGCTGCTGCTGATCCTGCTCCTGATCGCTGACGGTCTGCCCATTCGAGAGTTCGAGCAGCGGACTCAGCGACACGTTGTAGAGCGTGACGACCGTATCGGGAGTCGGCAGCACCTGCACGCGCTGCACGCCCGTTTGCTCGGCTAAACTGGTGAGCAGATGCCCATCGTCAAAGGCGATTTGCATATTGGACAGGACGGCTAACCCCTGCAAGCCTTCGTTGGTGGCGAAGAAGCGCCGATCCATGCCGAGCCGCCGCGCCAGCCAGAGCGACTGATCGACGCCGAAGCTCGACAGCCGTCCGGCATCGACATCCTGCATCAGCACGACGTTCGCGCCGCTCTCCTGAATCGCATGAGCGACGGCTTCGAGATTGCTGTTGTAGAACTGATCGTAGCCATCGTGGATGTTGTAGGTGGCGACGCGCATCTCATCAACACCGCGCACACCCTGAATCACGGGCGGACGGACGGCGACTGACGCGCCAATGCTGGCCGCGATCACGATCACCAGCGTGCCGAGCGAGAGCAGCAGCGAGGGATGGCTGTTCCAGGGGATACGCCGCTGCGTCTGTGTCATCGGCAGCGCGGCGAGGAACACGGCCAGCAGCGCCAGCGGCATCCCTAAGCCGCGAAAACCGCGCAGCAGCGGCGGCACAACCGTGTTCAGGAAGGCGAAATTGCCCGCGAAATCGCGCACGAAGGCGTACTCGTAGGTGAAGTTGTCCCCAACAACCAGCAGCGCGAACAGCAGCACGCCGAGGATCAACCAGAGACCGCCAAAGCTGCGCTGGCGTTCGGCGCGCGGCCTGACCAGCCACCACCAGAGCAGACTGACGAAGAACTGTGCCAGCACCAGCGCCGCGCCTGCGACGATCCCTTGCAGGCGCATCCCGAAGATGATCAGCAGCGCGATCAGCAGCATCCACAGCCAGCCGCGCACGTTGCCATCGAAGATGGCGACAAAGGCGCGCGCTCGACCACGAATGAATGGGATCAGCGGCAGCAGGGTTGCGGCGAGGACGAACGGCGCGAAGATGGTGTAGTCCGTATCCGCACGGCCAGCGACGGTATTGGGCTGGCCGAGCAGAGCGAGTTCGAGATAGAGCAGCCCGCCGAGGCCGATGGCTCCCCAGAACGGAATCAGGCCAAAATCGGGCGAGACTTCGGTTTCCTGAGCGCGTTCGTGCTGGCGCTGAGCGAAAAAGGCGATCAGGCTGATCAGGATGGCGACAACCGTCAGGCCAATCTGGATTTGCAGAAAGTCAGACGAAAGCGACGGGTCAACCGTGTTGCCGACCGCGCGAAACAGTTGATCCGCGCCGAAGCCGAGAATGAACATGTAGGGGAGAATCTGCGCCCGGTAGCGGGCGATCATGGCGACGTAGACCAGCCCTGCGCCGATGACCAGTGCGGACGCTGCCGTCGGTGTGAGTACGCCCAGCGGCATCATCAGCAGGCGACCAACGGCGACCGCTGCCGCCGCTACGACGATCAACACGCGGAAGCGCCCCAGAATCAGCGTAAGCAGGGGCAGCGCGATCATGTAGAGCAGGAAGGTGAGTTCGGTGTTGACCAGCGCCGGATCGACTGCCGGACTCGGAATCGCAATTTGCGCCGATTGCAGGGCGGTCACGGCAGATGCCCCCGCGACCCGGCTGTAAAGCATTCCGATCAGGAAGTGAAGTGCCTGTACGAAGAAAAGACCGGTGAAACCAGCCTCGATAATCGTCAGAAAGTGCAGCCTTTTCAGCATAGCCTATCTCGTTCTGTACGCGGCGCTATGGAAAAGTGTACTGCAACGCTATAATCCTGCCAATTTCGCCCGGACAAGGAGGGGATGTCATGGAGAAAGTCGATAGTATCCTCTGCGGCAGCACGGTCATCACCATGAATGAGGCTTTTGACCTGATCGCCGACGGCGCGGTCGCGGTGCGCGGCACGGACATCGTGGCGGTCGGCGCGCGCGCCGAAATTCTGGCGCTCTACGAGGCCGAGACAGTCGTCGAGTGCCCGGAAAGCTTCATCCTGCCGGGACTGGTCAACGCGCACACCCACGTTCCCATGACTCTCCTGCGCGGGCTGGCCGACGATTTGCGCCTTGAAGTCTGGCTTTATGGTTACATGATGCCGACCGAGCGCCAGTTCGTGAACCCGGAGTTCTGTCGCCTGGGGACAACGCTGGCCTGCGCCGAGATGATCCGCAGCGGCGTAACCAGCTTCGCCGATATGTACTATTTTGAGTCGGATGTTGCCGCAGCGACCGCCGAGGCAGGCTTGCGCGGCGTGCTTGGCGAATCGATCCTCAAATTCCCGACGCCGGACGCAGGCAGCTACGAGGACAGCCTCGCCTACTGCCGCAGCTTTATCGAGAAGTGGCGCGGCCATGCGCTGATCACGCCCGCTGTCGCGCCGCACGCTCCCTACTCGAACACCGACGAGACGATCAAGCGCTGCGTCGAACTGGCGCGCGAATACGACGTACCGCTGCTGACTCATCTGGCCGAAACCAAGCTCGAAATCGACAACAGCCTCGCCGAGTTCGGTATGACCGTGATCACGCACATGGGCGAGGTCGGTCT
Organism: Phototrophicaceae bacterium; assembly: GCA_035545875.1. Lineage (GTDB taxonomy): Bacteria > Chloroflexota > Anaerolineae > Aggregatilineales > Phototrophicaceae > Flexifilum. The sequence goes on from DASZXN010000088.1 coordinate 14,336, forward strand.
GTTCGACGCGAAAGTGCTGGCGGCGCACTGCGTCCACGTCGATCACAACGAAATCCACTTGCTTCAGGAAAATAAGGCAACGGTCGCTCACTGCCCGACGAGCAATCTCAAGCTCGCCAGCGGGATCGCCCCCGTCGCGCAGATGCTCAAGAGTGAGTTGACGGTCGGCATCGGCACGGATGGCCCCGCCAGCAACAACGATCTCGATATGTTCGAGGAAGTACGGCTGGCGGCGATTCTCGCCAAGACTGCCGCCAACGAACCGACCGCGCTGCCTGCGCGTCAGGCGCTGCTGATGGCGACCCGGCAGGGCGCGGCGGCGCTGTTCATGGACGACATCACGGGCAGTCTGGAAGTCGGCAAGCGCGCCGACATTATTGTCATGGATGCGTCCGGCTTGCACAACTGGCCGCATTTCGACCGCGACCCCAGCAGCGTCTATTCGCGGATCGTCTACGCGGGCAAATCGACCGACGTGCGGCACGTGATTTGCAATGGTCGCTGGCTGATGCGGGATCGGCAACTACTGACGGTGGACGAGGCAGCGATCAAGGCGCAGGCACAGGATTACGCTCGCCGAATTGATGCTTTCCTGCGCGAGCGCGAGGAGGACGTGTTGAGCAAGCTGCTGGCGATTGGCGGCTTGCGCCAGGGCGAAGCTTTCGAGGTGCAGGTCAAGGCGGAACTCAAGGACGAGGCGGCGCTGGATCGCCTGCTTAATCACCCGGATGTCGAGGTAATCGAGGCGGTGCATTATCGCCAGTACGACACCTATTTCATGTTCGGCAGCGATGCCAATGGGCGCGTGCGCTTCCGCGAAGATGATCGGCTGGACGAGAAGGGCGAGGTCGTCTCGGTGCGCAGCCGCCTGACGCTGACGATGCCAACCAAAGAGCGTGAATTCCACTCGACCATTCTGCTCTCGCACTCGCGTTTCCTCGCTGACGCCAACCAAAGTCTGCGCTTCTACCGCGAATATTTCCGCCCGCTGGTCGAGCGCGAACTGCACAAGGATCGGCGGCGCTGGCACATTTACTATCAGGGCGTGCTCTTTTACGTGAACGTTGACCGTGTGTTGCAGCCGGATTTGCCGGGACTGTTCATCGAGATCAAAAGCCGCACCTGGTCAGGCTCGGACGCGGAAAACAAGGCTGACCGAATTCAGCGCATGATCAAGATTCTGGAGATTCCACCGAGTGACATTGTTCGCAGCGATTATCTGGAAATGCAGAATGCCTGATTGCCGGAACGCGCAGGCGAAAGGCCGTTCATGGCGACCTTGATCACGGGTGGCGCGGGGTTTATCGGCAGCCGCCTGGCGCTGCGGCTGATCGCCGACGGCGAGCCGATTGTCATCATCGATAACTTCGATCCGTACTACGATCCGCAAATCAAGCGTGACAACATTGCTGCGCTCAGTTCGGCTCCGGTTGTGATCGAAGGCGACATTCGGGATGAAACGCTGATCGAGCGGATTTTTGCCGACTATCCAATTACACGGGTCGCACATCTGGCCGGGATGTCGGGCGTGCGTTATTCGGTGGAGCGCGGGCGGCTCTACGCCGATGTGAATACCGGGGCGACCGTCTCGCTGCTCGATGCAGCGCGCAAGCACGAAGTTTCGGTATTCGTCTTTGCCTCGACTTCTTCAGTCTACGGCAACGCAGAGCGGATACCGTTTGTCGAGGACGACGCGGCGACTTATCCGCTCGCGCCTTATCCCGCGAGCAAGCGCGCGGCTGAACTGTACGCCTATACCTATCACCAACTTTTCGGGCTGAACGTCAACGTGCTGCGCTTTTTCAACGTGTATGGGCCGCACGGTCGCCCGGATATGATGCCGATGCGCGTGATCGAATCGATCCTAAGCGGCGAACCGATTCAGATGTGGGACAGCGGCGATCTTCAGCGCGACTGGACGTACATCGACGACATTATCGACGGGGTGGTCGCTGCGCTGGATCGCCCGCAGGGGTATCAGATCATGAACCTCGGCTACGGCGCGCCGATCACCTTCAGCCAGTTTGTCCGCATTTACGAGCAGTTGATCGGGAAAGCGGCGATTACCCAAGTTGCGCCCGCGCCGCTCAGTGAGCCGAAAATCACCTACTGCGATAATTCACGTGCTGTCGAACTGCTCGGCTTTGCCCCCAAAGTTGGCATCGCCGAAGGGCTGGCGCGCACGTGGGCATGGTACACACAGCGCTATTCGATTGCCCAGAATTCCGAGAAATAAAAGAGCACGCCAACCGGGATCGGCGGCGCGCTCTTTATCTGGCGCTGATGCGGTTACGCGTGGGTAACGCTGGGATCGTAGGCGGGCAGCGAATCGACGATACTGGTATTGACGGTCAGCATCACTTCTTCGTCGTTCACCTGCTTGACCCAGTTGGTCGGGATCAGCTTGTGCTCCTTGAAGAGCAGCCCCTTGGAAATCACCAGATGCGTCGGGTGATTGGTAACCGCATCGGTGAAAATTTCCTCGACGTTACCAACGTGCTTGTTGTCGAGGCTCAGCACGCGCGCGCCTTCCTTGAGCGCGACCATGCCCTTCGGGATGTTGCGCTGTATACGCTGGGCAAGCTGCGGTTCAAGCTCGGCTTCTGTGGGCATGTAACCTGCGTACATGCCGAACCCCCACCAGGGCGTCCCGATGGGCGGGTAGGCGTAAAGTGGGTCGGCATAGGCTGTCGCCGTATAAGGCGTGAGATTTTCTTCATCGACGCCGCGAGCATCATCGGCTGGAACGTAGTAGGTTTCCTCGAATTTGGGCAAATCCTGCAACGCTTCACTCGACTTGTTGAGTGTGATCCGATCTTCGGTTGCACGCATGATCAGATCGAGCGGAACCACCTTGTCATCGGCGAACACACCGTGTCGGACGACCAATCCACTGACCTCATTCGCGCCCGGATCCATGACAACGCGATCCACGCTGCCCACGTCCTGCTCATCGGCTGAAAAGATGCGGGTTCCTTTTTTGAACTGCATAGTAGCCTCCTTCAACGCATCAACTGCGCAGAGCAAGCTTTCGCTGATCTGCATTCACATTGGGTTGTTATTACAATCATTATTGTATGTCGTTTCTGGCTTGAATGACCTTGAGTTAGCTTAGAAAACCCAAAGCAAACGCTGAGAAGCAGGCGAACCCGAAAAATTCGTGAATTCTGCACATTTGTCTCAGCGCGCTGTGAGCAGCGGCGTTAAACTGATTGAAGATCGCACAGAGGTATAAGGCAAAGTGGCGACCGCGACCACCCCACTGCTGGGGCGTGAGCAGGATTTGGATGCGTTGCAAAAACTGCTGCGCAGGGCCGGCGTTCGGTTGGTTACGCTGACCGGACTCCCCGGCGTCGGTAAGACGCGCCTTGCTACCGAGATGATGGAGTCGCTTCAGGGCGATTTCGCAGACGGCGCGGGCATGGTCGCGCTGGCGGCGATCCACGACAGTGAACTGGTCGCGCTGACGGTCGCGCAGGCGCTCGGCGTTTCGGAACGAGGTACAGGATCAGACGCGGACGCGCTGAAAACTTATCTGCGCGACAAGGACATGCTGTTGTTCCTCGACAATTTCGAGCAGGTGCTCGACGCTGCGCTGCTCGTTTCCGAACTGCTGGAAGCTGCCCCGAAGCTGAAAATTCTCGTGACCAGCCGCCTCGCGCTGCGTCTGTCCAGTGAATACGAATATGCGCTCGCGCCGCTGGCGCTGCCTGACCTGAACAATCTGCCGCCGCTTCAGGAATTGGCTGAGAATCCGGCGGTTGCCATGTTTATCGCGCGGGCGCAGGCGGTGAAGCCCCAGTTCCAGTTGACCTACACCAACGCTGCGACCGTCGCGCAGGTCTGCCATCGGCTCAATGGCATTCCGCTCGTGATCGAGTTGGCGGCGGCGCGCAGTAAGGTGTTCACGCCGCAGGATTTGCTCGCCCGACTGACCAATCGTTTGGCGGTGCTGACAGGTGGCGCACAGGATTTGCCTATGCGCCAGCGCACGCTGCGCGGCGCGCTCGAATGGAGTTACGACCTGCTTCAGCCCGACGAGCGTCTGCTCTTTCGGCGGCTCGGCGTGTTTGTCGGCGAATGGACGATTGACGCCGCCGAACAAATCTGCAATCTGGAAGGCCATTTGCAGATCGTCGATGGGTTGGAAACGCTGCTGAACCACAGCCTGCTGCAATCGCGCGAAGGCGTTCACGGCGAATCACGCCTGACTATGCTCGAACTCATGCGCGAATATTCGCTGGAGCAGCTCTCCCAGAGCGATGAACTGGAAATGCTGCAACGGCGGCACGCCCAGTTCTATCTGGCGCTCGCCGAGGCTGCCGAAAACGAACTGTCCGGGGCAGATCAACAGGTGTGGATCGAGCGGCTGGAACAGGAGCACGACAATCTGCGCCTGACGCTGCAATGGTCGCTGGAGCACGAACCGCTGATCGCGCTCAAGATGAGCGGCGCGCTCTGGTATTTCTGGTTCACGCGCGGCTATTTCAGCGAAGGGCGCATGTGGCTCGGTCAGGCGATTGCCGGGACTGATCCCGACACGGCAGACATAAAACTCCTGTCGAAAGCCATGCACGGCGCGGGGACGCTGGCCTATCAGCAGGGCGATTATCCCGCTGCCGAGGAGATTCTGGGTAATGCGCTGCGTCTGCGCCGCGCGGTCAACGACCTGCATGGGATCGCCTCCACGCTCAACAATCTCGGCAATCTGGCGCACGACAGGAGCAATCTGGATCAGGCCGAAGCCTACTATCGCGAGAGCCTCGATCTGCGCCGTCAGGTTGGCAACAAGCGCGGAATTGCCTCGGCGCTCAACAATCTTGGCAACATCGCGCTGTATCGCGGCAACTACGCCGATGCGAGCGCGCTCTATGAAGAAAGCCTCGCCATTCATCGCAGCATGAACGAGAAGGGTGGAATTGCCGTCGCGCTCAATAACGTGGGGATCGTCGCGCTGAAACTGGGCGATTATGCCCGCGCCATTCGGGTGCAGGAAGAGAGCCTGGCGATCAAACGCGAACTCGGCGATGAGGATGGCGCGAGTTTTTCGCTGGCTGATCTCGGTGAAGTCGCGCTGTATCAGGGCGACTTCGCGCGCGCCGAGGCGCTGTTCAATGAGTCGTTGGCGATTCGCCGCGCGATTGGCAATCAGTGGGGAATCGGGACGGCTTTATCCAATCTGGGGATCAATGCGCTGCATCGGGGCGATTACGGACGTGCCTCAGCGCTGCTTCAGGAGAGCCTGACGATTCAGCGCACGCTCGGAGACCGCTGGGGGATTGCCATTGCGCTGAACAATCTCGGCCACGTCGCGCTGGCGCACGGCGACATCGATCAGGCGCAGACATTGTATACCGAGGCGCTGACTCTGAGCAGCGAAATCGGCGATAAGCCGGGAATTGCGACCAGCCTGATCGCGCTGGCAGACGCGGCCTCGGCTCAGGAACAGGAATGGATCGCTGGGCGACTGCTGTCAGCGTCCACGCGCTGGATCGATAGGCTCGGCGGGTTAATCGGCCTGCTGCCATTCACACAGGCGCAGTACAAACGTCTGGATCAGGCACTCAAGGCGACCTTGAATAAGCCCGATCTCGCGGCGACGGAGGCCGAAGGCCGCGCGCTGACGCTCGATCAGATATTTGACCTCCTGCAAAATCCTACGTCGGTCTCTCAGCCGCGAAGTCACCCGGAAACCGCATCCGCCGACGCGCTCGGCTTGACCAGCCGCGAAATCGAAGTCCTCAAATTGATCACCGAAGGACTGACTTACGCCGAAATCGCCGACAGGCTCGTGATCAGCGCGCGCACGGTCGATGCGCATCTCCGCTCGATTTACAGCAAACTGAATGTCCGTTCGCGCTTTGAGGCAGCGCGTTTTGCTACCGAGCACAAGCTCGTCTGACGATTCCCTACGGAATATCTCCAGTTCCTTTACAAAAAATAGGGAACTGCTCCCGATGTGCCGGGTTGGGATGGCTGATACACTGCAAATATCTTGAGGGGCAGACGGAACAGGAGCGCACCATGAACATCGCCGTCATTGGAACCGGGAAAATGGGCAGCGGTCTCGGTCGCCTGTGGGCGCACAAAGGCCACGCGGTTGTTTTCGGTTCGCGCGATCCGTATAAGGCGGTCAAGCTGGCCGAGACGATTGGCATCATGGCGGCAGGCGCGACCGTCGATAAAGCGGTGCGCTTCGCCAATGTGGTACTGCTGGCGGTTCCCTGGGCTGCCGCGCGCGATTCGCTGTATCATGCCGGAGCGCTCGAAGGCAAAATTATCATCGACTGCACCAATCCGACCAGCGCCGACTGCCTGCATCTGCTGATCGGTCACGAGACTTCCGGCGCGGAGCAGATCGCAGCGTGGACACCCGGAGCGCGCATCGTCAAAGCCTTCAACTACATCTACGCGCAGATCATCCACTCCAGCCCGAAGTTCGGCTCACAAACGGCGACGGTGCTCTACTGCGGCGATGACGGCGATGCCAAAGAAACCGTCGCCGGACTCATTGCCGATGCCGGCTTCGACCCGGTGGACGCCGGGTCGCTCCAAAATGCCCGTTACCTCGAACCGATTGCCGAGCAGATGATTCACCTCGCCTACGTGATGAATATCGGCACGGATCAGGCGATCAAGATCATCCGTCGCTGAGCGCAATCGGGCTGAAGGAGATGTCGCGGTCGTAGGTGTCGATGCCTTCCTTGCGCTTGATGAAATTGATCACGGCGTAGGTCAGCGGCGTCGCAACTGTCTCGTAGGCGCACTTGAACAGCCACTGGGTCAGAATGGTCGTGCTGATGGCGTCGGTCGGTATCGTACCGAAGAAGGCGACCGTCACGAAGATCAGCGAATCCAGCCCCTCGCCGACAATCGTCGAGCCAATCGTGCGTGTCCACAGCCAGCGCCCATTGGTGACGAGCTTGAGCTTCGCCAGCACGAACGAGTTGGCGAATTCGCCGACCAGATAAGCGAGAAACGAGGCGATCAACAGGCGCGGCGTATAACCGAGAATCCGCACGTAAGCGTCCTGTGCGTCCCAGATCGCTGCTGAATAGGGTAGGATTTGACCGAGCCAGATAGCGATCACGGCGATCAGATTGCAGAAGAAGCCGAGCCAAATCACGCGGCGCGCCTGTCGATAGCCGTAAACCTCGGTCAGCACGTCGCCGACGATGTAGCTGATCGGAAAGACGACCACGCCCGCCGGAACGATGAACCCGGCGATATTGACCAGCTTGACCGCGATAATGTTGGCGGTGATCAGGCAGGTGACGAAAACCCCGACGATCAGAACAAACCAGATGGAATATTGGTGAGACGGTTGCGTTTCCACTCGGCATACCCTCGATAAATTTGATTCGACACGTGAGCAGCGCGGCTCAAGCTGTCGCCGAGACGTGCACGGTGGCGAGCAGAATCTGATCCCCTTGATCTGTGCTGAGCCGCTGACCTGTGTAAGGATTATAAACCCCAATCAGGATGCGGTAATCGCCGTCGGTAAGGTCGGCTGGAAATTTAAGCGCGAACGGCGTGCTGACCAGCGTTTCGCTCGGTACTGCCCACGTCAGCGTCGGGCGCTCGGTTGGGCCGGGAGCGCCGTCGGCCTGCGCCAGCAGTTGATCGCTGTTTTGCGGCTGAAGGTGGACAAACAGCGAATAATTGTTGTCGGGCGTGTGAGCCGCCTGCCAGTAGAAGGTCAGATTGAGCGAATCGCCCGGTTTGGCAGTCGTCTGCATACCGTCATACCCGATCAGATGGAACATACTACCGAACAGAACGTCGGCGCTGGTTTGCGGTTTCGTCAATTGATAGACGACATAAGCTGCGCCGTACCACTGCTCATTCGATTCTGGCGCGGGGAAGCGGCGTAGTTCCAGCATCTGGTTCAAATAGGCGCTGCCCTGCGCCGTGTCCGTCAGGCCGTTCACCTGATCGAGCAGGAGTTCGGCGTAATGATAGCCATTCTGCTCCCATTGCTGCGGAGTTTGCGTCGTCAGATCGGTTTTGAAGCTGAGGAGACGCTTAGGGCCGGTGTAGCCGCCCCATTCGCGGTCGAAAGCGCGCTCGCCCGCGCTTTCCGCGACGACGCCGCCGTCGCCGAGCGTATTGGATGCCCAGACGGTCATGTCCGTGAGGGTGAACGGTAACGTGCGATCATAGCTTTCATGCGCGGCCTCGACCGTCAGCGGGGCGAGCCAGAGCGCAACCAGAATCACGGCGATCAACGTCGTGGCGAAACGCCAGCGTTGCAGCACAGGTTGGGCGCGCAGCGTGTTGAAGATCAACGCGAGCGAGCCTGCCGCCAGAATCGTGAAGATCATGCTGGCGGCGAACATATAGCGCCCAATGGTTCCATCGAAAAACAGGTAGGTCGGCACGAGCAGCATGACGAACGCGCCGAGCGCTCCGAACAGCAGCCAGAGCGCGAGCTTCGGGTTGGCAAGCGAGGCGCGCACGCGGATCAGCAGGGCTAGGGCGAATCCGTAAATGCCGATGAACATCAGCGGCGCGATGCCAATCTGCCAGACGGCGACCACGAGGATCGGGAGCAGCGCGGCCAGGTCGCTGAAGCGGACGAGCGGCTTATTGAAGAACTCGGCCATTTCGCGCTGGCCGCCCGTAACGTCACCGACGAGGCCGCCGAATACCATCATGAAGGCTAAAAAGCCGACAATGCCAACGATTTGAATGATCAGCACGCGCCGCCACTTGCCCCGCTCACCTTTTTGCGACCAGAGCTTCCAGAGCACGGCGGCCAGACCAAGCCCGGCAAAGGGAAACATCGAATACTTGAAGGTGAAGCCAAGCAGCCCGGCGGCGAGGCTCAGGATCGGCCAGCGGATCGAGTCGCTGCGGAAGCTGACCGCCGCCGCGTAGAGTGCTACTGCGGCGCACAGCATCATCCAGGGTTCGGCGATGGCGATGAACGAATGGTAAATCACCAGCGGGATCACGGCCCAGGTCGCAGCGGCTAACCAGCCCGCTTTATTATCGTCCGCCAGTTCACGCGCGCATAAGCCGATCACCAGAATCGTGACCAGACTCAAGATCACGCTGATGAAACGCATCGCGGTGAATATGTCCGGTACGTGCAGAATCGACGACTCATGTGTCAAGGCTTCGCTGATGACCTGCGCCAGTTTATAGAGGTCGATCAGCGCCGGTGAGGGATTCGGATGCAGCCAGTATGGGACAAGGCCGCGCTGCCAGGCGGCTTCGTAGAAAAACCAGGGTTCGTCGGAATCGTAGAAGTAAGGGAGGCCAAAACGATACGCGATAAAGCGAAAGACTGCCGCAATGATCACGATCAAGCTCAGTCCGAGCCACCAGCGGCGCTGCTTCGACATCATGTTCCTTTGCTCGTCACAAACAGGCAGAAACCGACTCGTGTATATAGCATGATAATCGTGCAAATGAGGCTACAGAATCGTAACCTGTAGGCGTGTTTGCTAAGAGTTTGATGAGAAAGCATGGTGATAAGTTCGAGAGTCAGGCATTGTCAAGAAACTTACTGTTAGCTGCATAGCCGCTGCGCGAAGGGGGGCGCGTCCAATTTCGTGAGACTAAAGGATGCTGGCTTCGCACCGCGTGCCAACAATGGCATGGTTGACCCTGGCGCTATTGATCGTTTGCGCCGGGATTTTGCGCTTTACGCAGTTGACTGCCGCGCCTGCGGGCGGGCAGGGCGACGTTTCATGGGTGGGAATCAACGCGCTTGATTGGGTGGATCGCGGCGTTTGGCCGTTCTACGTGCGCGAACTCTACGCGCCGGAGTTTTTCCCGGTCTATATCACCGGGCTGCTGCTGCCGCTGACGGGCATCTCGCAGCTTCCCCAGCGCATTATGACGGCGACCAGCGGTGTGCTGCTGGTTCCGGCGCTCTTTTGGGCCGCATGGTGGCTGCTGGCTGAGTTCGAGGATCGGCGGCGCGTCTGGGGTGCGCTGGCGGCGGCGGGCGCGGGTGCGTTGAGCTTCCACGCGACGTTTTTGAGTCGTTTGGGCATGGAATCGCCGCCGTTCATCCTGACGGTGACACTGTTCGCGGGCGCGACCGCCTGGGCATGGCAGCGCGGCGGCTGGCGGCGCTGGCTGCTGGCAGGCTTCCTGCTCGGCCTGAATCAGTATATCTATCTCCCGGCGCGGCTGCTGCCGGTCGTGTTCGCGCTGTGGATGGGCTATCTGCTGCTGACCCAGCGCGCGCGCTTGCGCCAGCAGTTGCGCGGTCTAGTGATCGCGGTCATCGTCGCGCTAATCGTGACGCTTCCGGCGATTATCCTGTTCATCCAGACGCCCGCGACTTTTTCCGCCCGCGCGGATCAGGGGACGCAGATCACGGGCGGCTGGATTTGGCTCTACGATACGACCAAATATGGCGGCGTCGCTGGCCTGATTCTGCAAAAAATCGGACTGACGATCAAAGGGATCGGCGTGACTTGGCAGGCCGAATACTCGGTGCTCGGTCAGCCGATGCTCGCGCCGCTGTTCTTCGCGGGCTTCGTTGTCGCCGTAATCCTGACACTGCGCTATCGCAGATCGATTGCCTTCGCATGGTGCTGGCTGGCGATCCCGCCGCTCATAATCACTGACTTGATCAGCGGTGGCGTCCCGATTGTTCACGCGCTGCATCAGATGGGGATTTTGCCATTCATTTTCCTTCTATCGGGGATTGGGCTAGGCTTTGCGCTCGACTGGCTGGCGCGCTTCGTGCGCTCACGCGCTCTGCAAGTCGCGCTGATCGGCGGGCTGGCGCTGGTCGCCGTCGTGCCAACCGCTTCGGTGTTCGCTCGTTATCTGGACGTGTATACGCCCGATCAACTGGCGCAGCCGGATTTCTACTGGAGCGGCGCGCAGGCCGATCTCGACATGGCGCGCTACATGGACGCGCACAAAGAGCAAACCTTTCTGCTGCCGATTTCCGAATATACACGCTCGGATGTCGCCTGGTTCGTCGCGGACGGCTTTCGCTATCGGCAGAGCGCCATCAGCGCGGACGGTCAGCTTGATCTACCGCCGCTGCCTGACCAGATCACGGTTGTCATGCCGACGTATCCAGAACGTCCGCGCCACGATGGGCATACCGCTCACTTCAATCTCGATCAGTGGGTACTGCTTCAGAACGGCACGATCTATTTCCTGCCGATGCTGTCCACGCAGGCGACGCAAACACTCTCGAACGCGCTGATAAACGGATCGGTCACGCCGCTGATCGATACGAGCAGCACCGACATCGCCCATTTCATCACCATCAGCCGACCCGACTTGTTTCCGTCGGCGCAGCCGATCATCGAGCATCCGCTCGACGCGACCTTCGACGACACCATCAAGCTGGTTGGCTACAGCACCAATAACACGGACATTCAACCGGGCGCATACGTTGACGTGACGCTCTACTTTCAGGCGCTCAAGCCGATCCCTGAGGATTACGACGTGTTCGCGCAGTTGTGGACGGATGGCAAAGATTCGGTCGCGCAGAGTGAGGAAGCGCCTTACAGCGGCATGTATCGCTCACGTATCTGGCAAACCAATGAGATTGTGCCCGTTCATCTCTGGCTGCAAGCGCCGAGCAATCTCGCTTATGGCCGCTACACACTGGTGATGGGCTTGTATCGCGCGCTCAAAGGCCAACGGGTGAGCGTCAGCGGTGCGAACGCCATGAGTGGGGATGAAGTGGCCGCTGCACCGGATTTTCGCTACACGCCGCCTTTCGCTGACGCGGATACTTCAGGACTGGCGAGCGATACGTTCGACAATACGCTCAAACTCGCCGTGCAGTCGGCACAGGGTGACGACGCGGCACTGACAGGCGATCACTGGCAGATCAAGGCGGGCGCGACTATCAACCTCAACCTGATCTGGCAGGCGCTTCAGCCGCCAACACAGGATTATTCCATCTTTTTGCACTTGACCGCCGCCAATGATGCGAAGCCGCTGGCGCAGACTGATACGCTGATTCGCGCGGATTACCCGACCGGAGCATGGCGTCCCAACGATCAGTTCGCGCAGATGCTCACGCTGACGCTTCCGGCGGATTTGCCGTCGGGGAGCTATGATCTGGTCGCCGGGGTTTATCAATGGCAGAGCGGAGCGCGCCTGACGATCAGCGCGGGCAGCAATACCCTGCCGGACAATCGCGTTCGGTTGGCGCAGATTCAGGTGAGCGTGCCCTAAAATTCCACTTTGAGCATTGTGCTCGTGATTACACGCAAGTCATTTGGCACGCGGAGCGGGATGCGGTGTAACATTAAGTGTCCACTGCGCAACCAACCGAGGAGCCTGCCATGACATCGCACCACGATCACGAGACGTTAAGTCCCGCGCCAGAGCGTCACGTTTCCCCTGTTGTCCACATTCTGGAACGCAGCGAGCGTATCGTCCTGACGTTGATCGCCGCCGTGCTGGTGATCCTCGCCGTCCTGTTGTTGGTCAGCAATATCATTAGCATGGTGCAGTCAATTCTCAACGGTACGATGAGCGATAACGCCATCCAGATTCTCGATGGCGTGCTGCTGGTCATGATGACGATGGAAATCGTCTACACGGTCACGCTCTCGCTGCAATCACACAAGCTGATCGCCGAACCGTTCCTCGTGATTGGCATCATCGCGGCGATCCGGCGCACGCTGGTGATCACGGCGGAAAGTACCAAGCTCGAAGACAACCCGGAATTGTTCCGCTCGACGCTGCTGGAACTGGCGCTGCTCTCGGTGATTGTCGCGGTGATGGCGGCGTCGATTTACATCATGCGGCGCAGCAACCAGTACGTGCCGGATGACGACGAAGAAACCAAGCTGTTGGACGATTGATGCACCTCTATAGGGAGATAGGGAAGGTTCCAGTATGAGTGAAACGGTCAGAATCGGGGTGATCGGCCTCGGCGTGATGGGCAAGGATCATCTCAAACATATTGCTGCTTTGGAAAATACGGAACTGGCGGCGGTCTGCGACGTTTTCCGCGCGAGCGCCGATCATTTTGCCGCTGAAATGAACGTGCCTGCCTATTACGACTATCACGATTTGCTCAACCATCAGCCGATGGATGCGATTCTGATCGCCACGCCGCACTACGACCATACGCCGATTAGCATCGCGGCGCTGGGCAAGGGGCTGCATGTGCTGGTCGAGAAGCCGATTGCCGTGCAGGTCAAAGACGCCCAGCAGATGATCACGGCCTATCAGGAAGCGAAACAGAAGTACCCCAATCTGGTCTTTGGTTCAGTGTTCATGCAGCGCACTTATGGTCACTGGAGCAGGATCAAATCGCTGCTGGATGAAGGGACGTTAGGCAAGCTCACGCGCATCACCTGGATCGTAACCGACTGGTTTCGAACGCAGGCTTACTACGACGCGGGAACCTGGCGGGCAACGTGGCAGGGCGAAGGCGGCGGCGTGCTGCTCAATCAGGCGATGCACCATCTCGATCTGTATCAGTGGTTTTTCGGGATGCCGCAGCGCGTCACCGGATTTGCCGGACTGGGCAAATACCATCACATCGAGGTCGAGGATGAAGTGACGGCCTATTTCGAGTACGCAAACGGGGCGATTGGACACTTCCTGACCTCGACCGCCGAATCGCCAGGGACGAATCGGCTGGAGATCGTGGGCGATAGTGGCAAACTGGTTTACGAAAACGAGCGGATTACACTCTACCGTAATCGTCACTCGACCGCCGAGCGGATCGCGCAGGGCGAGCGCAGCGAGGATGCGCCGGATTACGAATTAATCGACGTGCTTTACGAGCAGCCTGAACACGCCGGACACCGGCTGATGGTGAAGAATTTCGCCGACGCAATTCTGCATGGCAACCCATTGATCGCGCCCGCCGTTAATGGGATTAACCCGGTGATGCTCGCTAACGCGATTTTGCTCTCGTCCTTCGAGCGCACAACGCTGGAATTGCCTATCGACGCGGACATATATGCGCAAAAACTGCGCTCACTGATTGAGGCATCGACGTTCAAAAAAGCAGCACCGTAGTTTGAAGATAGGTTATCAACGCAAGCAGGAGCAGTTTTCGCATGAAAATTTCCTTTATGACCCTTGGCTGCCCAAACTGGGATTTGGATACCATCTGCCGCCGGGGGCGTGAATATGGCTTTGAGGGCGTGGACTTTCGCGGCTATCTGGACGAGATCGACATCACCAGGCTGCCACTATTCACGACGCAGGCGGCGCAGACCAAGCGGCAGTTGAACGATGCTGGTCTTGAGGTCAGCGGGATTAGTTCGAGCATCGAGGTCTGCGATCCTTCGCTGCGGCAGGCCAATATCGATGAGGCGAAGCGCACCATCGACGTATCGAAGCGGCTCGGCAGCAGGAACGTGCGCATGTTCGGCGGCGGCCAGCTCGAAGGATCGAGCCACGAGGAACTGGCGCAAATCGGGCTGGACTGCGTGCGCGAAATATTGGCGCTGGATGGTGCGAGCGATCTGCACTGGCTGTTCGAAACCCACGATAACTGGATCAAGGCGGCGGACTGCACGCTGCTGCTCAATCGGATTGACAATCCGGCCTTTGGCGCGCTTTGGGATATGGGGCACACGGCGCGGGTCGGCGGCGAAACGCCGCAGCAGAGCTACGCGGCGATTGGCCCGCGCGTTGGCTATACGCACGTCAAGGACGCCGTTTTCGATCCGGCAAAGGGTGAATGGCACTACGTTCTGCCCGGCGAAGGACAGCTACCGCTCGCTGAAGCGATAGGGCTGCTCAAAGCGCATGGTTATGA
>DASZXN010000089.1:0-13144 GCA_035545875.1 Phototrophicaceae bacterium
ACCGCCGAACTTGGCTTCGTCACCGTAGACCGTGAAATCCCGCTCGACCTCGATGATCAGGTCGGTGTCGGCGAGGCGCACGCGGTCGCCGGTGGTCGGGCCGTACAAATCTGCATAGACGTGGCGGGGAATGCGCAAGGGCATGGCGATGACTCCTTAGTCGAATAGTTCGTAATCCAGAACAGGACTGAGGACTGAGCGATGAGGACTGAGAAAAAGCATGTCGCCCTTTGGAATTTCCTCAGTCCTCAGTCCTCGAACCTCAGTCCTGTTTGTCTAACTTCCCGTTGACCTTACCATTCAGCCCGTAGATCGTCCGTGTGCCGCCGATGGTCGTCAGTTCGACGGTTTTCTCGTCGCCCGGCTCGAAGCGAATCGTCAGGCCGGATGCGATGTTCAGGCGCATTCCGTAGGCTTGCTCCCGGTCGAAGCTCAGCGCCGGATTGACCTCATAGAAATGGAAGTGCGATCCGACCTGAATCGGGCGGTCACCCGTGTTGGCGACCGTCAGCGTGATCACGGGGTGATCCGCGTTGGCGATAATGTCGTCGGCTTCGAGGATGTATTCGCCGGGGGCGCGGCCTGCGCCGCTGAGGATCGGTTGGTGAATGGTGACGAGCTTCGTCCCATCAGGAAACGTGCCTTCGACCTGAATTTCCCCGATCATCTCGGCTACGCCGTCCATCACGTCGTCACGGGTGAGGATCGTGCGGCCAAACTGCATCAACTCGGCAACGCCGCGTCCCTCCCGGATGCCTTCCAGGACTTCCGCCGTGATGAGGGCAATCGCTTCGGGATAGTTCAGCTTGAGGCCGCGCGCCTTGCGATCCCGCGCGACCAGCGCCGCCATGTAGATCAGCAGTTTGTCTTTTTCTCTCGGCGTTAAGTCCATAATGTGCCTTACCTCAATGCCTGTAGGGGCAGGTTTCAAACCTGCCCTGAATTTATTTGCGCAGCGGCGTATCCGGTAAGCCGATTTGTTTGCGTATACTTCGGCGCAGACCATGAAACGCCGCGTAGATATGCTCTAATCGCGGGCTGACCATGCGTGCGCAGACTCCATTACGATGGAGCGGCGACAAATCGCCGAGCGCGCCTGCAAATGTCGCCTGCTGTGCCGCGCAGAACTCCGCCGCGTTCAACTGCCACGCTTCCAGATCACCCAACAGATAGAAACTGCCCCAGCACGGCTGGCCTTCGAGTTTGCCGATGGTCAGCAAATCCTGAGACGCAGGTTCGATCTCCGCCGCGTCGTAGAGCAGCAAGCCTGCCTCGTCGCGCACGGTGATGCGATTGGCGTAGTGCCGGAACTGCAAGCACTCCCCACGCGCCAAACGACCGGGCATGACAATCTCGTGCAGAATCAACAACGCGCCAGGATGTAAACGTACATGAATGTGCTGGCTTAGATCGGCGTCGGCAAACAGAATCGCCGCGTCAGGCACGAACTCGAAGATCGCGCCGGGTTCGACTTCGATGCGAATATCCTGCTCGGCGCATTCGTCGGGCATCCGGTAGACCTTCGTCGCCGACTGTGTGGTAAACAGGGCGTGCGCTCGCGCGCCGACGTGAATCGCCATCGTATAGCGATCCCCTTGCAGCACGCCGCCCGTTGGACTGAGTAGATAAATGCACAAACAGCCGGCGTCGTCGCGGATGGCGCGCATCACCTGAAGAGGGGGACGCGAGTAATTCTCCGTGAGGACAGTGCTGCCGTCGCGCTGCGCGAAGGTCAGCCGCAACTCGCCTACTCTGCCGATTCTGTCCAGCGACAATCTAATCCTTGCCTGATGCTCCCCTGAAGGCGCAAGTTTATAAAGCGGCTTTGAGGCTCGCGTTGTGACATCCCGACAAGTTCAGGCGGGTATTTTTGTCGAGAATCGTCAATACAAAGATTAAACGGAGATTAAAACATATACCTGAGAGCGATCCCAATGTGAGGTTGTTTATTTCGTCCTTTCGATTATTGCAGGTTTTACAGGAGGTGAAATCTTTTATCACAATGTGACAAAGATTTAAAACAAAACGTTGGCTGCTCTTCTATTCCTCCATTTTTCGATTACCGCTATTCTGTCTGTGTACTCTGTTGCCACTCAACAAGGAGAGAATGATGTCTCGGATTACCGTTCCCGTGATGGGAAAACGGCTACTATGCGCTTTATTCATTTTGGTTTTGGGAGTGAGCGTTCTCCCGGCAGCCGCACAAGACAACACCATCAAGGTCGGTATTCTGCACTCGTTGAGCGGCACGATGTCGATTAGCGAGACGGCGGTGAAAAATGCCGAGATGATGGCGATTGACGAGATCAACGCGGCGGGCGGTGTGCTCGGCAAGCAGTTGGTTCCGGTCGTCGAGGACGGCGCGAGCGACTGGCCGACCTTCGCTGAAAAAGCGCGCAAGCTGATTCAGGAAGACAAGGTTTCGGTCATTTTCGGCTGCTGGACGAGCGCCAGCCGCAAAGCTGTGCTGCCCGTCGTCGAGCAGTTGGATGGCCTGCTGTTCTACCCGGTACAGTATGAAGGTTTGGAAGAATCGCCCAATATCGTCTATACGGGTGCGACCACCAACCAGCAGATCGTTCCCGCCGTGCAGTGGCTGCTCGATCAGGGCAAGACCAAGTTCTTCCTGCTCGGCTCGGACTATGTGTTCCCGCGTACCGCGAACACGATCATTGCTGCGCAGTTGGCGGCTTCCGGTTTGACGCCGGTCGGTACCGAATATGTTCCGCTGGGCGGCACGGACTTCACCTCGATTATGACCGAGATTCAATCGGCGCAGCCGGACGTGATCTTCAACACGCTTAACGGCGACAGCAACGTCGCGTTCTTCAAGCAGTTCACCGACGCGGGTTATACCGCCGACACCCTGCCTGTCCTCTCCGTCAGCATCGCGGAACAGGAAGTCAAAGCGATGGGCGTTGAGAACATCACGGGTCAACTGACCTCGTGGAACTATTACCAGACGATTGATACGCCGGAAAATGCCAAGTTCGTCGCGGACTACAAGGCCAAGTACGGCGCTGACGAAGTGACCGACGATCCGATGGAAGCGGGCTACTTCGGTGTGTATCTGTGGAAGGAAGCTGTCGAGAAGGCGGGCACCGACGACATCGACACCGTGCGGGCGACCATTCACGCGGGTGGCATCAGCTATGCCGCGCCGGAAGGTACCGTCTCGATTGATGGCCCAACGCAGCACACGGTCAAGGCCGTGCGTATCGGCAAAATCCGCGAAGATGGCCTGATCGACACGATCTTCTCGACCGACCCGGTTGTGCCGGATCCGTACCTGTGCGCGGACTCGTGGGCTGACGTTCTGACCCGGCCTGCGGGTGTCTGCGGTGGCGCAGGCGCGACGGCGGAGGCGACCGATATGATGATGACGCCTGAAGCGACTGCCGGATCGTAATTCCATCCAATTCACGTAAAAACGGTGCTTCTGCTCTCGCAGCTTGAGGGCAGAAGCATTGCTGCTTTTCGTCAACGACCGGAAAAAGGGCGTTCGCTCATGCAAATTTGGGTTTCACAGTTATTCAGTGGTTTAAGTATTGGGTCAATCCTGCTGCTGGCGTCGCTGGGATTGGCTTTTTCGTTTGGATTGATGGGCGTTATTAACATGGCGCACGGCGAGTTCATCATGGCCGGCGCTTACGTGACCTACCTGTTCCAGACGCTGATCGCGCCGAATTTTGGCCCCGATGCCGCGAAAGGGGGCGTGTTCTTTGTACTATCGATTGTTGCCGCTTTTATTATTGTCGGCGCGCTGGGCTTATTGATTGAGTGGACAATCATACGCCGCCTGTATGGGCGACCGCTCGATACGCTGCTGGCGACGTGGGGCTTGAGCCTGATCCTTCAGCAGTTGGCGCGCAGCTATAACCCGCAAAATCTCCCGGTGGTTGCGCCCGCGTGGTTGAGCGGTCGCATTACCGCAGCACCGGGTGTTGTTTTTCCTTACAGCCGCCTGTTCATCATCGGGCTGGCGATTTTGTGTGTGATCGGTGTGTACATCTACCTGTACCGCACCTCGAACGGACGACGGACGCGCGCGGTCATGCAGAACCGCGAGATGGCAGCGGCGCTCGGCGTGGCGACCCGCCGCGTCGATGCCTACACCTTTGCGCTCGGCGCGGGGCTGGCGGGCATCGCGGGGTCGGCGCTGACGCTGATTGGACAAATTGGGCCACAGTTGGGTACGGGCTACATCGTCAGCACGTTTTTAGTGGTGGTGCTGGGCGGCGTCGGCAGCCTGCCGGGAACTATTCTCGCCTCGCTGCTGATCGGCATTCTGACGCCGATTTTTGAAGTCTCGCTCTCGCTGGCAAAGTTCGATTCGGCGGCGTCGCTGGCACAGGTGATCGTCTTACTGTTGATTATTGCGTTCCTGCAATTCAGGCCGAAGGGTCTGATCGCGCTGCGCAGCCGAAATTAGGAAACAGGTGAAGCGGATGACTGCTCATCGATTAACGCAAGGGAGCCGCTGGATCGGTTTTATCGTAGTGGCGGTAGTCCTGATCGTCGTGTTGCCGGACGTGCTGTCCGATTTTCAAACGCAATTACTGGGACGTTTTTTCACCTACGCACTTGTCGCGCTCGGCCTCGACCTGATTTGGGGCTACACGGGCATGTTGAGTTTGGGGCAGGGCTTGTTCTTCGGGTTGGGCGCATACTGCTTCGGCATGTACCTCAACCTCGAAGCGGTCGGTACGAAGCTGCCGGATTTCATGGGCTTGTACGGGGTCAAGCAGCTCCCGTTCTTCTGGGAGCCGTTCTATTCGCCCGTGTTCGCCATTCTGATGGCGATGCTGATCCCGGCGCTGCTGGCAACAATCCTCGGTTTCATGCTCTTTCGCAGTCGGATTCAGGGCGTGTACTTTTCGATCATCACGCAGGCGCTAACCTCGATTATGGCGCTGCTGCTGGTCGGCCAACAAAAGCTGATCAACGGGACGAACGGCATCACCCAGATGACAACGATCTTCGGTGCGCCCCTCAGCGATCATCAGACGATTGTCAACCTGTACATTGCGACGGTAGTGGTGCTGGGCGGCTTGTACGTCGGTTGCCGCTTTCTGGTCAATTCACGCTTTGGTCGCCTGCTGATTGCCGTGCGCGACGACGAGAACCGGGTGCGTTTCATGGGCTACAACACCGTCGTGATCAAGACGGCGGTGTTCGCGCTCTCGGCAGCCATCGCGGGGCTGGGCGGTGTGCTGTTTGTGCCGCAGATTGGCATTATTTCGCCCAACCAATTGAGCATTGCCGCCTCGATTGAGATGGTGGTTTGGGTTGCCGTCGGCGGACGCGGTACGCTGATCGGCGCGATTATCGGCGCGATTCTGGTCAACCTCGGCAAAAGCACAATCAGCACGCTCAACGCCGACATCTGGCAGTTGATCATGGGCGTGTTGTTCATCGGCGTGGTGCTGTTGTTCCCCAAAGGCATTATCGGCTCGCTGGGCGACGGCTGGAATCGGATCAAGCCGCTCTGGGACAAATCCTACGTCCCGCAGCCGAAAACGGAAACGCAAGTTGAAGCAGAAGCCTCCTGAAAGGACAATGATCATGAGCGATAGCATTATCGACGTGCAGAATGTGACGGTCAGCTTTGATGGTTTCAAGGTGCTGAACTGCCTGAACTTTTCGATTGGTTACGGCGAACTGCGCTTTCTGATCGGGCCGAACGGCGCGGGCAAATCGACGCTGCTCGACATCATGACCGGGAAAACGCGCCCGGATCAAGGCAGGATCACGTTTGACAAGCGCGTCAACGTCACCCGCGCGACCGAGTATCAACTCGTGCGTGAAGGCATCGGGCGCAAGTTCCAGACGCCGACGATCTTCGCCAGCCTGACGGTGTATCAGAACCTTGAAGCGGCGATTGGTTTCAAAACCTCGATCTACAAGCTGGGCGGCAAGCTCTCCGGCACGCAGCGCGATTTGCTGGAAGATACGCTCGAAACGATCAACCTGAAAGACAAGCGCGACGTACTGGCCGGGACGCTCTCGCACGGACAGAAACAGTGGCTCGAAATCGGGATGCTGCTGGTGCAGGAACCCAAGCTGCTGCTGCTTGACGAGCCAGTCGCAGGCATGACGCGCAAGGAGCGTGATCATACAGGCGAACTGCTGCATCGCATCGCGGGCGGGCGCTCGATTCTGGTGGTCGAGCACGACATGGTGTTCGTGCGCCAGTTTGCCAGCAAGGTAACGGTGCTGCACATGGGCACGCTGCTCTGCGAGGGGCCAGTCGAGAATGTCCAGAGCGATCCCGAAGTGATCGAGGTTTATCTCGGTCGTGGGCAGCGGAAAGTCGCGGCGGCCTAGCGAAACGGAGGCGCGGGGCGCACAACTGCGCGCACACCGCATTTTAGGAGGAAATCATGCTTACAGTGAGCGGGCTGCAAGTGGTTTATGGTCAAAGCCTGATCCTGAATGGCGTCGATATTGAAGTGCCGGATGGCGAAGTCGTGTGCCTGATGGGGCGCAATGGAGTCGGCAAAACGACGCTGCTCAAGGCGATCATGGGGACACTCAAAGTCCGCAGAGGAACGATCAGCTACGAAGGCCTGAACATCACGAACATGGCGACCCACAAACGCGCGCAGGCTGGTATCGGCTACGTACCCCAGGGACGGGGGATTTTCCCGCACCTGACCGTGTACGAAAATTTGCTGATGGGCTTCGAGGCGCTGGATCGCCGCCACCCAGCGCGACCGGATGCGCTCGATGAAGTCTATGCGATCTTCCCGGTGCTCAAGCAGATGGGCAAACGGGTCGCCGGCACGTTGAGCGGCGGTCAGCAGCAGCAGTTGGCGATTGGCCGCGTGCTGGTGCGCGATCCCAAGCTCCTGCTGCTCGATGAGCCGACCGAAGGCATTCAGCCAAACATCGTCGAGGATATCGAGAACGTGATCCGCTCGCTGCGCGATCAGAAGCACATGACGATTCTGCTGGTCGAGCAGTTCCTCGACTTCGCGCTTGGCATTGCTGACACCTGCTACATCATGGAAAAAGGCCAAATCGTCTCGAAGCAGAGCGCCAAGTCGCTCGATCAGGACGTGATCCGCGAATACCTCTCCGTGTAAAGACAAAAGATTCAACGCTAAGACGCGAAGGCGCAAAGGTAAAGCACAAAATCCTTTGCGTCTTTCTTTTTAAGCGAAACATTGTTTCGCCTGCGCCTTTGCGTTAATGTCTTTTTCCTTTAAATGCCTGTGCAGTTGCTTCGATTGAGGGAAATTATGCGCTGCCTGCTGATCGCCAATGCGCACGTGCTGAGTGTCGTGGAGGACAAGGCTACCGTTATCGCGGATCAGGAGGTGCTGATCGCTGGCAACCGGATCGAGTCGGTGCAGCCGAGCGGACAGGCCGATCCTTCGCACTTCGACGCGCTGATCGACGCGGGCGGCAAGCTGGTTATGCCGGGGCTGATCAACTGTCACGCCCACGTGCCGATGGTGCTCTGGCGCGGGCTGGCCGAGGACGTGTCGATTGACCGTTGGTTCAACGATTTCATGTGGCCGCTTGAACACAACTTGCAGCCGGAGGACGTGTACTGGGGGATGCTGCTCGGCTTGATCGAACAGATCGAAGCGGGCGTGACTTCAGTGGCCGACCATTATTTCCATATGGAACACGCGGTGCGAGCGGTCGAGAAGGCGGGCACGCGCGCGCTGCTCGGCTACGCCATGTTCGGCAGCCAGGGCTTGGCGATGGTCGAGGAGACGGCGCGCTTCGTCGCGGATTATCAGGGCGCAGCAAACGGGCGGATTCGCACGATCATGGCTCCGCACGCGCCCTATACTTGCGACGGCGACTTCCTGCGCGCCTCCGCGCAAGCCGCGAACAAGCTCGGCGTAGGCGTGCATATCCACGTCTCGGAAACACCGCAGCAGACGACCGCCAGCCTGCGCAAGCGTGGGATCACGCCGCTGCAAGTGCTGGAGCAAACGGGCATTCTCGATTTGCCGACGATTCTGGCGCACGTTTGCGGCGCAACGCCCGACGACATTCGCCTGATGGAGAAATACCCGGTCGGGATCGCGCACGCGGTCAAGACCTATCTGAAGCTGGGCGAGCAAACCGCGCCGCTGACCGAATTTCTCGCCGCCAAACTGCCTGTTGGTCTCGCCTCCGATGGCGCGGTCAGCAACAGCACGCTCAACCTGTGGGAAGTGCTGCGCCTGATGGCATTGACGCAGAAAACGCGCTCCGGGCGCGGCGAAACGCTGCCAATTGGTCAGGCGCTGGCGATTGCCACGCGCGGCAGCGCGCGCGTCTACGGGCTGCCGGACGATCTCGGCGTGGTTGAGCCGGGGTATCTGGCTGATTTGATCCTCGTGGATTTGAGCGGCGCACATCATCAACCGCTGTTCAATGTGCCTGCCTCGCTGGTCTACAATCTACAAGCGCCCGACGTGCAAACGGTAATTGTCGATGGTCAGGTGATCATGCGCGACCGCCAACTGCTGACCATCGACAAAGCCGAGGTGATCGCGCAGGTGCGCGCTCGTATGGGGCGGCTGGCGCGGCTCGATCCGGCCATGCGCATCCAGACCTATGACAATTGATTGCGTATAGTCAAAAACGGACATAAATCGCTCATGCAAGGCCAGCGCTGAGTTGCTACAATCATGCGCACATAAGTTTTATTTGAAGGATCACGTTTCATGGTCACATTAAGCGCGAGTCAGCTTCAGCGCACCACACCCGAAGCACAGGGGATTGCCTCGTCTGCCATCCTCCGGTTCGTGCAGGCAGTCGAAGGACAAATCCACGAGTTACACAGCTTTATGCTGCTGCGGCACGGCGCGGTCGTCGCGGAAGGGTGGTGGTCGCCCTATGCTGCCAACCGACCACATATGCTCTACTCATTGAGCAAGAGTTTCGCTTCGACGGCGATAGGCTTCGCAGTCGCAGAAAAGCGTCTGACGGTCGATGATCAGGTGCTGGCACTTTTCCCCGATAACACCCCGGCGCAGGTCAGTGAGAACCTGGCGGCAATGCGCGTGCGCCATCTGCTCTCAATGAATACCGGGCACGATGAAGATACCGTGCCTTACCTGCGCACGCGCGCTGACGGCGATTGGGTCAAAGCCTTTCTGGAATGCCCGGTGGTCTATCAGCCGGGCACACATTTCCTCTACAACAGCGGTGCGACCTTCATGCTCTCGGCAATCATTACTGAGTTGACCGGACTCAAACTGATCGATTACCTGACGCCGCGCCTGTTCGAGCCACTCGGCATCGAGGGCGCGACGTGGGAAGAAGCACCGTCCGGCATGAACATCGGTTGGGCAGGTTTGAACATCAAAACCGAGGACATCGCGCGGCTCGGCCAGTTGTATCTGCAAAAAGGGCTGTGGAACGGCACGCGCATCCTCTCCGAAGCGTGGATCGAAGAAGCGACCTCGTATCACAGCGATAATTCGTCCCAGCAGTCGATGGATTGGGCGCAGGGTTACGGCTATCAGTTCTGGCGCTGCCGTCACAACGCCTATCGCGGCGACGGCGCGTTTGGTCAATACTGCATCGTCATGCCGGAGCAGGACGCGGTACTGGCGATCACCAGTGGCGTCGCGGATATGCAGTCTGTTCTGGATGTCGTCTGGGATCACCTGCTGCCCGCGCTGAACGGCTCGACGCTGCCTGACCACCCGGCGGATCAGCAGGCGTTGGCGAGCAAGCTGTCCAGCCTCGCTTATCAGCCGCCGCAGGGACAGCACGCCTCGCCAGTAGGAGAGCAAGTCTCAGGGCGCGTTTATGCGCTCGATCCGAATCCGTTCAATCTCCAAACCCTCACAGTCGATTTCGCCGACGCGGAATGTATCCTTACGGTCAAGACGACGACCGACACGACGCGGATTCACTGCGGCTACGGCGCGTGGCAGGAGCAGATGCTCGCGCCGCTGACGCCGTACGTGCTGGTCGCGGCGAGCGGCGTCTGGACGAGCGAAGATACTTTTACGATCATGGCGCGGCGCTTCAGCACCCCCTACGTCTATACAGTGGCCCTAGGTTTCGCGGACGATCAAATTACGATTACAGGCGATGTCAACGTCGCCTTCGACTCGGCGCAGCAGCATGTCACGCTGACCGCACGGCGTGTTCAGGGATCATGATGGACGAGAGCAGTTATCGACCGCTCCCACTCTCGCTGCTCTCCGGCCTAAGCCGACAGGCGCGCGAGGAACTGCGAGCGAGCGGCATCAACAGCCTGCGCCAGATCGCCGAGATGCAGCCCGATGATTTGCGCCGAATCAAGGGGATCAAAACGTCTGCTCCGGCGATTCACGCGCACGCCCGCGCCCACGTCGAACGCCGTGCGATCTGGTTTAGCCCGCTGCCGCGCGAGTGCTTCCAGACCGGCCTCATGTTCGATCTGGAAACCGATCCATACAGCGGGCGACCCTGGTCGTGGGGCTGGTGTGACATTGACGGCAACGCCCAGCAGATCATCACGGCGCAGCGCGAGGAGCAGGTGACTCTGCCGGATGGCCGCGTGATCATCACGGTGCGCGACACCGATGCGGCATGGCGCTTGTTCGCGGAACTCAACCCAACGCCGAGCGACCGGATTTATCATTGGACAGGCTTCGACGCGGGCGTTCTGCGCGCCAATGCGCCGCGCGATGTACGCGAGCAGCTCGACGGGCGCATGTACGATCTGCATCGCAGTTACAAAACCTGCGTGCGCTTCCCGGTTGATGGCGCGTCGCTCAAGGTGGTCGCGCGCTACCTCGACTTCGACTGGGACGAGTACGACGCCTGGGACGCCGCCTGGAACGATTACAAACGCTGGCTCGCGCAGGGCGACTTGCACGCCCTCAGCCGTTCGAGCAATTATCAGCGCGCCGACGTGGTGGCGCTGGCGGTCGTTTGGAAATATCTGGTCGCGGAAGCTGAATAAACCTTTCTCTGGTCATCAATAATCGTCACCCACTTCGCAAAAATTTACCCGGAACGAAGCGTGCTCAGACGTTTCGGGTTATAAATTTCTCACCCCAAATTTAGAATTTTTGTGCTAAAATTTTACTGAAATGCACGTTCGTCAATGATGATGAGCAAGCTCTGATGAACCTGGAACTGGAAACTTTTCTCAACGATCTGTTCGGTCGCTGTTCGCCAGAAATGCAGTCCGCCTATCTGACGTTCACGGCAATTCACCCGGATGGCGACCGCCCCACGCCGTCACGTCACGTCATGCTGAACGATACGCGCAGGATTGAACAGGTGATTTCGCATCTGCTGGAAGCCAATCAGCAGGGTTGGGGCGCGTATTTTGGCGTCGCACTCCGCCAGCATAATCTGGGACGCTGGGCGCGCGGCGGCAAGCATGATCTCGCCTGCCTGCCCGCGTTGTTCGTGGACATCGACGAGCCGGAGGACGCGCTCATTCACCTCGCCTGGTTCGATCTGCCCGCCTCGTGCATCGTTCATACCGGGCGCGGCTTTCACGCTTACTGGTTTCTGGAAACGCCAACGACCGATTTCGCGCTGGCGGATCGTGCCATTCGCGGGCTGGGACAGCATTTGAACGGGGATAGCGCGCTGTCAGTCGCCCAGAGTATGCGCCTGCCGATGACCATCAACACGAAAGCAGGGCGCGACGAGGCTGTCTGCGAGTTTATTACCTACCATCCTGATCGACGCTACGAGCTTGAAGAATTCAAGCCGTTTCTACCGAAGCCGCACCGACGGCTATCCCGTCTGCACGCTCGACAGTCTCAGGCGGGCGATGCGCGTGAGATTGCGCCATCATCGCTGGATGCGCTGACGGCGGCGGTGCTTCAGCAACTCGATGGGCGCTGGCGCTCGAACGGCTTTATCGCCGCGCGCTGCCCCTATCCCCACGAGAAAGATCACCCCGGAATGCACTTCAGCTACAATGCCGAGAGCGGCTGGGGCTACTGCTTTGGCAAGCATGGGAAGATGCCGCCCGCGACCCTGGCACAGTTGCTCGGCGTAGCCGTCGAGCGCGATTCGTCTGCTCACATCGCCTGATAGTCCCCAGCGATCTCGTGCTGCACAGGCTATAATCCAACGAAAATATCGCCGCGACTTTCGGATCATGCCCGGTGTACGGGATGATCGCTGAACGCTGCGCATTTTATTCGCTAACCACAAGGAAATTCATCATGGCTGATGATCCTGTTTTGAGTGTTAAACCGATTCTGGAGCGCTTCCGACTCGATGGGCGCGTAGCGCTGGTCACAGGCAGCGGGCAGGGGATTGGCCGCGCCTATGCCCACGCGCTCGGCGAGGCGGGAGCGGCGGTCGCTATCGCCGATATTTCGACCGACACGGCCAATGCAGTCGTCAAGGAACTGCAAGCCAAAGGCATCGACGCGCTGGCCGTTCAGGTGGATGTAACCAAAGCTGATCAGGTGCAGGCGCTGGTCGAGACGATTCTGGCGAAGTGGGGCACGCTGACGATTGGCGTCAACAATGCCGGGATCGGCCAGTGGGTCAGCTCAGAGGATATGCCCGAAGCCGACTGGGATCGCATGATCGACATCAACCTGAAGGGGGTGTTCCTGTGCTGTCAGGCCGAAGCGCGGGTGATGCTCAAAGCGGGTTACGGCAAGATCATCAATACGGGATCGATGTCCGGCAGCATCGTCAACACGCCGCAGAATCAGGCGCACTATAACACCGCCAAAGCAGGCGTGATTCATCTGACGCGCAGCCTCGCGGCGGAATGGGCGCAACGCGGTGTTCACGTCAACTCGATCAGCCCCGGCTACACGCGCACGCAGTTGGTCGATGACCTGCTCAAGACGCCGGAAGGTCAGAAGATGATGCCGACGTGGATGGGCATGACGCCAATGAATCGCATGGCCGAGGTCACGGATTTGACCGGGGCGCTGGTCTATCTCGCTTCGGAAGCCTCGGATTACATGACCGGCGCTGATCTGGTGATCGATGGTGGCTATCTCGCGTGGTGATCGCTGCATAAAGGCATCTCTGTTCTCGTAGGGGCGGGTTTCAAACCCGCCCTATACATGATCCGATAAATTCGACTTTCCCTTACATTCAGTTAGGGGATTATCCCTTGACGGTAGGAGGGCTGAGGAAAGGACACCTTTTGGGATTGGGCTGGTCACGAGACGAATTTATCCGCGTGAGGGCGGGTCTTAGA
>DASZXN010000090.1:0-3790 GCA_035545875.1 Phototrophicaceae bacterium
ACTATCATCAGGCCATCCGCGACTCTGATTGGAAAGGCCGCATCATCCCGACCTTCCGACCGGATGGCGTCGTCAATATCGATATGGACGGCTGGCGCGCCAACATCGACAAACTGAGCGAGGTCTCCGGCATCGAGGTCAGCAGTTACGCCCATTATATTCAGGCGCTTCAGGCGCGGCGCGCTTTCTTCAGGTCGATGGGCGCAACCGCCACCGATCACGCCGCGCAGACGGCCTACACCACACGCCTGAGCGACACGGAAGCGGAGGTCATTTTTCAACGCGCGCTCAATTATCAGGCCAGCGCGGACGAGGCGCAGCGTTTCACCGGTCACATGCTGATCGAGATGGCGCGCATGAGCGCCGACGATGGCCTGACTATGCAGCTTCACATTGGCAGCTTGCGCAATCACAGCCCCGCGATTTATGGGCGCTTTGGCCGCGACAAAGGCGCGGACATCCCGATCAGCGCGGAGTTCACGCGCAATCTCAAGCCGCTGCTCGATGAAGTCGGCAGCAATCCGAAATTGACGATTGTCCTGTTTAATCTGGACGAGACGACCTACAGCCGCGAACTCGCGCCGCTCGCCGGAGTCTACCCGGCGCTGCGGCTCGGCCCGCCCTGGTGGTTCTTCGACAGCTTCAACGGGATGCGCCGCTTCTTCGACAGCGTAATCGAGACGGCTGGCGTCTACAACACGGCGGGCTTCAACGACGACACCCGCGCTTACCCATCGATCCCGGCGCGCCACGATCTCTGGCGGCGAGCGAGCGCCGATTGGCTTGCCGGACTGGTCGCGCGCCAACTGATCGACCTGGACGATGCGCAGCAGATGATCCACGCGCTGGCTTACGATCTTGCCAAGCAAACGTATCGGCTCTAGCACCAACATTCGCGATTTTTTGTAGGGGCGAGGTATGCCTCGCCCCTACAGGGAGACACTCTTGGGGGAATCATGACCGCTTCAGACTACACGCAGCAACTGTTTAGCATCGAAGGCAAAGTCGCCATCGTCACGGGCAGCACGGGCGTACTCGGCGGCGCGATGGCGCGCGGACTGGCGCAGGCGGGCGTCAAGGTCGCCATTTTAGGCCGCCGCAAAGACAAAGCCGAAGCCGTTGCACAGGAGATTAGCGCAGCGGGCGGAACCGCCATCGCTACGCCCGCCGACGTACTCGACAAGGCGCAGTTGGAGGCCGCCCGCGATCAGGTGATCGCGCAGTGGGGCACGATTGACATTCTCGTCAACGCGGCAGGCGGCACGACCCCCGAAGCGACCGTTTCGCCCGACAAAACCATCTTCGACATGCAGCTTGACCCGATGAAGTACGTGATCGACCTCAACCTGATCGGCACGCTGCTGCCCGCGCAGGTCTTTGGCGAAGTCATGGCGCAGAAAAAAGTGGGCAGTATCGTCAACATCTCGTCAATGAACGCCCAGCGCGCCCTGACCCGCTCGGTCGCGTATGGCGCGTCGAAGGCCGCGCTCGACAACCTGACCAAGTTTCTCGCCGTCGAACTGGCGCTCAAGTTCGGCGCAGGGATGCGCGTCAACGCGATTGCGCCGGGCTTCTTCGTCGGCGACCAGAACCGCGCCCTGCTGCTCAATTCCGACAACACGCTGACGACGCGCGGCCAGACCATCATCAATCACACCCCTGCCGGGCGCTTCGGCGACCCCGACGATCTGGTCGGCGCGCTGATCTGGCTGTGCAGCCCGTCGGCGCACTTCGTTAACGGCGCGGTGATTATGGTCGATGGCGGCGTCAACGCCTTCAGCGGGATTTAGCGATGCGCTACCGCCGAATGCCCATCGAGATCGAATCGCCGGAGCAGTTGGGCTACGACTCGATCCTCTACAACCTGTGCGAAAGCTCCGTCACCGACGCGCGCTGGAGCGACCTCAAGCTCGACCTCGGCGATCTGGTGCTGGCTTACGGCGATCACTTCGGCAAGCCGGAGCTGCGCGCTCTGCTCACCCACGACTACCCGCCCTTGCAGCCTGATCACGTCCTGCTGACCATTGGTGCAGCGGCGGCGCTGTTCATCATCTCGACCTCGCTGCTGCAACCCGGCGATCACATGCTCGTCGTCTATCCCAATTACGCCACCAACGTCGAGACGCCGCGTCAGATCGGCGCGGATTACGAGTTGTTCCAGCTAAGTTTTGATCGCGGCTATCAGATCGACATCGATGCGCTGATCGCCCGCATTCGCCCGAATACGCGCCTTGTTAGCATCACCGTACCGCACAATCCCACCGGCGCGACTGTCTCTCAGTCCGACCTTTTCCGCCTCATTCAAGCCGTCGAGTCGCGCGGCTGTCTGCTGCTCGTGGACGAAACCTACCGCGAAATGGCCTACGATCAGGCGCTGCCGCCCGCTGCCTCGCTCTCGCCCAGCGTGATCAGCGTCTCGTCACTCTCGAAAACCTACGGCTTACCGGGCATCCGGCTCGGCTGGCTGATGACGCAGAATGCCGCGCTCATGCCGACCTTCCTCGCCGCGAAGGAGCAGATTTTCATCAGCGGCTCGGTGCTCGATGAGGAAGTCGCCTATCGCTATCTGCTGAATAAAGACACGCACCTCGCCCGCATCCGATCCGACATCGCGCGTAAGCTGGCAATCGTGCAGGAGTGGGTCGCGGAAGAAGCACTGATCGAGTGGGTCGAGCCGAGGGGTGGCGTCGCCTGCTTCCCGCGCATCAAAGCCGACGTGAACGTCGATTTGAAGCGCTTTTACGACGCGCTCAACGGCAAATATCGCACGATGGTCGGCCCCGGCCACTGGTTTGAGCAGGACGACCGCCACATGCGCATCGGCTTCGGCTGGCCGAGCGACGATCAACTGCGATCCGGTTTAGAGAACATCTCGCACGCCCTCCGCGACACACTCGGCTAATCCAATCGCTGTCGGGGCGCATGGCGCTGCGCCCTTATTCTTTCCTTTGCGCCTTTGCGTTGAAACTTTAATCTTTGCGCTCGACAATCCGCCCGTCCCGCATGACCACGACTGCATCCATCCGGTCGAGCAGTGCCCGCCGATGCGTCAGCAGGATCAGCGTCTTGCCCTGCGTCTGTTCGAGGATCATCTCTAAAATCGCCCGCTCATTGAGCGCGTCGAGGTTGGCGGTCGGCTCGTCCAGTACGAGGATCGGCGCGCCCTTGAGCAGGACTCTCGCTAGAGAGACTCGCTGCCGTTCCCCGGCGCTCAGTTTCAGGCCGTTCTCACCCACCAGCGTCGCATAACCATCGGGTAAGCTCGTGACGAACTCGTGCAAGCGTGCCCGTTTTGCTGCTTCAATCACCTCATCCTCGCTCGCGGCACGCCGCCCGATCCAGATGTTCTCGCGCAGCGTCGTGTTGAACAGGTGCGTGCGCTGCTCCATGACGCCGATGACGCGGCGCACGTCCTCCTGCGCGTAGTCGCGCAGGTCGCGCCCGCCGAGCAGGATTTGCCCGGAGTTCGCATCCCAGAAGCGCGCCAGCAGATTGACCAGTGTCGATTTACCGCTGCCGCTCGCGCCGATAATCGCAATCCGCCTGCCCGCCGGAATTTCCAGCGACACCTCGTTCAGCACAACATCGGCATCATAGCGGAAGCCGACGTGCTCAAATCGAATATCCCACTGCTTTGCTCCTGCTTCTGCTGAAACGCATTGGCTTTTCTCCCCCTCCTTGAAGTCGGGGAGGGGGTCGGGGGGTGGGGTCGGCGGATCGGTCACGGCAGGCGCGGCATCAATCACCTCGAACAGCCGCTCCGCCGCCGCGACGTTCGCGCCCAACTGCG
>DASZXN010000091.1:0-3338 GCA_035545875.1 Phototrophicaceae bacterium
TTCTATCAGCAGAATTACCCGTCGATCCCGCCGGAGCCGTTCCGCTGGATCGGCTACCAGATGTTCACGCGGCTGACGGGGCGTTCACCGAGGGTATGATGGTTTTCGTAGGGGCGAGGCATGCCTCGCCCCTACACGGCAGCGAGATTGACTTGCGCTTCAAATTCTTCCCGCGTGATGCCGTACCAGAGCGAATCGTAAAACTGACCGTTCGTGTAGACCATCCGCCGCAAGCGACCTTCGAGCGTGAAGCCGAGATGCTCGTGCAAGCGCTGCGATGGCTCGTTGAAGCTGTAGACCTCGACGCTGCATTTCTGATAGCGCCGCTCCAGAAAGTAGTAGCGCAGCACCAGTCGAATCGCCTCGGAGCCATAGCCCTTGCGCTGATAGGGTGCGCTGATCGCCAGCCCGTAGCCGAACGTCCCGCTGCGCAGATCACAGCGATTGGTGTTGATCGTCCCGACCTCGACATTGCCGTCGAGCGTTTCCATCTGGAAGCGATACACGTCATTCTCCGGCGGACGCTGTGCCTCGCGCTCCGCCCATTCCCGATAGCCCATCGTCGAGCGCGGGAAGGGGATTTCGTAGGAGAGCCGCGCCAGTTCGCTGTCCTGATCCCATTGGATGTGGTTCTCCCAATCGGTCGCTTCGACAGCGCGCAGCCGGATCAGCTTACCCTGAAAGATATTCACGATAAATCCCTTTATGAACCGCAAATAGGTCTATTAGACCAGTAAAACATCATTAGCGCCATAATCCAGGCCAGGAGCCGTCGCAAAGCTATCCTTTAGTCCTGATCACCTGCGTAGATTTACGCATTTTACGAAAATTGCTGCCGCTTGACCTCGCCTGACCTTGCGCCTGCCTATAAACGCATGTTATAATTTTTTCGATGAGGGAGTGCTCGTCTGTATGACGAGCGTGCCGGGGAAGCAAATCCCTACATTTTTCAAAAAATGAGGTTATTGACTTCCTAAATTTTTGACTAGGTTTGTTTTGAGTTCTCAGGATAGTTGAGAGAGGAATAGAGCTATAAGCTCCCAAGAGTCGCTGCGAATTAACAATCAGATACGCGCGCGTGAAGTCCGCGTAATCAGTGACACGAACGAAAATCTCGGTGTCATCCCCTTAAGCGAGGCGCTTGCAGCCGCCGAAGCCCGCAATCTCGATCTGGTCGAAGTGTCGCCCAATGCCGACCCTCCGGTCTGCCGCATTATGGATTTCGGCAAGTTCCAGTACGAGAAGCAGCGTAAGGAACGCAAGGCGCGCAAACAGCAAAAAGTGATCGAGGTGAAAGAGATTCGTCTCAGTCCCAAGACCGACGAACATCACCTCTCCTTTAAGGTGCGTGACGCCCGCAAGTGGATCGGCGATGGCATGAAGGTGCGGGTGCGCATCCGTTTTCGCGGACGCGAGATCACGCACGCGAACATTGGGCGGGAACGCCTGGAACGCATTGCCGCCGAGTTGAACGACGTGGCGGTCGTCGAGCAGTCGCCCAACATGGAAGGCAATACCATGCTGATGGTGCTGGCGCCCGCGTCGGAAAAGAAGGCCAAGTAATTCAGCCTTTACTCTGAGCGGATCATGCGCGATGATTATGGGCACTTGTGTATCAGCACTGGAGTGTTACTGTGGCAAAGAAGTACAAGCTCAAGACGCATAAGGGGACGGCCAAGCGCTTCCGCACCACAGGCAGCGGCAAGGTCGTGCGTACCCAGGGTGGGAAAAGCCATTTCCGCCGCCGCCGTTCAACGCGCGCGAAAGAGTCGCTCGATAAAGTGTTCGTGGTGCGGCATCTGCCCACGCACAAGCGCGTCATGCGCCTCGCGCCCTATCTGAACCTGTACAAGCAGAACCCGCCGTCGTAAGCCGCGACCGGCGTTTTTGAAGTCCATTCCGCCCAGAGCCAGCGCTCTGGGTTTTGCTGCTAGGAGTATGAGCAATGGCAAGAGTGAAGGGTGGGTACGTCGCCCGCCGTTATCATAAGAAAGTTCTCGCTCGCACGAAAGGTCAGTGGGGCACCCGCAGCCGCCTGTTCCGCCGCGCCAACGAAGCGATGCTCAAGAGCCTGTTTTACGCGTACCGCGACCGCCGCGCTCGTCGTCAGGATTTGCGCCGCCTGTGGGTCATCCGCATCAACGCGGCTGCGCACATCAACGGCCTGAACTACAGCCGCTTCATGTATGGTTTGAAGAAGGCGGGCGTCGAGCTGGATCGCAAGATTCTGGCGGACATCGCCGTGCGCGATGGCGGCACCTTCCGCAAACTCGCCGCGCTCAGCCAGCAGAATCAATAGCACGAATACAATCGGATGTCGTGTAGGGGCGACCTGACAGGTCGCCCCTACGGATTCCAGGTACATGTGATGATTACCAGCCTGCAAAACGAGCGGGTCAAGCTGGCGCACGGGCTGATCACCGGCACGAAGTCGCGCCGCAAGCTCGGCAAGGTCGCGCTGGAAGGCGCGCGCCTGATCCGCGATGCGCTCGAAGCAGGCTACCTCCCCGATTTCATCCTCTACGACTCATCATCCGAGAGTATCCGCTCGCTCAACGTCGAGGCCGATTTGCTCTTTGACGTGTCACCGGACGTGATGCAGCACCTCACAGCGACCGAGCATCCGCAGGGCGTGATCGGCGTCTTTCCCTTACCCACGCCGAATATTCCTCGTTCGCTTAAGCGGGTGTTGATCCTCGATGGCTTACGCGATCCCGGCAACCTCGGCACGATTTTGCGCACGGCAGCGGCGGCAGGCGTTGACCTCGTTCTGCTCGCGCCCGGCTGCGTCGATCCCTACAACGACAAGGTGCTGCGTGCCGGGATGGGCGCGCATTTTCGCGTCCCGGTGATCCATCAGTCGTGGGACAAAATCGCGGAAACCTGCAATGGATTAATCGTCTCGCTGGCAGACATGCACGGTGATGTCGCTTACGATGCTGCGGATTGGTCGCTCGGCTGGGGGCTGATCGTCGGCGGAGAGGCGCAGGGGGCAAGTGAAGCGGCGATCTCGTTAGCGCACCAGCGCGTGTTTATCCCGATGGCTGCCGAAACTGAATCGCTCAACGCGGCGAGCGCCGCCGCGATTATTCTCTTTGAGGCCGCACGTCAGGGGCGCGAGCGCCATTGACTTTGAGCGTCTATGTTCCCTGACGTTCATTCTGCGCGAATCCATCTCCAGGCCTACGATGATGGAAGCGCGGTTATGATGGAAGCATGATGATCGCGTATCACGAGGCTTCCTTTGTCGAATTTTCCCCTGAATGACGAGAACCAAAGCGAAAAGTCTAAAAATCAGCCGCCACTCCTGAGTGATGACGACAATCTGCTGGTCGAGG
>DASZXN010000092.1:0-9200 GCA_035545875.1 Phototrophicaceae bacterium
ATATGGGGATGGGAAGCGCTTTCTAGACCGACTCGCGCATGACCAGCGGACAGTCGAGCTTGTGCTGATCTGGGTCGCCGCTGTGCTCGGACATCAGATATTCGACAGCCCATTTGCCCATCGCGTAATGGGGAAGCTGAATCGTTGTGAGCGGCGGCCACAACCCCTGAGCAATGTCTAACTGATTGTCGAAGCCGATCACGGCCATGTCGTCGGGGATGCGCAGCCCTAGTTGCGCTAACCCGCCGTAACAGCTCATGGCGGTACGGTCATTGCCGCAGAAAATCGCGGTTGGCGCGTTTGGCAGGTGGACAAATTCCTCCACGTAGCGATAGATCGTGTAGGCCGAGCCGTCGGTGTGGCGCAGCAGCGCCGTATCGAAGGGGAGATCGTACTCAGCAAGCGCCTGTTTGTAGCCAGCGAGCCGACCGACAGCCGCAGGGATTGGGTAGAATTCCGGTTTGGGTGCGGACAGATTGATGAAACCGATCCGGCGATGGCCTTTTTCGAGCAGGGTTTTGGTGGCGGTATAGCCGCCGCCAGCTTCGTCAGGCACAATCGAGGGATGTGTGCGATTTGACGTGTAACAGTTCGCTAGCACCACCGGAACCTGCGCGATTTGTGGCGGCAGTTCGACTGAATGATGGAACATGGTCGCGTAGATGATGCCCTCGACGCGCCGTTCCAGCAGCGCCGCAAGCGAGACTTCGGTCAAAGCCTTGCCGTAACCCGCGTTGACGACCAGCATAACCTTGCCCTGCGCCCAGAGCGTCTCCTGTGCACCGCTGATCATCTCGACCGCGTACGGAGTCGTGATCACTTCGTCGGTGATCAGGCCAAAGCCGACCCGATTCGAGTTGTTGGTGCGCATGTGGCGGGCGCTGAAGCTGGGCAGGTAATTCATCTGCTCGATGACATCGAGTACGCGCTTGCGGGTATCGGCGCTGACCGCCGGGCTGTCGTTGAGGACGCGCGATACCGTGCCGCGACTCACGCCAGCGAGTTGGGCGATGTCCTGAATATTGTATCTGCGCGCCATGAGACTTACTCGTTCTTCGTGACCACACGATGAAGCTGCGCAGTCGCGCATGATTGACCATTGCTGAACTCAATTTTACCACGCACGCTCCCCGACGGGCGTTCCTGTGCCATACTCACACAATACCGGATTCTGTGAAATGAGGTTCCCTTTGAGCGATTTTGCTGCCCTGATCGAGCATCTGTCACGCATAACAACCGCGCCGGGTGCTTACAACCAGTACGGCGCGGGTGATAATCCCTATAACGCGCTTCGCCGCGCCAACCTTGCGCGTTATCTGGACGACGTATACGCGCGGCAGACGCCGATTGTCCTGATCGCGGAAGCGCCGGGCTATCGCGGGATGCGGCTGACCGGGATGCCGATGGTCAGCCGTCGGATTTTACGCGAGGGCGTTCCCGCGCTAGGGATGTTTGGCACCGAGCGCGGCTATCAGGACGTGCTCGAACCGGGTTTCGAGGCGATTCAGAGCGAGCAGACGGCGACGATTCTCTGGAGCCTCCTGCCGGAGTTGGGTATCGTGCCGCTGGTCTGGAGCGCGTTTCCGTTCCATCCGCATCAGGCAGGCAAGCTGCTCACCAACCGCAAGCCCCGCCGCCCGGAAGTGCAGATCGGCGAGCCGTTCGTGCGCGAGCTGCTCGATATTTTCAGGCCGAAGAAGGTGATTGCCGTTGGCAACGTCGGTTACGCGCTGCTGATGGGGATGGGTATCCCGTGTGTGAAAATCCGTCACCCCGCGCAGGGCGGCAAAAATGATTTCGTGGCTGGGCTGCGGGTCGAAGCCCGGCTTTAAACGATGACACAACTCACGAGGGATTAACGATTCGTACAGGCTCCATTGCGATTATAATTAAGTTGATTGATGGTGACGATCAATGGTCGGCTGAGTATAAATTTATTCGGAGCAATATCATGACGACGATTACAATTTCACGGCATTACGGCACGGGCGGGCGCAAGATCGCGGCGCGCGTGCGCGAACTACTCGACTATCGTTTCTTCGACCGCGTATTTATGGAGCAGGTGGCGACCGAGGTTGGCCTGTCGCGTGGCGAAATCGCCGATTTTTCGGAAGAGGATTTCAAAGCCCGCAGCTTTTTAGAGCGGATCACCTCGTCAATCCCTGCCGATATGGTGATTAATCCCACCGCGTTAATCAATCCGGTCGTGTCCACCTTTGACGATGCCGCGAGCATCAACATGATCACGCAGACGGTCAAACGCGCGTATCAACTGGATAATGTGGTGATTGTCGGGCGTGGTTCGCAGGTTATCCTGCGCGATCAACCGCAGGTGCTGCACGTCCTGATCGTTGCGCCGGTCGAAACGCGCCTGAAACGCCTGCAAGAAGTCGAAGGCTTGAGCTTGCAGGAAGCGGGGCGGCAGATCGAAGCGCGCGACAAAGCTGTGCGCCAGTATCTTGAGCACTTCTTCGGCGTTCAGTGGGATGATCCGCTGCTCTATCATCTGGTGATCAACACCGGGTTATGCGAGCTTGAGCAGGCCGCGCAGTTGATTGTCGAAGCATCGCGGCTGTTGGTGAAAACCACGCCGAATTGACCTTTGGCACGCGGCGCTAACTTTGCGCGCCAACAGGCAGCGAAACCATCATTTTGGTGCCAACGTTGACCTTGCTTTCAACGCGAATGGAACCGCCGTGCAAGCCGATTGCCTGCTTGACGATTGCCAATCCCAGCCCGGTGCCTGAAATCTGGCCGACGTTGGAGCCGCGCTGGAACGCTTCAAACAGGCGCATTTGATCTTCTTCGGGAATGCCAATCCCGTGATCGGCAACGGTTAAAACGAACTGCTCATGATCGCGGGTTGATGTGACCGTGATTTCGCTGCCGGATGGGGAATATTTGATAGCGTTGGAGAGCAGATTCACAACCACCGGGCGCAGCAGGCGCGGATCGGCCAGCATCGTCCCTGAGAACTGATTTTCCAGCGCGATGTCGTATGAGTTGACGTAAATCGCCTGAAACTCGTTGACAATTTCCTCAAGAAACTCTTCCGAATTCAGGATTTTCGGCGTGTAGCTGAGATTCCCTGAGTCCATCTGCGAAACGAGCAGCATGTCGTCGAGCATTTGGATTAGCTGCTTCACCGAGGCCTCGATGCGGAACAGATGCTCGGCGCGGCGCTTCTCGTCCATGCGGTCGGAGTAGTTGCGCAGCAGATTGCTGGACGAGAGAATGCTGGTCAAGGGGTTGCGAAAATCGTGGGAAAACATGGCGACCAGTTTTCCCTTAAGCAAGCGTTGTTCCCGCTCGGCAACCAGGGCTGCCTGTAAATCGCTGATCTCGCCTTCCTTCTTCTGAATTTCGCCTTCCTTCTTTTGCAAGCGGGATTCGATGGCCTGCAAAAGCTCATTTCGGGTGAATGGCTTGGTAATATAATCATCGGCACCGGACGCCATACCCTTCCGCACGTCGTCATGCGCGGCGCGCGCGGTGACGAAAATGAAGGGAATTGCTGCCGTCATCGGGTTCGAGCGGAGTTCAAGCAGCACGCCGTAGCCGTCCAGTCGCGGCATGGTGATGTCGGAGATCACCAGCTCAGGATGATAGCGAAAAGCGGTCTCGACGCCATCGACTCCATCCTTCGCGCCAATGACCTCATAACCTTCGAAGGTGAGCCAGTCCATCACTTCTTCGCGCAGCAGCGTCTCATCCTCAATGATTAGAATTCTGGTCATGGTACTCCTCAGTTCTATCCGCAATTGGAATGGTGACCACGAAGGTGGTTCCGATACCGACTTGACTATCGACCCCGATAATGCCGCCGTGCAGTTCAACAGCCTCTTTCGTGATCGAGAGGCCAAGCCCCGTCCCGGAAATACTGCCCACGTTGGAAGCGCGGTGAAACGGCTCAAACAAATGCGCAAGATCGGCCTCAGGGATGCCGATTCCCTGATCGTGAACCTTCAGAATAATCGTCTGGTCAGCGTATTCGAGCCGAATGTCGATCTGGCTGGCCGTCGGCGAGTATTTGATGGCGTTTGAGACCAGATTGGTGATGATTTGTCGTATCAGCTTTTTATCGAGCCGGACTTTGTGCAGGTTCTCATCACAGTAGTACGTGATTCGATGGGCATTATCGGGATGGCTTTGGAATTCGTCGATCACGCTGCGGCAGAGCGAATCGAGGTCGAGCACGACCGGATTGAACTCGACGCGCCCGGCCTGAATACGTGCCAGTTGGAGCACGTCTTCGATGATGTTCTTGAGGTGATCGACCTGATCACGAATGTTGTTAATCCGATGATCGATTTGACTATCGGTCATTTTTTTTCGGTAGGCACTCAGAGTCTCGGCGGCGGCGAGGATCGTCGCCAGCGGCGTGCGGAATTCGTGGGAGGCCACCGAGACAAAGCGGGATTTCAATTCGCCTAATTCTTTCTCCTGCTCGAAAGCTCGGCGCAGAGCTTCTTCGGCCTGTTTATGCGCGGTGATGTCGGTGGCGACGATCAACAGACGATCATAAGAGCCATCCGGTCTTTTGAGCGGAATCTTGCTGGTTTGATAATAGCGATCCTGAACCTGTTCTTCGGCAATGAACAAGGGCTGCCCCGAACTGAGTGCTTCCCGATCCTGCTCGGCAGAGAAGCTCAGGACTTGTTCGCTGAGGCTCAGGTCGGTATTGGTTTTCCCCAGCATGAGTGCCGGAGAAGCGTGATACAGGTCGGCAACCAGATGATTGACAAGCTGGAAACGCCCTTTCTGATCTTTAACCATGATCAGGCCGGGCACGTTGTCAACGACCAACTGAAGGAAATCGCGCTGTTCGAGCAGCGCATTTTCGTCGCGTTTGCGCTCGGTCAGGTCGCGCGTGACTTTCGAGAAGCCGATCAGGTGGTCTTGGCTGTCGCGCACCGCCGTCACAGAAACCTCGGCCCAAAACTGGGAGCCATCCTTACGAACGCGCCAGCCTTCTCCGAAGAACTGGCCTTCATTGCGTGCGACCTCAAGCACCCGTTCCGGTTCGCCGCGCGCGATACTCTCCTGTGGATAAAAGCGCGAGAAATTCTGACCGAGAATTTCCTCGGCGCTATAGCCTTTGATACGCTCCGCGCCGGAATTCCAACTGGTCACATTGCCGTTAGGATCAAGCGTGAAAATGGCATAATCACGCACACCGCGCACCAGCGTGCGGAAGCGTTCCTCGCTGGCGGCAAGCGCTTCGGAGGCGCGCTTGCGTTCGGTGATGTCGTGGTTGACGGCAACGACGCCGAGCGGCTTACCGTTGTTGTCCTTAAAGAGAACGGTGGAACTGAGAATATCAATCGGATGTCGATCCTTGTGATACTGGACGACTTCATCCGTCCAATAACCCTGCTCCAGAAATTCACGCAGGACGCGATCTCGTGTTGCGCCGGAAACGAACTGCGTACCCAAGACATCGCCAATCGGCCTTCCGATCACTTCTTCAGCCGTCCAGCCATAAATTCTCGTCGCCGCAGGATTCCAGCTCTGAATCTGAAAGTCGAGATTCGTGGCGATCACCGCGTCAGTGACGGCCTGCTGCAAACTGGCGTTGAAAATAAGCTGCTGCTCGCGCTCCTTACGGTCGGTGATGTCCTGAATGACGCAAACGACCTCCCCGTGTTCCGGTTCGTCGGCGAAGTGAGCGATACTGAACTCGGCCTCGAAGGTTGCGCCGGTTGCACGAATACAACGCAGTTCAAGGCGTTTGCCGGAGTGGTCAGCCAGCACACTCTGAACGGTGTCCCGCATCTGACTCGCGTCGTCCCGGTGAATAAAGTCGAGCAGCGAGCGGCTGAACGAGTTTTCCGCCGCAAGCGCGAAGAGATGGTCGAAGGCCGGGTTGGTCTGGCGAATGCACAGCTCGGAATCCACGACCAGAATCCCGTTGGTACTGGTGTTGAGGATGGCTTCGGCGCGCTCTTTGGTACGGCTCAGTTCCAGCGTTCGCTCCATGACGCGCTGTTCGAGCGTCTCGTTCACCTCCTGAAGCGCCAGTTCAGCGGCTTTGCGCTCACTGATGTCTACGTGGGCGACGACGACGGGGTGCGGCGCAGGTTCGGCAAAGGGAGTCACACGCATTCCGAACCAGTGCTCTTGTCCGGGCGCGTTACAGGGATATTCCAGATAGAAATCGCGTTTTTCGCCGCTGATCACGGCGCGAATGCCTGCCGCAGCCGGAGCCGCTTCCTCCGACATTTCCCCGACGGCGTTATCGCAGACGGTCAGGTAGTTGCTGTGGAGATAGGCCGTTGCCGACAAGCCGCCATTTTCGGCGCTGAAACGTTCCCAGGCGGCATTCACGTTGATGATTGTGCCCTCGGTATCCAACACCGCGACACCCGACGAGAAGGCATCCAGCGTGGTTTGCAAGAACTGGCGCATATTTTCGATGGCGTGCAGATTGTGCTCGATTTCGCTGGTGTGGTGAATGATTTCCTGATTCAGGTGCATTTGGCGGATCGCTATCGCGAGTTGGCTGGCGACTTCGCGCGCGATTTCCTGATAGTCGCTGATGAAGAAGGCAGGCGTGGTCGATAGAAAACTGAGCGAGCCAATCGGCGTATTCTGATCCATCAACAAGACGCTGAGTACCGAAATCATCCCTTCGCTGGCGAACTGTTTGGCGCGGCTGTTGACCTCCTGTAAGGGACGAATGTCGTCGATGACCAGCGTGTGATTGGCATCAAAGCCCAGCGCAAAATCGGCTTCACGGGGGAAGCGCGTGCCGGTATCAAGCATAGTCTCCCCGTCGATATCGACCGCGAACAGTTCCGCGTCTCCGGTACTGCGGTCAATGAGGGCGAGATTGGCGCGCTGGCAGGGAATGATCTGACGCAGCCGTTTCAAAGTTGTCTCGACAAGCCTGGTGATGGGTTCGCCCTGAACTATCTGACGGTCAATCTCGTGCAGAATTTCCAGACGCTGCACCGAGCGCTTGAGATTCGCTTCGACGGCCTGCCGCCGGGCATCCTGTTCGGAAAATTCCAGCGCGAAGGTGATGTCGCCTGCCAGTTCGCTCATCAGACGCAGTTCTTCGTCGTCAAAAAAGTTGCGCTCGGAAGCATAAATACCCATAAAGCCGCGTCTTTCCTGACCGACACTGATCGGCAGTAAGATTGCCGAACCAAAGCCGAGCTGTTGAGCCATCTGCTGGCGCTCACGCGGAATACGCGGGTCAGCCTGAAGCTGGTTAAAAACCTGATAGCTCCTGCCGTCCGCCAGGCTCGCAAGAAAAGCGCCAATTTGCTCCCGGCTGCTCAAAATAGTCTGCAAATAGACCTCGTAGTGGTCGGCAGTACCGGCGTGAGCAGCCAGAGTCAGGTCTTGCGTCGCCGGATCGACCCAGCCGATCCAGACGGTCGAAAATCCGCCCGACTTCACCACAATCTGGCAGATTGTGTCGAGTAAATCCGGGATTTGGCGAATACGCACAATCGCCTGATTAACATCGCTCAGGACGGCGAGGGTGCGGTTCAATCGGTGAATACGTGCCGCGCTGCGCTGGCCTGCGCTGTCCAGATTATTGAGTAAAAGGGCACACCAGCCGATCAACAGGGTAAAAATGATCACGTTCGAGACGGCAAATAGCGCTAACCCAAGTTCGCTATCGTAGAGGCCAAGCTGCTGACCTTTTAAGCTGAGCCAGCCGATCAGCAGCGGCACGAGGAACGCGGCGGGCAGCAGCCAACGCCCTATCACACTACCCAAGGTACCGGCGCTGAGAATGACGACGAAACCGCGCCGGGGGCGGGTCAGCAGAACGCTGATCCCGGCGAGAAAGAGTGCAATCGCTGTAGGTAGGGCAATCGTGCCAAAGGCGAAAACGGCATACAGCGAGGTCACGCCATACAGATAACCCGCCAGCACAAATAACGCGATCCCCACGACGATGAGCGCACTCACTTGAGCGATCAGCGGGCGCTGATTGGCACTGATAATGAGCAGCGAGAGACTTAACAGAAGTAGGGCACAGGCCGTCGCAAGGGACATCCGCTGCGGAAAAAGTACCGCGATGTTGGGCGTATCGTCGCGGAACAGGAGTTGATCGATACCCGGATTCCAGCCAAACCAATATTCAGCGATGGTGAATAACGCGATCAGGCAAACGATGAGCGCGCACACCTGCGCCAAACGGCGGCGTGTGGGCGTTGCTGGCTCGTCGCGCAGGCTCCAGAGCGCTGCGCCGATCAGCAGCAGGCTGATCGCCGTGTTGGGCTTCATGGGGGACAGCCCCGGCACAATGGATTTCAAAACCGCACTATTGAACAGCCAGCCGAGCAGCGCCATCACCGCGATCAAAAAGACGATGCCGCTGTTGATAGCTTGCCAGGTTTTAGTTCGATTACTGGAGGGGGGGGATTGAAACGTCATAATTTGAGCATCGGGAATGTTCAACGAACAAGGCTACGAGATGCTGCCATAATGCGGGCTTGATCTGGGTGGAGAAAGTGATTGTAGCTCCTGTTGTTGAGCGGCGAGCGATGGGTTAACTGGGGGTAGAGTAGCAGCGGCCATCTGTGTCCGGGTGATGAATTCCATGACAGGACTGAAAAATTTAATTTCTAAACATGAACATCCGACATAAAACTGACATAGCCTATTCTACTATAAAACCTAACTGAAAACAATTTAGGCTGTAAGATTTGATGAAACGAAAGGCTGAAGCCCAACGTAGGCGCACGCGCAGCCGCTCATGCCGATCAGCAGAGAACACGGGAGTCTACGAACTCATTTGGCGGGCGCGTAGGATGGGACAAGCCGAGTGACCCGATATTGGGGATAGACGAGGGTGTGTGGGTCGTTGCTCGAATGCTCAGTTTCGATTTGCTGCTCAATTTCGACGCGTGCTTCGTAAGCGCCTGCTCCCGCCGGCGTGATG
The DNA here is from genome assembly GCA_035545875.1 of Phototrophicaceae bacterium. Taxonomy (GTDB): domain Bacteria; phylum Chloroflexota; class Anaerolineae; order Aggregatilineales; family Phototrophicaceae; genus Flexifilum. The sequence continues at coordinate 8,906 of DASZXN010000092.1, forward strand.
AACTCGATGCGCACCTCTGCCCATTGCGGTTCTGGTGAGGCTGTATCTCGTGTGAGCATTGCTCCCGTCTTCGGGTAGGCGAACCAGCGCCAGCCCTCGCGCTGCCAGAGTTCGCGCTCGGCGGCTTGCAGGAAACCCTCCTCCAAGCCAGACCAGCCGCGATAATGCCCGCGCAGCGCCTCAACAGCGCCATGCCGCCTGACGATTTGCTCGGCCTGTATCGCGCCGACATACGCCCAGAAATGACCTGTCGGCATGTCGGTGAGCGTGGGCGCATAGACGTGTCCGCCGAAGT
>DASZXN010000093.1:0-16753 GCA_035545875.1 Phototrophicaceae bacterium
GGAGCAGAACGGCAGCGCTTATCTGGTCATGCGCTGGCTGCGGGGCGGCAATCTGCGCCGCATGATCCGCGAACAGCCGCTCGATCTGCCGCTGGCCGTGCGCATCATCGATCAGATCGCGCAGGCGCTCTCGGTCGCCCATCGTCACGGCATCGTCCACCGCGATCTCAAGCCCGACAATATTCTGCTCGATGAGTACGAGAATGCTTACCTGAGCGATTTCGGCATCGCCAAAGACGTAGCGACTAACGCGGGCGTCACGCAGACGGGCGGCACGCCCGGCACGCCCGCTTATGCCGCGCCGGAGCAGTTGACCGGGCAGTTGGTCACGCCGCAAACGGACATCTACAGCCTGGGCATCACGCTTTATGAGGCGCTGGTCGGGCAGCATCCGTTCCCGAAAGCGCCGCTGCAACATCTCCGCGACCCGCTGCCGCCGATCACGCGGCCTGACATTCCGCCCGGTGTCAACGTGGTGATCGCCAAAGCAACCGCCAAAGACCCGAATGCACGCTACGGCAGCACGCTCGAATTGGCCGAGGCGCTGCGGCGCACGCTGGTCGCTGAAGTCGCTGCTCAGACCGACGAGCTGGCAACGCGCTCGGACGCGCAGCAGCCCTATCTGGTCGAAACGCCATTCACGCCGCCCGGCACGCGGGAGCGCCACATCGAGACGACGCACGGTCAGGCGGATGGCCCCAAGACCCGAACGGACGCTCCTGGCGCGCAAAGCGCGATCCTGCTCAAAGATGCCGCTGACGTTCCCTCGCGGCCTGAGCGCCTGATCGGGCGTGATGCGCTGATCGCTGAAATCGACACTGCGCTCGACAAGGGGCTGCGCGTGCTGCTGCAAGGCATGGGCGGGATGGGCAAGACCTCGCTCGCCGCTGAAGTCGCCGCCCGCCGGATCGAGAAGGATGGTCAGCCGGTCTTGTGGCTGCGCGCGGGCACGGAGCGCGCGCCCGCTTTACTCGAAGCCCTTGTGCGTCCATTCGCCTCCAGCACGATTGACCCGTCTGCCGTCCGCAAGCTCATCAGCGACGCGGACATCAAGCTCATCATCCTCGATGATGTCTGGGACGGCGTGGTGCTCAAGCAGGTGATCGACGCGCTGCCGCGCCAGTTGCCTGTGCTGGTCACGTCACGGACGCGCTACCCACTCAACAAGATCATTGACGTAGGCGAGCTTGAACTGAGCAAAGCGCTCGAACTGCTCAACTATCACACCGGGCAGGATTACACGACCCAGGACGAAGCGGCAGTTGAACTGTGCCGACTGGTCGGTTTTCACCCGTTCACGCTGGAAATCGCCGGGAAAACGCTGCTGGTCGATGATCTGACGCCACGTGAACTGCTGCGCCGTATCGACTCCAATCCACACCTGATGAAGATGCCGGAAGGCTTCGCTGAAGCAGGCCGCGACAGCGTGAAGAAGCTGATCGACGACAGTCTGAGCAGCCTCGATGCGACGACGCTGCGTGTGTTTCTCGCTTACGGATCGCTGTTTGCGCCGGAAGCAACGGTTGAACTGCTGGCGCTAACGACGACTTCGGACGCGGAGACGGTCGAGGGAGCGCTGACGGCGCTTTCGCGGCGCGGGCTGGCGAAGCGCGTCGAGGATGTGTACCGGATTCACGATCTCGCCTTCAGTTATGCCCGCGCGAATGCCCGAATTCCCCGTCCGGTCGTGATCGCCGCCTGCCGGGAATATGCCATCCACCACAAGGATGCGCCTGCCGCGCTCGATCTGGAGCGTACCAACATTCTGAAGGCGGCGGGCGCGGCCTATCAACTGGGCGACACCGACAGCCTGATGAGCATCGTCTACACGCTGACCGTCGAAGGCTCGTATTTCAAGTCACGCGGCCATGATCTGCTCCTGCTCGAACAGATCGATCACGCTTTGGAGACGGCACGTTCGTCGAGCGAACAAACCAAGCTGCATTATCTGCTCGGCAGGCGCGGCGACGCTTTCTATGACCGGGGTGATCTGGATAACGCGCTGATCCGTTACCGCGAATCGCTCGAACTGGCGCGTGCGCTCAAGCTCGACAACCGCGTCGTGATCCTGCTGGGCGTGATCAGCAAGGTTCACGCCGATCAGAAGGCGTTCGACGCGGCTGAGGCCGATCTGAAGGAAGCGGAAGCGCTGGCGGGACAGGATGACGTGCTGCTGGGCAAGGTGCTGGAACATCGCGGCTACGTGGCACAGTCCAAAGGCGATTTGAAGGAGGCGCGTGAGGTCTTTTCGGCGCAGTTGACGCTGGCGACGCGCCTGAACGATCAGGAGCGTATGTTTTACGCCTTCCTGAATCTGGGGGCGGCCTCGATGTTTCTGGACGATTTCGACGCGGCGCTGCGCTCTCTGAAACGGGCGCGCGAGATTGCAGGCGCATCCAACAATCACGCCTGGATGGGGCTGGCCGACTTCGCGATGGGCGGGACGTATCACCGCATCGGCCAGCGCGCGGACGCGCAGCACTGCTTCGATGCAGCGCGCGACCTGTTCCGCACCAGCGGCTACACAGCCAAGCTCAACGAGGTCGAAGCCTACATGCAAGAGACAAATTATCCCTTTTAGGAGCGCTTTATGAAACGCTTATGCCTGATTCTGATGCTGCTGATCGCCGCCATCCCACTCACGATCTACGCGCAGGGTGGCGGGAATGGCAACGGAAACAATCAACCCCATGTTTACATTCTGGTCGTGGACGATTTCGGCAATAACTTCGGCGCAATCACCAGCCGACTGCGCGGCAACGCTTCGGTGATCACGCGGCTGCGCAATGAAGAACAGCGGTTGCCCCGGCGCGGTATTGGCGGCAGCAATAACAGCGGCGGCAATACCGGGAATGGCAACACCAGCAGCTTCAACAGCAGCGGTCGCAGCAGGGTAACACCCCAACCGACCCAAACCGCCATCCCCTCGACGCTCGATCAGGATTTGCGCCAGCAGGCACGTCAGGCGGTGATGGCCTCGGTTCAGGGCAACATCGATCAGCAGAACTGTACGGTCATCCCTGAAGGCCAGAGCTTCTTTGCCACCAGCGGCACGAGCTTTTTCGCTACCAGCGGCACAGGGTTCTTTGCGACGAGTGGCACGAACAACGGCACGCCGACCGCTCAGAGCGCGCCACAGCCGCACGGCGTTCGCGTCTCGAACGAGATCCGGCAGTTGGTTCAGCAGTACGGCAGCAATCTGCCGATTGACGTGGTTCCGGTCGATACCAACGGCTACACGACCACCGTCATCACCAATCGCCTGACGCAGACCATCGCCCAGTTGAGCGGGCGTAATCCCAACGCCAGTTTCGTCGTCAACATGAGCTTCGCGGTCGTGCCGTGCTCGGCGCTGGCCGATCTCGCGGTCTACGAAGCGATGATGGAGCAGACCGACGCCGATCTCGCGGGCGATTTGACCGCGATGCAGGCGGTGTTCACGCAGTTGCTGGCTTCCGGCGTTTACAACAGTCCGCTGGTCGGCAACGACGCGCTGCAAAGCACGCTCACTACGGCCTGTCGCGGACGGCGCGCGGCCTGTAATTCGGGCAATCATCCGGTGATCATGGTGGCGGCGGCGGGCAATTCGAGTGAGCCGTTCCCGTTCTTTCCGGCGGCCTGGAACGGAATTATCGCCGTCAGCGCCAGCGACGACAGCAGCGATTTCGTCGCCACGACGGGCGTGCGCTCATCCTATTCCAACGCGGGCGAGGTTCTAATGCCGGGTATGTGGGGCACGGAACTCGGCACGTCGTTCGCCGCGCCGCGCTACAGCTTCGCGATGGCGCTCTTTCTGCTCGGTCAAACGCCGAGCGCCTGCGCCGCGCCGATTGCGCCCGCGCCGCCCGTCGATTGGCTCAACAGCCCGCCTAATCCGCCCGATCTGAAACTGTGCTAGGGCGGGAGTAAAAAAGATAAAAGAGGCAGCGCAAAGGCGCAAAGAAGGTATATAAAAGCCGCTCTGCGGAAGGCGATTGTCTGAACAGATGGGGTCTGTTCTCGTAGGGGCGAGGCATGCCTCGCCCCTACACAACAGGTACACTCGAGTAAATTTCGAGGAAACCGATAGGTTTTTAAAAACACTCGTGTTGTGTTTCTACAGGCGCGGCGTGTCGGTGAAAAGGACGCAAAAGGTTAACCGGAGTATAATTTGCGTTGGAAACGATCTTTTGAGCCTGACCACTGCTGTAAGAGCGTAAATGTCCGATACACCGTTTGATGATGCCGCACTCGTAAAACGTCTGGTCGCACGCGATGATCAGGCGCTTTCCGAGCTGTACCAGCAGTTCGGTGGGCTGGTTTACAGCATTGCCTTACGAGTCGTGCAGAATTCGACGCTGGCTGAGGAAGTCACGCAGGATACCTTCCTGAAAGTCTGGAATCAGCCGACCAGTTGGGATCCGGCGCGAGGCAAGTTCGTCAGTTGGCTGCTGACGATCACGCGCTATACGGCGATTGATCGGCTGCGTATGGAGCGGCGGCGTCCGCTGCAAAACGCGCTCGAACTGGACGACATGCGCGTCGGCATGGGCAGCCTGATGGATGATCCGGCGTGGCAGGATGGTCGCATCCTGCGCTCGCTGCTGGAGAAGCTGCCCAACGAGCAGGTGCAGGTGATCGAACTGGCGTTTTTTCAGGGCTTGTCGCACACCGAAATGGCCGAGCGGCTCAATCTGCCATTAGGGACGGTCAAGACGCGCGTGCGGCTCGGTCTGCAAAAGCTCAAGACGATGTGGACGGAAGTGAGCGAAAGCTGATGGTGCATCTATTCTTGCAGATTTCGACGTATACAATTGAGAATTTACGGATCGCTGGGTAAAGCACTGGCATGACAGAAACGACCAATCTTCGGCCCGATGACTGCGAAACACTGCGGGCACTCATCCCTGCGTACAGCGTCGGGGCAACTGACCCGGATGAAACCGCACTGGTCGAGCGGCTTCTGCCCGACTGCCCCGAAGTCGCCGCCGAATTGGAAGCATATCAGGCGATGGCGCAGGCGCTGATGTATACCGTGCCGAGGTCACAGCCTCCCGCCGCTCTGCATGACAAGCTGATGGCTGCCGCGCGTGCTTCGTCGTCGCCGAGCATGACGGTGCGCCCGGCGCAGCCCGCGCCAGCGATACCCGCTCCTGTCCCGCAACCAACGCTTGTGTCACGTCCGCGCCCCGTCAACCGAATTATCCTCGCCGCTGCACTGATCGCGGCAGCGCTGCTGGTGATCTCCAACGTGTATTGGGTCACGCAGGTCAGCAACCTGAACAGCCAGCAGCAGACCATGACGGCGCTGCTGCGCAATCAGGAAGACGCGCTCACCTCGCTCGGAACAGGCAAGGCGAATCGCGTGCAGTTGGTCTCGACCAGCGGCACGAGCGGCGGCGTTCTGGCGACGGTTCTCTGGACGCCGCAAAGCCCGACTGCTCTGATCTACACCGATACGCTGCCGCAGCTCTCGGCAGGCAAGACCTACCAACTCTGGTTCATTCAGGACTCGAAACCTGTGAGCGCGGGCATCTTCTCGCTCGATCAACTGGGCGTCGGCGTGCTGGTCTTTAATCTGGATCACCCCATGAGTGATTACAGCGCGGTTGCCATTTCAACCGAACCCGCTGGCGGCAGCTCACAGCCGACGAGTACGCCGATTGCCGCCGCGCAGCTTGGCTAGACAAAACTCAGAGCGCTGTAAATTTGCGAACTGCCTGACCAGCGCGCGAGCAGGCGCGTGTCCTTGAAGCCGTTCTTGCTCGCCATGCCGCGCCACGTCTCGAACGAGAAGGGGTAAGGCAGCCACATATTTGCTCGATCCGTATCGTACTCGACCAATATCAGGCGACCGCCCGGCTTGAGATAGCCACGCATCAGGTTCAGAGTCGGTTCTTTCTGCTTGACGAAGTGCAGCGAGTTCGCCATCAGCACGCCGTCGAGCGGCGGCAGATCGAGTTTTTGGGTGTAATCGGCTTTGAGATAGGTCACGGCGCGATCCGGGAACTGGCGCTGCATCGTCTTGCGCTGCTGATCGAGCGCGCCAGAATCGCGGTCGATGGCGTAAATCTGCGCCTCGCTGCCGAGCAGATCAGCGAGCGCGAGCGTAAACGCGCCTGCGCCCGCGCCGAAATCCGCCCAAACCCCGGCAGCAACGCCCGCGCGGATCAAATTCACGTGATCGGTATGGATCATCGGTCGGCATCTCCTTCCACGCTTTCAGTGTAGGCTGATTTGTGGTGCGGAGTAAACCTGCCTGAAGGAGCAGGATTACACCATGAATCCATGACCTTTAAGATGTCGCGCTTACTGGTACAATCGGCGTGAATAGATTGGATGGAGTTCAGAGGAAGAAATTCGATGGTGCAAACACCGCAGCCCCTGCGCGTCGGGATCGTTGGAGTAGGTGGAATTGGCGAGACCCATATCAAGGCGTATCGCCAGATTCCCGGCGTCGAAATCGTCGCCGTCGCTGACCCGGCGGAAGCGCGCCTGGCGCAGATCGCCAGCAATTACGCGATTCCCAACAAATATACCGATCATCTCGAACTGATTGCGCGCGACGACATCGAGGCGATCAGCGTGTGTACCCCCAATCACCTGCATATGCCCGTGACGGTCGCAGCGCTCGAAGCAGGCAAGCACGTTCTCTGCGAGAAGCCGCTGGCGCGGTCGAGTGCCGAGGGCGAGGCGATGGTGCGCGCGGCGACGGCGGCGGGTCGCGTGCTGCAAGTCGCTTTCAATCATCGGCAGCGCGGCGACGTACAGGTGCTCAAGCAGTACGTTGGGTCGGGTGGGCTGGGGCGGATTTATCACGGCAAGGCCTTCTGGATGCGCCGCGCCGGGATTCCGGGCATGGGCGGCTGGTTCACCAACCGCGAGCAGGCTGGCGGCGGCCCCCTGATCGATCTCGGCGTTCACGTACTCGATATGGCGCTGTTCCTGCTCGGCGAGCCGGAAGTCATCTCGGTCAGCGCGGCGACCTACGCCGAACTGGGGCCACGCGGTCGTGGTCACGGCAACTGGGGCGATGGCAAGCTGGTCGGCGCGGGCGGCTACGAGGTCGAAGACTTGGCGACCGCGTTCGTGCGTCTCGGCGACGGCTCGACGCTGCTGCTCGAAGCAAGCTGGGCGGTCTATGGCAAAAACGCCGACGACTTCGGCGTGACGCTCTACGGTACGGAGGGCGGCGCGGACATTCACGTCAAGAATTACGGCTTCGAGGATACCCTGACGATCTACACCGATACCGCTGGCGTGCCCTCGGAAGTGCGTCCGAAGGTACGGCGCGGCGAGGGACACGTGGCCGTGATCCGCAATTTCATCACGGCGATCAACGGTGGCGACTGGTCAACCCACAACGGGCGTGAGGGACTGAAACGCGCACAAATCATCGACGCCTGCTATCAATCGGCGCTGCAAGGCCGCGAAATCCCGCTGATCGAGATCACGAGCGAGAAGAAAGAGTCGTAAAAGATTATCCCACCCCGCCCTCCTCCCGACTTCAAGGAGGGGGAAAAGCGGTGTTTGGGAAACTTCGGTTTCATCTGGAAAAGGGTATTTGTGGAGATTCAGGTTGTGAACACGCAGCCGGAGCATTTTGAGGCGCTGGCGCTGCTGCAACAGGCGGTGTTTCCGTCCATTCCGGCTGAGGAATTGTTCACGGTCGAGATGTACAATCAGCATGTCAAACACTTCCCGGAGGGGCAGTTCACCGCACTCGCGGTAACCCCCTCCGGCAGCGTGATCGTCGGCGCGACGACGACCATGCGCACGAATGAAAGGTTCGATGGTGACGATCACCCGTACTATTTCGATTTCATCGGCAGAGGCACGATTTCCACGAGCGATCCGAACGGTGAATGGCTCTACGGAATTGACGTGGGGGTACACCCCGACTATCGCCGGATGGGAATTGCCTCGCGGCTGTATGCGGCGCGCGCTGATCTGGCGCGGCGGCTCAATCTGCGCGGCGAGATCGTCGCGGGGCTGCTGCCGGGCTATCCGCGCTACCGTGATCAAATGAGTGTCGAGGCTTACGCGCAGCAAGTCGCGGTTGGCGCATTGAACGATCCGACGCTCTCGGCGCAGTTGAACGTCGGCTTTCGCTTCCGCAAACTGCTGCGCAACTATGTCACCGACGCGCGTTCGGACAACCTCGTCACGCTGATCGTGCGCGCAAACCCCGACTATCGAGCCTGACGGCAACACTGCGCCTCGGTCGGCAAAAATTTACGTTTTTCGTTTTTGTTTGCACTATAATGATTGCGATCCGGCTCTGGTTTAACCTCAGGTAATGATGCGTTTCTGCGCAACCGCTTTTTGCTGCACCTGTTGTTGTTGTCCCCGCTGACATAGCTTCCCGGCGCTCTTGACGCGCCTCTCGGTTTCGTTTCACCTACATCCCTGGAGTTTAGCTGCATGATGAACGGAAATACCCCCACATTGATCGCGCCTTATGGCGGCACGCTGGTCGATCTGGTGATCGCGCCGGACAAGCTCGAAGAACGCAAAGCCTACGCGAGCCGTCTGCGTTCGCTGCAACTCTCGCCGCGCAGCGTCTGTGACCTCGAATTGCTGGCGGTGGGTGGGTTCTCGCCGCTGGATCGCTTCATGGGGCAGGCCGATTACCAGCGTGTCCTCGACGAGATGCGCCTCGCCGATGGTACGCTCTGGCCGATGCCGATCACGCTGCCGATCCCCGAAAATGCTGACATTTTCGTCGGCGAGCAGATCGCGCTGCGCAATGATAAAAACGAACTGCTGGCGATCATGACGGTCGAGGAGAAATACGCCTGGGATGTGGATGAAGCAGCGCAGAAAGCCTTCGCTACACTCGATCCGAAGCATCCCATCGTCGCGGAGATGCAGCGCTGGGGCAAGTTTAACATCTCCGGCGCGCTCGAAGTGCTGCAACTGCCGCGCCATTACGATTTCACGCCGCTGCGCCTGACTCCCGCTGAGGTGCGCGCGCGGCTGGAAACCTACGGTCATCCGAACGTCGTTGCTTTCCAGACGCGCAATCCGCTCCACCGCGTTCACGAGGAACTGACCAAGCGCTCGATTGCGGCGGTCGATGGCGTGCTGCTGCTGCATCCGTCGGTGGGCATGACCAAGCCCGGCGACGTGGATCACTACACGCGCGTGCGCACCTACAAGGCGCTGACCGACAACTACTACGATGCGGATCGCGTACTGCTCTCGCTGCTGCCGCTGGCGATGCGCATGGGCGGGCCGCGTGAAGCCGTCTGGCACGCGATTATCCGGCGCAATTTTGGCGCGAATCACTTCATCGTCGGGCGCGATCATGCTGGCCCCGGCAAGGATTCGACGGGCAAGCCGTTCTATGGCCCCTACGAGGCGCAGGAACTCGTGCAGCAGTACGCGGGCGAACTCGGCGTTAAGCCGATGCCGTTCCACGAGCTGCTTTATCTGACTGATGAAGGTCGTTACGAGGAAGTCTCGAAGATTCCTGACGGCGTGAAAACCTCGAACATCTCCGGCACGCAGGTGCGCGAGAACTATCTGAACAAAGGCCGCCTGCTGCCGTCGTGGTTCACGCGCCCGGAAGTCGCGCGGATTCTGGGCGAGAGCTACCCCGCCCGCCATCATCAGGGCGTCTGCCTGTGGTTCACGGGCTTGAGCGGCGCGGGCAAATCGACCATCACCGACGTGCTGACCGTGCTCATGCTTGAACATGGCCGCCAGATGACAATCCTTGACGGTGACGTGGTACGCACCAATCTCTCGAAGGGGCTGGGCTTCACGAAGGATGACCGCGACACTAATATTCGGCGCATTGGCTTCGTGGCGGCGGAGATTGCGCGGCATGGCGGCGTCGTGATTTGCGCGGCGATCAGCCCATATCGTGCCACCCGCGACGACGTGCGTCGGCTCTTCGGGGAAGATCAGTTTGTCGAGATTTACGTGAACACGCCGCTCGAAGTCTGCGAAGCGCGTGATACTAAAGGTCTGTACGCCAAAGCCCGGCGCGGTGAGATCAAGGAATTCACGGGCATTGACGATCCGTATGAGCCGCCGCTGCACCCGGAGATCATCTGCGATACGGTTGTCAACACGCCAGAGCAGAACGCGCGCCAGATTCTCAATTACCTGATCGAGCAGGGTTTCGTGCTGTCGCCCGAAGCGATGACCGAGCCGGTGCTGTCGTAAATGGATTTGGGCTTGGCACGCCAGGCCCCTACAAAATATCGCCACCCGTGTCGGGGCGTACAGCCGTGCATCCCGGCGGAAATATAGGGTCGATGTTCTATGCAAAACGCCTGCTCCCAACCGAGTAGGCGTTTTTGGTTATAATATAATCAACGAAAAATAGAAAGCTGATGGATAACTTGAGTGACAACCCCAATTTAGTCGAAAGCCGCCGCATCGCCATGCTGATCGACGGCGACAACGCGCAAGCCTCGCTGATTGGCGAAATGCTGGCTGAGGCGGGCAAATATGGCTTGGTGACGATCCGGCGCGTCTATGGCGACTGGACGACTGCCAACATGGGCGGCTGGAAAGAGACGCTGCAAACGCACGCCATCCAACCGATCCAGCAGTTCCGCTATACGGTCGGCAAAAACGCGACTGACAGCGCCATGATCATCGACGCGATGGATATTCTGTACACGGTCAACGTCGATGGCTTCTGTCTGGTCTCCAGCGACAGCGATTACACCCGGCTGGCGACGCGCATCCGCGAGAAAAGCCTGTTCGTAATGGGCATTGGCAAACAGCTTACGCCGAACGCCTTCGTCAAAGCCTGCGACATCTTCGTTTACACCGAGAATCTGGTCAAGCCGTCGCCGAACCCCTCGCCACGCAAGACCAAGACCAAAGCGAAGCTCTCGCGCGATCTGGAATCCCTGTTCAAGCGGGCGTTCGATCTGGCTGTACAGGACGATGGTTGGGCATTCCTCGGCGCGCTCGGACATCAACTGCACCAACTCGATCCCAGCTTCGATTCACGCACCTACGGCTATAAGCAGCTCTCGCTGCTCGTCAACGCGCATTCCGAACTGTTCGAGGTCAATCAGGTGCAGGGGCAGGGTGTTTACGTGCGGCTGAAACGAGACGGCGAATAGCGAAATACGCTCAGATGGGCGAACTAAAGACCAGCCGATAACCGTTATTGTCGCGGATGGCGAAATCGCGCATTCCGTAGTCTCGCGTCGTGATGTCCTCGGCAATCGTCACGCCTCGGCTGCGAAATTCCTCGTAAAGCGCATCAATCTGACCGCCGACCTCGATGTTGAGCCAACCGGACGACGCATTAGGCTGCGGCTGGTAGCGGAAACGAATCTGGATGCGTTCTGAGCGCCACTCGCCGCGTGAGACGATAGCGAAGCGCGGCGGATCGTGTTCCTCACCGACGGAGTTGACATAAAAGCCAAGCTTGTCGCGGTAGAAGGCAACACTCTCCAGCACATGATCGGTCATAATCGTTGGGATAATTCCCGTCAAGGGAATTTCACGCGGCATGACAAACGGGTGATCGGGCTGTTGTGCCGCCCAATCGTCGGCGCGCAGGCCATAGACGAGCGTCTCGTGCGCAGGCAGATGATCGCTGGCAGGGGTATAGAACTGTCCGCGCCGCCGAAAACCGACTTTCTCCGCGAGCTTCTGCGACGCAATATTCGCCTCGTGAATCCATAACTCGGCGCGGTTCAAGTCCAGATGGCGAAAGCCATACTCGACGGCAGCGCTGACTGCTTCACTGCCGAAGCCCCGCCGCCAGTGATCGCGGTGCAGGATGTAACCCATCCCCGGCACCGGGCCGCCGATGTAGAAGCCGACCAGCCCGATCATCTGCGCCGTGTCCTTGCGGCGGATCGCCCACCAGGGCGACCACGTGTTGGCGATATTGTGCGTGATCATGGTGCGCGTTTCTTCGGGCGATTGGTGCGCCTCAGCATACCAGTAGGTGACGTTCTCCGGGGCGCGAAAAACCTCGTAAGCCTCGTCAACATGGGCAAGACTGAGCGGTTCCAGCGTGAGGCGCGGCGTTAAGAGTGTATCGGCCATCTTCAATCGACTTTCAACGTGCCGGGCAGCACGAAATCGGACGAGCGAATGACGGGATGGCGGGCGAAGATCGCCTGAAGCTGCGCGGCGAGGTCGTCGGGAAGCACAACGGTGTTCCCGCTGTGCGCTTCGTCACGCGCGAACGGCGTATGCTGCTGCGAATCACGCGCGAAGGCTTCAAGCGCTCGCGGAATCTCCGCTTGCGGCAGGCCGCAGAAGTCGAACATGGCCTGCAAGACGCGCTCCGGCTGGGCGTTCAAGTCCTCGTAGCGCACGGCCAGCGGTCGGAAGCCCGCCGCGTACAATTCCAGATAACGATCCAGCATGATCAGCCAGCCGGTCGCCAGCATCAGCTCGAACGAACAGCTTTCGAGCGCCGGGTCGAAAAAGCGCTCAACCGAGGCGGGCGGGCGATTGTAGTAAACGGCCTGCCGGATCAGCGCTTCCTCACGGCTGATTGGTGGGCGAGGATTGCGCGAGGATAAGCGATAGAGCGAAGCAACGTAGCTCAGGCCGCCTCGGTACAAAAACAGATGCTTCGCCTGCGGAAACGCCGCCTGATACACGTCCATGACCTCGACACACTGGTTGCGGAACTTCAGGCTGTAGGTCGAGGTTGATCCGGTCACGGCAGGGCGGAAGGTCAGGCGAACGCAGCGCCGGAGCAGATCGATCAGGTCGGCGCGGTCGTGATCGCGCAGCACGACGGCTTGCGAAAACACATCCGGCTCGGAGAAGCTGGTGACGGAGCTGACTTGATTGAGCGCGCTGCTCAACAGGGTCGAGCCGCAGCGCCCGATGTTGTGGATCAGGATCAGCCGCGACGAATCGAGATCGACGCGGCGCGCGAGCAGACCGAAGTCGTCGTAGTCAACGGCGATCAGCCGCTGCGCGTGTTCGAACTGCGTCTGATGGTAAAACGGCGCTTGCGACAAGTCGTTCCCCGGCGGAAGCTCGGCGAAAATTGCCTGCCGCGTCGCATGGTCAAGACAGTAGAGGCTGATGTTCGGGTTGCCGAGGAGTGATTCAGAATCGACACTTGCGTCGATGGTGCAGGTGAAATCACTCAGGCTGGTGATCTGGCTGAGGCGCGGGCGTTCGCGCCGCTCGATCTGAAGGATTGTCGCGGACACGGCGGATCGGGCGCTAGACCACGCGCACAGGCGTGCCGACGCTCGCCCAGTTGAAGAACCACTCGGCCTCGTCAGTCGGTAGGTTGACGCAGCCGTGACTCATGGGCATCCCGAACAGGTTGTGCCAGTACGTCCCGTGAATGCCATAGCCCGCGTAAAAGTACATGGTGTAAGGCACGTTGGGCAGGAAATAGTCGGGGCCGCTCATGTCGGTCGAGACGTACTTGACGTAAATCTTGAAGTCGCCTTTGACCGTCGGCGTGGCAGGCAAGCCAGTCGAAACGAGATCCTGGCGCACCATCTGGCCGTCCTGATAGGCAAAAATGCGCTGCTCCTCGGTCGAGACGAGGATCGACTTGCCGACGCTGGTCGGCGCGGGCGGTGGCGGCGCTTCGTATACGCCTGCTGCCGGGATCGTCAGCACCTCACCGGGATAAATGAAATCCGCGTCGGAGAGGTTGTTGGCTGACACAATATCATCGACCGAGACATTGTAGTCTTTGGCGATCAGGGCAAGCTGCTGCCCATCCTGCACGGTGTAACTGGTCGTCGGCCCGGTGTAAGCGGTCGCAGCGGGTGTCGAAGTCGGAGCAGGCGTGACGATCATGTCCAGATCGAACGTGCCGTCGGCAATTTCGCCGCTCACGTCGGCGCGCAGACGGTTCAGCATCATCGGGATGTCCATCGAGCGCCCATCCTGACCGGGCGCGGCAGCAATGTTAATCTGGTCGCTGAGGTCGATGAAACCTTGCTGCGCCTTGTTGAGATCGACAGTATAAACCGGCTTGACGGTGCTGTTGGCCGGGGCGCTCTGCGCGGCTTTGACCGTCGCGGCGGTGTCGAGCGTGATGCCGAGGTTCGCCAGCGGAACCGTCCAACTGCGGCTGCCGTCGGTGAGCGTGACGTTCTGGGCGGCCCTCTGCAAGGCGGCAGTCGCGTCGGCGCTGGTCTTGCCGCCGATCTGGACTCCGGCGACGGCCACGCCCGTCTGGATGCGCTGTGGTGTGACCGCCAGCAGAAGCAGCAGGGCAAAGACGGCCATCACGCCGACGACCGTGATCGCAGCCGCGCCTGCGCCGATCCACAGCAGGACACGCTGATTCTTACTGCGGCCTCGCGGTTTGACCGGAGGACGCGGCGGATAGGGAGCAGGGGGATAGGTGTTCATCATGATAAGAGCAGTGTAGCACAGATCAAGCCACCCTGTAGAGCGACGCTTAACCTACGCTTGACCTTTGCTGCGCAGCAACGACCGACTTAGCCGTAACTGTTGCGTTTCGCCGAGCTGATCGCCAGCGCTTTCAGGCGGGCTTCCTTGTAGCTCTCGTAAGTCGCGTAGAGACCTTCGGGATCGAACTGCGGGTCGGGGTTGGGCGCGTACTCATTGGCAACGATGCGCTCGCCTAACTGCGCGCCGATTTGCAGCATCTTCTGATAGGTCGCGTCGTCGCCGTAAGCATCGCCTTCAATCGCTTCTTCGAGTTCGAACTGGAAGCGGCGGAAATCGAGGCGGTTGTACTCGTTGTTCTCCATAATGTTGATCGACTGCGCGCGGATCGTGTCGGCCATGAACAAATCCGGCGCGCGCAGCGCCCAGGTGATTCCGTGCCAGCCGGTCGGCTTGCCGTTGGCGCGCTCGTAGTTCTGCGCGTTGACCCAGCCTGTGCCAAAGCTGAGGACTGTCGTCGCGTCAGCCGGGTAGCCGCGAAAGAGCAGCGCTTCCTGCATGGCGAAATAGGCGGGATTGCCGTAATCGCCGACGCCGCCATCAGCAAAATAGGCGGGTTGCCCGCTGTCATCGGCATGAGGCAGCACGGGCAGGGCAACGGGCGCGGACGATGAGGCGAGAATCGCTTCCCAGAGCTTCCAGTCGGCGTACTTGTCTTTGTAAGTTTTCAGGAAGCTGGTTTTGCGCTCGTTGATGTTGACGCTGGTCATGATCAGCACCCTGTCCGGGCCGAGGCGCGCATTCAACTCGCCGAGCGTGAGATCAGGATTGCCCGTTTTCTCCTGAATCGCCTGGCGCAGCAGTTCGATGATCTTCTGGTTGCCGTAGAGCGAATGGTTGAGCAGGATTTTCAGATATTCATAGCCCTGCCGAATAAATCCCGGCAGCCAGGTCGGGGAGAGCGGCGGAAAGACGGTTTGCCCAAGCTGATGATACAAACTGGCGATCTCGCTCGCGCTCATGCCAATCGCAATCGCCGCCGCGATCACCGATCCGGTCGATGTCCCGGCGAGAATCTTGATCTTGGGGTCTTGGATCAAGGGCGTGCCGCCAAGTTCCTGCTCCATCGCCGCCAGCGCGGTTGAAACAACCAGACCGCGAATCCCGCCACCGTCAATGGCGATGGCGACGTTATCGCGCAGATGTGTCATGCTCATAGGAGCTGCCTTTTGTGCCAAAAAGCTGCATCGGATCATCTAATTTGGGAGGCGGTAAACGCCGATAATCATCTTAACATTAACCCGCAATCCTCAGCAATTTTCGGGACTGGGGAGTTCCGAGGAGATGCAGGGGCGAGGCACATCTCGCCCGAATTGACCGTGCCCTCAATCTTCACGACTCCCAATTTTCACCGAACGGTCTGCGCCCGGATCAAACCAGTCGAGGCCGAGCGCCGCGACCGCGCCAATGATCGTGGTCGTCGGTGGCTGAAGATCGGCAGCTTGCTCGACAATCGTGGCGAGCGTGGCCTTGATCACGCGCTGGCGGTTGGTCGTACCCCATTCGATACTGGCGGCGGGCATATCCGGCGCGAGTCCGGCGTCGAGCAGACGCGCGACGATCTGCGGCAGATGGTTCATGCCCATCAGCAGCACCAGCGTCCCACCGAGCTTCGCCAGCGCCTCGTAATCGACGCTGCTCTCATCATGCCCCGTCAGCACCGTGAAAGCGGTTGAGAGGCCGCGCTGCGTTACGGGGATGCCCGCGTAGGCGGGCACGGCAATCGCGCTGCTGACGCCCGGCACGATTACAAAGGGGATGCCCGCCCCGCGACAGGCGAGCGCTTCCTCGCCACCGCGCCCGAACACGAACGGATCGCCACCCTTGAGCCGGGCGACGTTCAGCCCTTTGCTCGCTCGGTTGATGATCAGCGCGTTGATCTCGCTCTGGCTGAGACGCTGTTTCTGCGGTTGCTTGCCGCCGTCGATCAACTCGGCGTCGGGGCGGGCTTCGCGCAGTAGTTCGGTGGGCGCGAGGTGGTCGTAAATGATCACGTCGGCGCGGCGCAGCGCTTCCATGCCCTTGACCGTGATCAAACCGGGATCGCCCGGCCCCGCGCCGATCAGATACACTGTTCCGGTCATGCCTTGTCCTCGTCGAGCGCGCGGCTTAACCACCAATTGCAGGCTTCGGCGCAGGGGATCGGCTCGCGCGTGCCGTCAAACCAGGTCGGATGGCGCACGCAGCGCTCGCAAACCTGCTCAACCAGCTTCGTGCGCTGTTCATTTGATAGCTGATCGACGCGGCGATACATCCCAGTCTGACGCGCCGCCAGTGTTTCCAGCGAAGTGATTGCCAGCGATTCACGCCGCGCCCAGTCTGCAACTGCGCCGGGATAGATCGTCTCGACAACCGCGTGAATCTGCGGGCGTTTGTCAAT
>DASZXN010000094.1:0-11943 GCA_035545875.1 Phototrophicaceae bacterium
ATACGGATGGCACTGTAGGGGCGAGGCGTGCCTCGCTCGTGTCTTTCGCCACCGATGTCTCCGTAGGGGCACAACCTGTCGTGCCCCTACAAATCGATCCTGCTGCGACTTTATTGACTCTGCTTGCCCATCCCGACATCCGCAGCAAAGAAACAGTCGTGCGCCTCTACGATCACGAAGTACAGGGCGGCACCGCGATCAAGCCGCTGGTCGGCGCCGCCGATCACGGGCACGGTGATGCGGCGGTGATCGTTCCGCTGGGCACGCCGGGGACGAAAGCTGTCGCCCTGTCCGCCGGAATCGCGCCTGCCTACACGACGCTTGATCCCTACGCGATGGCGTGGGCAGCGGTCGATGAGGCGTTTCGCAATCTGGTCGCCGTTGGCGCTGATCCCGATCAGGTGGCGCTGCTCGACAACTTCTGCTGGGGCAGCCCCTATCTGCCGGATCGCCTCGGCGCGCTGGTGCGCAACGCGCAGGGCTGCTACGACGCCGCGCTCGCCTACGGCGCGCCCTTTATCTCCGGCAAGGACAGCCTGAATAACGAGTACACCGACGTGGACGGCACGCGCCATGCCATTCCCGGCACGCTGTTGATCTCCGCGCTTGGCCTCGTGCCCGATGTCGAACACACCATCACCTCCGCTTTGAAGCAGTCCGGCGATTTGCTCTACCTGATTGGCGCAACCCGCGACGAGTTCGGCGGCAGCCACTTCAATCTGATTCGCGGGATTGACGGCGGAACCGTTCCGCAGCCTGTATCGAATGCGCTGGCGACTTATCGCAAGCTGTATCAGGCGATCAGTTCCGGCCTGGTGCGCGGCGCGCACGACTGTTCCGAAGGCGGGATTGCCGTCGCGCTGGCAGAGATGTGTATCGGTGGGCGGCGCGGCGCGAATGCTTCGTTCGATTTCGCCGCCAAACTGCTGTTCTCCGAGTCGCAGGGTCGGTTGATCGTCGAAGTCGCGCCGGAAAACGCGGCGGCATTCGAGCAAGCACTGGCGGGACAGCCGCTCCAAAAGATCGGCACGGTCACCGATGACGAAGCGCTGACCATTGCGGCGCAAGGCGCTGATTTACACCTGAATGTCGCCATCCTTGAATCGACATGGCGCGATCAATCCACCACCGTAGGGGCACGACATGTCGTGCCCCTACAAAATCAACATGAGGCGCATCGGTCGATACCCACGCCGTTTGTTCACCCATCGCCACGTGTGCTGATTCTGCACGCCAACGGCAGCAACCGGGATCACGAGGCGGCGCTGGCCTGCGAACTGGCGGGCGGCGCGCCAGAGATCGTTCACGTCAACCAACTGGTCAGCGGCGAGCGCTCGCTGCTCGATTACCACATGCTGGTCGTCCCCGGCGGCTTCTCCTACGGCGACGATCTTGGCGCGGGGACGCTCTGGGCGCTCGATCTGCGGCGGCGCTTCGGCGCGGACATGGAGCGCTTCGTCGCGGAAGGCCGCCCCGTGCTGGGCATCTGCAACGGCTTTCAGGCGCTCGTGAAATCGGGTTTACTCCCCGGTGAAGGCGAGCGTAAAGTCACGCTGACCAACAACGCCTCGACACATTTCGAGTGCCGCTGGGTCTATTTGCAACCGAACCCGAACAGCGCCTGTCTGTTCACCGAGGGGCTGACCGAGCCGATCTACTGCCCGGTCGCGCACGGTGAGGGGCGATTGGCCGTCAGCGATCCGTCTGTCAGCGCCGCGCTCTGGTCAAACGGTCTCGTCGCGCTGACCTACGTCGAAGCCGATGGCTCTCCGGCTGGCTATCCCGCTAACCCGAACGGATCGGTCGATGCGATTGCCGGATTGAGCAATCGGGCGGGCAACGTGTTCGGCCTGATGCCGCACCCGGAGGATCACGTCTTTATCTGGCAGCATCCACGCCGCGAAGATCGCATGGACGGCCTGCGCCTGTTCCGCAATGGCATCAAATACGCCTAATGCAATCCGCGTAGGGGGCACGACATGTCGTGCCCCCTACATATGAACCGTGAACGGTTCAAGAGAAAGGGAAACGATGCTCACACACGAACAACTTGCGCAGGCGACCCCACTCAAATCGGTGGATTTGAGCGGCTGGGGCGAAAAGCAGTCCGGCAAAGTCCGCGACATCTACACCGACGGCGATAAGCGCGTTCTCATCACGACAGATCGCGTCTCGGCCTTTGATCGCGTCGTCGGCGCGATCCCGTTCAAGGGGCAGGTGCTCAATCAACTGAGCGCGTGGTGGTTCGACCAGCTCAAGGATGTGGTTGCCAGCCACGTCGTCGATATTCCTGACCCGAACGTCACGATTGGCCGCGAAGCCGAAGCACTCCCGGTCGAGGTGATCGTGCGCGGCTACATCACGGGCGTGACCAGCACCTCACTGTGGACGATTTACAACAGCGGCGACCGCAAGCCTTACGGCATCCCGCTGCCGGATGGCCTCAAGAAGAACGACCAACTGCCGTCGCCGATCATCACGCCGACGACCAAAGCGACCGGCGGCGCGCACGACGAGCGCCTGACCCGCGACGAGATCATCGAGCGCGGCCTCGTGCCAGAAGCCCTTTGGAAACAGGTCGAAACGGCGGCGATTGCGATCTTCACGCGCGGGATGGAAGTCGCCAATCAAGCAGGGCTGGTGCTGGTCGATACCAAGTACGAGTTCGGCCTGATCGACGGCAAGCTGACGCTGATCGACGAGGTGAACACGCCCGATTCAAGCCGCTACTGGACGCTCGAATCACTGCAAGCGAACCCCGCCGAGCCGCAGAACTTCGACAAGGAAATTCTGCGCGAGTGGTTCGTGGCGCAGGGCTATCGCGGCGACGGTCAAGCGCCCGCGCTGACCGAGGACATTATCGTCCGCATGGCCGAGCGCTACATTTCCGCCTACGAGCGGCTGACCGGGCTGACTTTCGTCCCCGGCGACCAGCCGATTGCCGAACGTATTGAACGCAACCTCAACGCCTATCGCGCAGGAGTGAAAGCCTAAATGACCGCTCTTGTCCCGATTTTGATGGGTTCTCGCTCTGACCTGAAGCACGCGCAGACGATTGCGACCGCGCTCGAACGGATGGGCATCGAGTCGAAGATTCGCGTGGCTTCGGCGCACAAAATTCCGGCGGTGCTGCTGCAAATTCTGGCGGATTACGAGGCTGACCCGCGTCCGAAGGTCTACATCACCATCGCCGGGCGCTCGAACGCTCTGAGCGGCATGGTCGATGCGCAGGTCGCCGCGCCCGTGATCGCCTGCCCGCCGTCCTCTGATGCCTTCGGCGGCGCGGATATTTTCTCGTCCCTGCGGATGCCGAGCGGCGTCGCTCCGGCGGTCATTCTCGACGCGGAAGGCGCGGCGCTGTTGGCCGCAAAAATTCTCGCGCTGGCCGACCCATCGATCCGCGAGCGGATCGTGGCGCTGCACAAAGAGAATGCCGCGCGCCTGATGCTGGATGATCAGGAACTCAACCCGTAACCGTTATCCCGCCCGACGCTAAAGCATCGGGCTATCAAAACCAAGCCCTCTAAAGAGGGCTGAAAACGTGTGAAGGTGAAGTTGCTTTTGCAGGGGCGTTACTTGAATTCTCGTCAGGGCGTTCAATTGAACGCCCCTACATTCCCGTAATTGGATAGGTTTTGTGTCGAGGGGCATAGTTTAAATACCCTCATGCAACGTCATTAGCTCTTGAGCCTCCTTCAGGAGGCTTGGTTTCCTAGCCCGATGCTGCCGCTTCGCTTACCGCGTCGGGCGAAATAACACACCCGTACATTATTCGGGGAGAATCTGAATGCAAGACTGGCTGAACGACGACGATCACCCGCATGACGAATGCGGCATCTTTGGCATTTACGCGCCGGGGCGCGATGTCGCCCGCCTGACTTTTTTCGGCCTCTACGCCCTTCAGCATCGCGGGCAGGAGAGCGCCGGGATCGCCACCAGCGACGGCCACGCCGCCTACATCCACAAGGATATGGGACTGGTCTCGCAGGTCTTTAACGAGGACAACCTGCGCCCGCTCAAGGGACATCTGGCGATTGGTCACAACCGCTACTCGACCACCGGATCGTCGCACCTGCGCAACGCCCAACCCTACCTGATCGAGACGATTTACGGCTCGCTCGGCGTGGCGCACAACGGCAACCTGACCAACGCGCTCGAACTGCGTCATCGCCTGCTGACGCGCGGCGTCGGCCTCTCGTCAACCACCGACAGCGAGGTGATTACGCAGATATTGGCCTCACCGCCGGACGTGTGGACGAACGCCGAGCAGTACGAGGAAGGCTATCACAACGGCGAATGGGAGCAGCGCATCCGCGCCTTCACCCGCGTGGCCGAGGGTGCTTATTCGCTCGTCATCCTGACGCGCAATGCCGTTTATGCCGTCCGTGATCCGCATGGCCTCCGTCCGCTCTGCGTCGGCGATCTCGGCGGTGGGGCATACGTCGTCGCCTCGGAATCGTGCGCCCTTTCGACCATCGGCGCGACATACATCCGCGACGTGAATCCCGGCGAGATCGTCCGCCTTGACGATCAGGGCGTCACCTCGATCTGGGGCAGCGAGCCGCAGGAACCCGCCCTGTGCAGCTTCGAGTACGTCTATTTCGCGCGACCGGATTCACTGCTGGATGGTCAGACCGTCCACAACGTCCGCCAGCGCTTAGGCCGCGAGTTGGCTCGTGAAGCGCCTGTCGATGCCGATATTGTCGTCCCCGTGCCCGACTCCGCCACGCCCGCCGCTATCGGCTACAGCCTCGAAAGCGGCATCCCCTTCATTGAGGGGCTGATCAAGAACCGCTACATCGGGCGCACCTTCATCCAACCGGACAGCCAACTGCGGCAGGTCGGCGTGCAGTTGAAGTACAATCCGCTCGAAAGCAACCTTGCCGGAAAGCGCGTCGTGCTGGTCGATGACTCAATTGTGCGCGGCACGACCACGAAGGCGCTCGTCCAGTTGGTGCGCTCGGCAGGCGCGGCTGAAGTTCACCTGCGCGTGTCGTCGCCGCCGGTGCGTCATCCCTGCTTCATGGGCATCGACATGGCGACCTATGGTCAGTTGATCGCGCATCAGCGCCGCGTCGAGCAGGTTTGTGAGCGCGTCGGTGCGGATAGTCTCGCTTACCTCAGTCTCGCAGGCATGTTGAGCGCCATCACCGAAACGCTCGGCAAAGACTGGCCTAGCGAAGCTGGCGCTTCGCTAGGCGAGCCGCAAGGCTCGCACCATTGCACCGCCTGCTTCTCCGGCGAATACCCGATCCGCGTCCCGCAGTGGCTCTTTGCCGAGGATCGGGACAAGCTGGTCTTTGAAACGGTCTGGGGGGAATAGCTTGAACGTCCTGATTGTCGGCGGCGGTGGCCGCGAACACGCGCTGGCGTGGGCGCTGGCACAGTCACCCTCCGTAACACAAATCTACGTCGCCCCCGGCAACGCGGGAACCGAGTTCGCGCGCTCAACCAATGTGCCGATCTCGGCTGAGGATGTTCCGGCGCTGCTCGCCTTTGCGCAGACGAATCAGATTGATTTGACCGTCGTTGGCCCGGAAGCGCCGCTCTCGCTCGGCATTGTCGATGCGTTTCAGGCGGCAGACTTGCGCGTCTTTGGCCCGACGCAGGCCGCCGCGCAGTTGGAATCCTCGAAAGCCTTCTCGAAAGCCTTCATGCAGCGGCATACCATCCCGACGGCGGAGTACGGCGCGTTCACGGATTACGAGGAAGCCCGTGACTTCGTTCACAGCTTCGGCAAGCCTGTCGTCGTCAAAGCCGATGGCTTGGCGGCGGGCAAAGGCGTCGTCGTCTGCTCGACGGTCGAAGAAGCCGACGCCGCGCTCGAACGCATCATGTACGGCCACGAGTTCGGCGCGGCAGGCGATCAGGTCGTGATCGAGGAGCGGCTCGACGGCGCGGAACTCTCGGCGCTGGCCTTCAGCGACGGTCACGACGTTGCGCTGATGCCCTTCGCCCGCGATCACAAGCGGATCAACGATGGCGATCAGGGCGCGAATACGGGCGGGATGGGCGCGTATGCCCCGGTTCCCGACCTGCCGCCTGATTTAACGGACACCATTCGTCACTTACTGACACAAACCGTTCGCTCAATGTCGAGCGAGGGTATGCCCTACGTCGGCGTACTGTACGCGGGCTTGATGCTCACACCGACAGGCGTGAAAGTCCTTGAATTCAACTGCCGCTTCGGTGATCCCGAAACGCAGGTCATTCTGCCGCTGCTCGACAGCGACCTCGCCGCCGTTTTTCTCGCCTGCATCGAGGGGAAACTCGGCGAAAACCTCCCGCAGTGGCGCTCCGGCGCGTGCGCGACGGTGGTCGCCGCCTCGCCCGGCTACCCGGCGAGCTACCCGAAGGGCTTGCCAATCTCCGGCCTCGACGCGCAAGCCGCCGACACGATGGTATTTCACGCCGGAACCGCGCGCACAAGCGATCAAATCGTGACTTCAGGTGGGCGTGTTCTCTCAGTCAGCGGCCTCGGCGAGACCCTGACTGATGCGCTGGCAAAAGCCTACGCGGGGATCGAGCGCATCCACTTCGACGGGATGCACTACCGCCGCGATATTGGCCGCGTCCACGAAAGCGCAAAATCATGAGCGATGCTTACTCCCAGGCGGGCGTCAACATTGACGCGGGCAACCGCGCGACCAAGCTGATGACCGAGGCCGTCCGCTCGACCTACGGCAAGGAAGTGCTGGCCGGGATCGGCGCGTTCGGCGGGCTGTTCGATGCTTCGGCGCTCAAAGCGCTGGAGTCGCCCGTGTTGGTCGCCTCGACCGATGGCGTGGGCACGAAAACGAAGGTCGCTGCCAAACTCCAGCGTTGGGACAGCATCGGGCAGGATTTGGTCAACCACTGCGTCAACGACATTCTGGTGCAGGGCGCGCGCCCGCTCTTTTTCCTCGATTACGTTGCCTCGTCGCGGCTTGATCCTGAGCAAATCGCGGCGGTCGTCGGCGGGGTGGCGACGGCCTGCAAAGCCGTTGACTGCGCACTGATCGGCGGCGAAACCGCCGAGATGCCCGGCGTCTACGAGGCAGGCGAGCTTGATCTCGCCGGGACGATCATCGGCGTGGTCGAGCGCGGCAAAATTATCGATGGCTCACGGATGCAAGCGGGCGATGCGATCCTGGCGCTGCCTTCGACGGGGCTGCACACCAACGGCTACTCGCTGGCGCGGCGCGTGCTGGCCGATCTCGACTGGGAGACGCCGCTGCCTGAACTCGGCGCATCCATCGGTGACGCGCTGCTGGCGGTGCACCGTCCCTATCTGCGCGACGTGCAGCAGTTGTGGGCGAGCAGCATCGAGATTCGCGGGATGGCGCACATCACGGGCGGCGGCGTGGTTGAGAACCTGCCGCGCATCTTCCCTGAAGGCATCGGCGCGACCATTCGGCGCGGATCGTGGACTGAGCCAGCGATTTTCGGGCTGATTCAGGAGCTAGGCCGCATCAGCGACGAGGAACTATTCCGCGTTTTCAATATGGGGCTGGGGCTGCTGATCATCGTGCCGCGCGATCAGGTCGAGCAGGCGCGCGCCGTTCTGCCGGAAGCGGCGCTCGTCGGCGAAATCACAGCGGGCGAGTCAATGGTCACGGTCACACAAGGATAAGTCATGCCCGCACGCCTGATTGTTTTCATCTCCGGCAACGGTACCAATCTGCAAGCGATCCTCGACGCGATCCAAGCGGGCGATCTCGATGCGCAGGTCGCGCTGGTCGTCTCGAATCGCAAGGCGGCTTACGGACTCGTGCGCGCAGCACAGGCGGGCATCCCGTCGCTCTACTTCCCGTTGAAGCCCTACGCGGAGCTTGGTCGTGAAGCCTACGACCGCGATCTGGCTTCACGGATCGCCCCGTATAATCCTCGCCTGATCGTGCTGGCGGGGTGGATGCACGTCCTTAGTCCCGCCTTTCTCGACCAGTTTCCCCGTCAGGTGATCAATCTGCATCCGGCGCTGCCGGGACAATTCCCCGGCACCGACGCGATTGAGCGGACGTTTGAAGCGCACCAGCGCGGCGAAGTCACAGGCGGCGGAATCATGGTGCATTACGTCATTCCCGAAGTCGATGCAGGCTCGGTGATCGCGCAGGAAAGCGTGCCGATCACCGAAGGCGACTCGCTCGAAACGTTCGAGGCGCACATCCACGCGGCGGAACATCGCCTGCTGATCGATGCGATTCGGCTGGTAATTCAGCCGGAGGTCTAATATTAACCTGCTTCGCCTGCTGACCTACAACATCCGCTACGGCGGAGTCGGACGCGAGGCGCAGATTCTCGACGTGCTTCAGTCCGTCCAGCCGGACGTGACTCTGCTGGTGGAAGTCACCGACACAGCGGTCGTCGCCACTTTTGCCTCAGCGATGCAGATGCAGTCGTTCATCGCGCCGGGGAACGGCTTCAGCATCGCCCTGTTGAGCCGCTGGTCGATTGTCGAAGCGTCGAGCACGCGCCCATTCCCGCCGATCCGCGACACAATTTTGGACGCGGTGGTTGAGTATCAGCCCGGTCGCCGTTTGTACCTGATCGGCGTGCATCCGATTGCCTTCCCCGGCACCTTCTTTGAATGCTGGCGCAGGTGGGAAGTAAGCCTCGCGCTCAAACGCGCCGCCGCACATCAGAATCAACCCTGTATCATCGCGGGCGACTTCAATGCCATCGCGCCCGGTGATCGCGTGCTAAAGGACGGCGCTCCGCGCGAGATGCGCCTGCTTTACGGGCTTCAGCGCGGCTACATCTATCGCACGGTGATGGAACGCATAGCAAAAGCGGGCTTCACCGACTGCTTTCGGCGGCTGCATCCCGGCGAGGACGGCTTCACAATCCCGACGCCGCAGCCGAAGGTGCGCCTCGATTACATCTGTGCCAACCCGCTCGCGGCGGAGGGGTTGCGACGCTGCGAGGTGATCCGCCAGCCCGAAGCGGTCGATCAGGCGTCCGATCATTACCCGTTGCTGGCAGAATTCGACCTCGAATAGCGCAGGCTATCCGCGCGCGCCTGTGTCGCGATGCGCGCCTGTCGGGTCTTCCACGATGTTGATACCCTGCACGTCACTCAAATCCCAAGCAATCTTGGTTCCGCTCGGCAGGATTTCATCGATCACCGTCCGCTTGGAACTGATCAGGAGCGGCTGCCCATCACTGCCCATAATTGACTCGTCAGCGCCAGCCAGCACGTAGGTCTTCACGTCAAAGTAGAGCGTCAGCGTGCCGTCAACGAGCTTGGCCTGGTTATCCTGCGTCAAGAGGCGCACCTGCTCCGGCGAGCGCAGAATGTAGACGGTACGTCCACCCGACCAGGTATCCTGTCCCACGAGGGTGACGTTGGCGTCGGCGCGCATCTGGTCGAACTTGGCCTTGTCGTCATCATTCATCGTGACGGGCGTCGGCTGTGCGCAGGGAACTTCTGTGCCGTCGTCGGGGCTGTGATACACCGTCAGCGGGCCGAGCGTCAGGTCAACCGCGTAATTCGGTGTTCCCGGCCCATAGACCCATGAGCCAACACGGGCAAAAACGTCGATCACCTTGCCCGTTTTCGCCTCGCTCGTGACGGATCGGCTGTCGCAGGTTTGCAAGTCTTCGTAGCGCTCGTTGACCACGCCGACGCCCTGATTGCCGGGAAGCGCATGTTCATCGAAATAAGTCGAGTAGCGGGTATGCCAGATACCTTGCGTCGGGACAGTCTGGGTCTGCGCCTGATACGCCTGATCGAGAATGGACTTGGCGGAGATCGGCGCAGCGGTATTAAAAATCGAGATAGCAAGCAGGACGATCAGTAAGGCAGTTGCCAGGGCGAAGATTGGTTGTTTACGCACAGTAATTCCTCCAAGTGAAATCGGTGTCACGAATAGGTGGATAGCGGTCTGTTTCAGGCGGGTAAAGCCAGCGGCAGGCAGCACGGGTGCTGGCTGTGTCCTCTGCGCTAACGCAGCCTCCAAACGCTGCAAGGCGTCGGCCGACGGGTTAGCCTGATCTGCTAACTGGTGCATCGTCGTGCCGATCTGAGCCTGTAGCGAGGACAGCAGCACTAATTCCTGCTGACACTGAACACAATCGGCTAGATGCTGGCGGACGAGGAGTGTTTCGTCCGGGGTCGTTGCCTGATCTAAATAGGCAACCAATAGGGGTCGCACCTGTTCACATCCCATGCGTCACCTCCTTTGCTGGGACTGTGCTGGTTATTGAAGGGGGCTTTTCAAGCGCAGCGCGCAAGGTTTTGAGGGCAAGATCAAGCCGAGATTTGACCGTCCCCAATGGGATGCCCAGAACCTCGGCGATCTCGGCGTAAGGCAGGTCAGCGTAATACCGGAGAACGAGCACCGCCCGCTGCTTCTCGCTGAGATGATCAATCGCAGGCAGAATGCCATCCAGATCAATCTGACCAATAGGCAGAGTGTCGTCACTGATTTCCAGCACGTTTTCGTCGAGCGGCTCGACCTCCAGCCGATCAGCGCGGCGACGGTTCAGGCAGTGATACATGGTGATGCGATACAACCACGTCGTAAAAGCACCTTTGGCTGGATCGAAATTCGCCAGCGAGCTGTAAACCCGGATAAACACCTCTTGCAGCGCGTCCTCGGCGTCGGCCTGATTGTTCAGGGTGAGATAGGCTATGCGATAGACCAGATTCTTGTACCGCTCAAAGAGCGCAGCGAATGCGTCCTGCTCACCTGATCGGCAGCGATCAATGAGGTCTACGATGTCCTGCATCCGCGTGTCCTTTCTGTGGATGGGTCATTTTACCTGCCTTCCTGTGCTGACCCTGAGTTCAGACAAACGCTATCCACAGAACTATTCACGATTTCAAAGTGAAAAGTTCGGTTGAGCGTCAATGAGCATCACCCACTTATAAAACTGCCCTGCCAGTTTCGAACGTTCATTCTTCATACCGAGTTTAACATTTGTACGTGAATCCTCAGGTCGGTGTTAAAATCGGCATACGTGGAATGGATCAATTTCGATGCGCAAGCCCTTCATTTTCGCTTTACTGTTACTCCTGTTTACCCACATCGCCTACGCGCAAAGCCCGACGATCACGCTCAACGTGCAGGCGGGCTTCAACGGCTACTTCCGCGACTCGCAGTGGACGCCCGTGATTATTCAGGCAGCCAACAGCGGCGACGACGCCAGCGGACGATTGGTCGTGCGCCCGGAAACGTCGGGCGCGGGGCTGCTCAATACCTACAGCACGCCGATCACGCTGGCGCGCGGCGCGCAGCAGACGGCGTTCCTCTACATCACGGCGCGCTCGTTCACCACCTCGATTCGCGTCGAGATGATCGACAACGACGGTAACGTGATCGCGCAGCAGGACGCCGACCTGCACTCGATTCAGGATCAGGATGAACTGAGCGTCGTCGTCAGCGATTCGCCGATTGGCTCGGTCGATCTGACGGGCGTTCACGCGGCGAACGACAACGGCTATCAGGCCGATTGGAAGATCGCCGACCTGCCGACACAGGGCTTGGATTCCGTCAACCTGATGCTGATCTCGGACATCGACAGCAGCACGTTGAGCAGTGCGCAGAAGCAGGCGATCAGCGACTGGATCGCGGCGGGCGGGCATCTGATCGTCACGGGCGGGCAAAACGGGCAGGGAACGGCTGCCGGGGTCGGCAATCTGCTGCCGATCACGCCGAGCGGCAGCAAAGCTGTCGATGGCTTGCAGTCGCTTGGCAACTGGCTGCACGATTCAGGCGATCTGAGCGCGCAGACGGTCATCGCCACCGGAACGGTCAATTCGGGCGGACAGGTGATCGCCGCCGCTGCCGACGGCACGCCGCTGCTGGTGCGGCGGACGCTCGGCGCGGGGGTGGTCGATTATCTGGCAGCCGATCCGAACAACGCGCCGCTGCGCGGCTGGAACGGTTTGCCGGATTTGTGGTTCACGCTGGCGACCAATAACAACCCCCAACCCGGTTGGGGCGGCGGTTTCGTCAACTG
>DASZXN010000095.1:0-3836 GCA_035545875.1 Phototrophicaceae bacterium
GGAATTCATCCCCGGCGACAAGATGAACGCGCACATGCAGGCGACGATTGGCGTGCCGCTCGCCAATATCCCCCAACTCTACGAAGCGATGGGTGAAGATAGCACGCTTGGCCCCCAGACAGGCTATGCAAACACCACGCGCAAACGCGCGGCAGCGGCAGGGCTAATCAACCTGGAAGGGACGAAGGTTACAGTTTCAGAGCCGCCCATCCCGGTGAAGGATATGTCCGACTCGCTGAAGGGCTTTCTGATGCTGGTGATCGATTATCTGCGCTCAGGCTATACTGCGCAGTACACACCGCATCAGGAGTTTCCCAAAGCTGTCCTCAGCCTGATGGCGAAAACCAGCTTCACACGGATGCTGGAGTTAGTCCAGAACGAAGCGGACTTGACCGAACAGGATACGAAGAAATTAGGTCTCGTTTTGAAGGATGAGTGGGTTAACTGGCTCATTCAGGCTGCCATCCCGGAGGCGAACTCGGAGAATGTGGACGAACAGCGGCAGAAACGGCTGCTGAATCACAAATTTGGCATCACCGCAGGCTTTTACGGCGACGACGTAGACAAAAACGAAACGCCCTATCAGGTCGAGGTTACGCGCGGCGACTGGCTGCGCAACCTGCCCCGCGAAGATATGATGCGGCTCGATAACGATACGCCGCTTATCAAGGAACAGGGCAACAACCAGATGCTGCCGTTGAGCGATAAGCTGGAAGGCTTCGCGGCGCTGAAAAACAAGACCGACAAACTGGTTCAGGATGTCTCTAATCAGATGGCGCAGAACATCATCCAGAACAGTGAAAAAGAGGATGATAGCAACGGCGACTCCGGTGAGAACCCAACACCGCTCCTAGAGTCAATTCAACCCACCCAGGACAACGGCAAAGGGGACAAGGGCAAGGAGCCTATGCCGACTCAACCGACAAATTCGGATGACAAGAACAACCCGCTGACCAACGCGCCCGTTTTTGAAATGCGTCAGTTGGAAGTGACTGGCGGCACGCCGGATACGTGGGCAGACAATGCCATGAAAGCCTGGGGCGTTTACGAAAAGGCCATCGGCGACCAGGTTTATCGAGCGGGCAACCGGGAAAACCTGGAAGGCGATACCAAAGGTTATAAGGCCAAAGTCCGTCAGCCGCCTCAGCAGGTTCAGAATAACGTGCAGCAACTCCCGCCCCAACCCATTCCCCTGATGCCCATCGGCGGCAACAACCCGCCGCAGCGAGGCTTCAAGGCTAAGATGAAACGGCTCTGGAAGTCGATCAAGTCCCGTTTCAAAGGTTAGCGACGGCAAGCAATTTTGAGCGAAGGTCTTCGCTTTAGGGGTGCGGCGGCACCGGGCTTCGTACCGCTGCGCCCCTACAAAAGAAAACCTGCTTCGGCTGCGGCTTCCCGGTAATTCAGATTAACCGGCCAACGTCTCGCCCAGCGCTTTGCTCCATTGAAGCAGGCGCTCATCTTCCATGAACGCGCCCGTGACTTGCAATCCAAACGGAAGGCCGTCGGCAGTTTGGCTCGCTGTGGGCAGCGTGATCGTCGGGAAGCCGATCAACGTCCAGGGCAGGTTCATCGCCGGGTCGCCCGTCGAGTTCAACCCCTTCGGCGCGGCAGTCGTCGCCGCCGGGCTGATCCACAGATCGACTCCCTTGCTCTGCATCGACTCAGCGACACGCTCGCGCACCTGCCGCTGCATCGCCAGATCGAAGTCCTGCTCCTCACGCGTGACCTTCTGCCCGCCGCGAATCATCTCGGCAGTGCGCGGGCGATAGAGCGCCTCGTGATGAGGGAACCAGTTCGCGTGTGTCTCGGCCATCTGCGCCGACATCAGGCGGAAGGTATGCAGACGAATCTCCTGAATGTCCTCAAGCAGCGGCACGCGCTGAATTGAGTAGCCTGCCTTTTCCAGCAAGCTGACGTGCTGCTCGAAAAAGGCCAGCGCTTCCGGCGCGGCTTGATCGAGATACGCGCCAACCGGGATCGCCAGCTTGGGCAGATTTGCGCTTGCAGGGAGGCTGCGCCAGTTCTCGCCCAGAAGCGAGGCGGCGAGTTCCATTCCCGCGACATCCTGCGTGAACAGGCCGACGTGATCGAGCGCGTCGGACACCGGGATGATGCCGTCGCGCGCAATACGGTTGTAGGTCGGCTTGAAACCGACCACGCCGCAGTACGCTGCTGGACGAATCACCGAGCCAATCGTCTGCGTGCCGAGCGCGAGCGCACAGAAGCCCGCCGCGACCGCCGCCGCCGATCCGCTGCTTGAGCCGCCCGGTGTGTAGGCGAGATTGCGCGGGTTGCGCGTCGGCCCCGGCTCGAAGTAGGCGAACTCCGCCGTGACCGTCTTGCCGAGGATCAGCGCGCCAGCGTCCTTCAGCCTGGTTACGCTGGAGGCTTCCGCGCCGCCTAAAACGCCTGCCGGAAAGGTGGTTGACCCGGCCTGCGTCGGGAAACCATCGACGTGATAAATGTCCTTGACGCCAATCGGCACGCCGTAGAGCGGCGGACGATCTGCGGGGTTAGGATAACGAGCGCGCAGTACATCGGCAGCGCGCAGAACGCGGTTCTGACGATCCGGTTCTGACACAAAGGCTTCGATTTGCGCGTCAGCGAGTAATTGATGGAACACACCGTGAATATAATAATCGGTCAGACTGATCTGACCGTCGCGCAGGGTTTCTGCGGTCTGAAGTAATGGAATTGGCGAGGCCATCGGGCTTCTCTTTCGTCGGATTTGTATAAGCGCAGGTTTGAAACCTGCTTCTACCCAATCAGTACCAATATGAACGATCCTGTTCGACCGTTGTAACGAACAAATTTGCTTTTGCTTGACTTTGCCTTATTATATCCAGCAGATTTTACCTACGAAAAATGATCCTTAGCCATTACTGTTCTAAAAATAGTTGACTTAGAACTATTGTTCGTCTAAAATCGAAAATGTGTTTTATTTAGGTTTACATGGAGCGAGCATATGAGAGATCGCAGCAAACTTTCCGAGCGCCAGCGCAACATTCTGCGCTACATGGAAAGCTACATCGACACTCACGGATTTCCGCCAACGATCCGTGAGATTGGGTTGGCAACCGGGATCAATTCAACCTCGGTGGTCAACTACAACCTGAACAAGTTGGTTGAAGCGGGACATCTCTCCCGCGAGGCGCGGGCCTCACGCGGCCTGCGATTGGTTAAGAACGGGCGCAGCAAAAGCAGCGCGCAGCCAGTCATCCCGGCATCGCAGTTCGTGCGCGTGCGTTTAGCCGGGCAGATTGTTGCCAGCGCTCCCGCCCCGATTCCCGATGAAATGGATCGTACCTTCGACGACAGCGTTGAAGTGACGCCGACCATGCTCAACGGCGCGCCGGAGTCGGAAGTGTTCGCGCTCAAGGTCAAGGGCGATTCGATGATCGACGCCATGATCAGCGACGGCGATATTGTGCTGTTCCGCAAGCAGCAGGAAGCGCAGAACGGCGACATGGTGGCGGTCTGGCTGCCGGAGCGCAGCGAGACGACGCTCAAGTATTTCTACCGCGAAAGCGACACGAAGGTTCGCCTGCAACCTGCGCACCCGACGATGGATCCGATCTACGTGCATCCGGCCAACGTCCAGATTCAGGGGCGCGTACTTTCGGTCATTCGTCCGCGCGTCTAGATCAGCTTCACCGACGCAGGGGCGCACCAACCTATCGCCATTCGTGGCGCGCCCTTTCGTCAGCCTCTAGCGCCGTTCTCTTTTTCCCCCGTGACGCGCGCCAGCGTGCGCAGCCAGCTATTCGATTCGCTCCCCATTTCGCCATGATAATGCGCGTCCGATTTGTGCATGAACAGCTCAAGCTCACCGC
>DASZXN010000096.1:0-10487 GCA_035545875.1 Phototrophicaceae bacterium
CGAGGTAGATCAGATCGACCGACTCGTTCGGGATATAGTCGCGCAGAATGTCGAGATTGTCGCCGTAGTAGAGCTTGTTGTCGGGCATGTGAGCGTTTTCCTGATCAGGCGCGTGTCATGCGCTTATTATAACGCTTGCCCTGTCGATAACTCGCGGAGTTATCGACAGAGTTATCGACAGGCGAAGCCGAACGTCAGGGCGGATCGCTGCGCACGTGCTTCTCGTACTCGATCAGGGTGATGCCGTCAGCTTCGAGGCGCGCGCCGACTTTGACGTAACCAAACTTCTCGTAGAAATGCTGGTTGCGCACGGCGTAGGTCGGCGTGTCGAGCGTCCAGACCTGCGCGGGATAGGTGTGCTCGATGAACGCCATCGCCTGCGAGCCGATGCCGCGATTGTGATATGACGGATCGACGTAGAGAACGTCGAGGTGGAAATGCCCCGGTTCGCGCTCGAACAGGCCAATCCCGCCGACGATGCGCCCCTCGTAGCTGATTTTGTAGTATTCCTCCTCGGCGATGTCCGCCAGCACCGTCTCGATGCGGTCATAACCGGGCGGGCCGCCGAGCGCGACCCCCGGATAGATGACCGCATCGTTGTTGAAGGCAGCGATCTGCACCCGAAGCAGCGCTTCAGCATCGAAGGACGCGGCGCGTTCAAATGCGAGCGGCTTGTCCACCGATCAGCAGCCTTCCAGAAAACGCGCGCCCTGCAAAATGCCAAACTGCTCGCCTGCCTCCGTCCCGTTGAAGTGCATGTCCTCCAGTTCAATCGAGAGCGCGCCCGCGTAATTGGCCGACTGTAAAAGGCTGCAAATCTGCGTCCAACCGGCGACGCCGTGACCGGGAATCGTGTAGCGCCACGTCAGCGAGCCGTAAGGCATTTCCAGCGCGAAGGTCGGCGGCTGCTCGTGACCGTACTCGTAGAGGTTTTCGGAGAACAGTTCGGTGTCTTTGCCGTGAACGTGGTAGACGCGCCCAACGAACTCGCGCAGGAAGCGCAGCGGATCGATACCCATGCGGATCAGGTGCGAGGGGTCATAGTTGACGCCCAGCGCCGGGGAGACACATTCACGGAAGAAAGCGCGATAGCCCTCTGGCGTGCAGCAGAGCGCGCCCGGCCCCGGCCAGCCCTCGATAATCAGGCGAGCGTTGGCCTGCTCGAAGGACGGTGCAAGCTGGTTGAAGCTCTCGACCATGTAGCCAAAATTCTCGCTGCGCGGGAGCGCCGGGTTCTGCGGCAGCATGACGATAAAATGATTGACCGTGCCCAACGCGGCGCAGGCTTCGACGTAGGCGGCGTTCCGTGCGACAGACTCGGCGCGCTGGCCTTTGTCCGCCGCGATCAGCCCTTCCCAGTCGGGCAGATCGACGGAGCCGAGCCGCAGCCCCGCGTCGATCACGGCTTGCCCGGCTTTGTCGCCGTCGCGTCCCAGATCAAGCACTTCCAGCCCGGATTCTTTTGCCCACGCGATCAGCGCGGAGAGGTCTGTTTGCCACGCTGACCCGCCCCGGCGCAGGCCAATCGGAAAGCTACCCGTTCTCGTCTTCATGATGAAGCAACCTTTGAGGGAATTTTCAAATCATCCGCTGATTATAACGCAAGCGCGCTCTAGCTGATGTTGACGAAGGGCACGTCGGGGAAGCTGCGCATCTTATCGAGCGGAAGGGCGACGATCCGGCCTTCCTCGCGGTAGTCGAGCGCGAGCGTGGTGAACGAGAGCAGCTTATCGGCAAACGGGTTGACGGCAGGCGACATCTCGATCAGGTTGGTCAGCAGGGTCGAGCGGGTCGCCAGCAGCAGGATGCAGGCTTCGACAAAGCGCCAGCCTTCCGCATTGTAGGGATAGGCGAGGATCGTTTGCGGCTTGACGATGCTCTTGGGCTTCTTCGAGTCGCGGTATTTTTTGAACAGCAACTGCCATTCGCGCGAGTAGAGCTTGCGCTCGGCGTGGGCGACGATCTCGGCGGGCAGCGCGTAGAGTCGATTGAGCAGATCGCGGCGGTAGTCGGGCGGCGGCAGAATTTTGATTGCCGCCTGCCGAATCCCTTTTCGGCCAACTTCATCGGCGAGATCGGTCAGGGTCACGTCGCAGATGGCGGCCTCACCGCTGTCAAGCGCGAAGCATTTGAGCGTGACCGCGCCGGGATACTGCTCCCAGCCCTGACCGCGCGGCATCGCGCCCCGCCAGATCGCTTTGAGCGCGTCAGGGGCGATGCCGTCGGTGGGCGAGGTGAAGTTGTACCCGCGCCGCGCGCCTTCGAGGACGTAGCCGATGGAGAGTGAGGGCATGGGAAGGAGGGTTTTTAGTTTTTAGTTATTGGTTATTGGTTAAGACAGGCAGATCGAGCGCCACGTCTTAAACTAATGTGAGTTATGGATAAGCCGCAGCAGGAACAGATTTTTCCCTTGCAGGGGCACGACATGTCGTGCCCCTACGATAAAATGCTTCGCTCAAAATCGTTATCCATAACTGGCGTTAAACTAACAACTAATCACTAATAACCGCTTTTCACCCTTTCGGCTGGGGACGAATATCGTTGAAGAAGCTGCGCATGGCTTCGCGCACGCCGACGCCGGTCGTCACGCTGCTCGAATAGATCAGCGGTTGATAGCCGAGGCGCTCGGCCTGATTGTGCATCCGTTTGATCTCGTTGCCGTAGTTCGCCATCAGCTTGTCGAGCGAAGTCGTCGGCAGCCAGAGATCGCTCTTGTTGACGAGCAGCAGGAAAGCCTTCAGGTTCTTCTTGGCGTCGGCTTCCTCCTCGATCATGTTCATGACGAAATTGAGTGCGTCTTTATGCTTGAGCAGGTCGGTGTGATCGACCACGAAGATGATGCCGCGCGGCTTGGTTTCGCGGAACAGATCGACCCAATCGGTCTCCCACATCTCGTACTCACCGCCCACGTCGCGGGTCGGCTTGAGGCGCATCATCTCGTCGCCGATGTACGAGCTAAATGAGCCGACGGCATCGCCGCCGGGAGCGGTCGGCGCGGGCTGGAACTCTTCGAGCGAGGCGACGTTCTGGCGCAGCCACTCGATCAGCGTGGTTTTGCCCGTCTGCCGCGCGCCGAGGACGATGAAGGGCAGGCCGAACACCTTCACGTAGACGAAATCGTAGAGCCGATCCGCGCTGTGCGCGAGCGAATTGAAGATTTTGCTGTTGTTGACAGTGCCGAACACGGCACTGAAGAATTGGTCAAGCAGGTTGGTCATTGCGGTACATCCTTCCAGCGAATGGATTGTGCTTTTGATACTATACGCTCAAATTGGCAAAGAGTCGCGCAATTGGCGCAGCCAGCCGACGGTCAGGCTGAGACACGCTGGAGCGAATTTTGCAAATTCCGAATCCTGCCTTAAGATCGGGATATTCGAGTGAGGGAGCATCGAACAGAAATCATGCCAGTTCACGCCGTA
Organism: Phototrophicaceae bacterium; assembly: GCA_035545875.1. Classification (GTDB taxonomy): domain Bacteria; phylum Chloroflexota; class Anaerolineae; order Aggregatilineales; family Phototrophicaceae; genus Flexifilum. Next base: position 3,420 of record DASZXN010000096.1, read on the forward strand.
GCAAGGCGATCCGGTTCAAGAACTGCCTATCGTTCGACTTCGACCGCCGCTGTCCATACGGGTTCCACAAACAGCATTTTGCAGCTTCAGCGCACCATCGGCAATTATGCGGTCAATCAACTTCTGAACGGGGGATCGTCGTCTCGAATCCAGCGAACCATGATGACTTCGGCGGAATTTCTCGCCGAAGGCGGCGCAGCGAAACAGGATGTTAAAGTCCCGGTTTTCGGCACCGTCAAAAAGCAGAGCAGTCGATATAAAGCGATCATCAAAGCCCTGGATCGTTATCACCGCCTCATTACGAAACCGTTCCCGCATGATTTGAGAGGCGCTCAAATTGCCCTCCAGGAACCCTATGACGCGATCAAAGACATCGGCACCTTCACGAAGGCGTATATCGATGAGCATCAATCGGAAGAAAACCCGCTGACCGCGCGAAACAGCGTGGTTCTGGCACTCTGGCAGCAGACGCTGGCCGACCGACTGATCTTTGAAGGGTTTATAAAGTTGATCAGTGGACGAGATCGGATGGAGCGCTTCGATGAATTTATGACCGGGAACGGCAGCAGCATAGGGATCATCAAAGACCTGCTCGATCAAGCGCCGCAAAGCGGTAAACACGACGACATCAAGACGTATTTTGGTCTGAAATAAGACGCAAGCAGACGATGAAAGAAACTCAAGCCCTGATTGAACGAGTGCGGCGCATCAGCGACACGCACCAGCAGCTTCACGTGACCGTCGATGCGTCGCTGGCGGCGATCAAGCCGGGACAGTCGGTGCTGGCGCGTGTCGGCGAAGGCTGGACTCCCTACCTGCGCGAACACTGGTGGCCGGTCGGCCAGCAGAAAAACACGCTGATCTTCGAGCGCCCCGGCGACATTCACTACGAGCCGGGCACGGTCATCAGCCTGATCGGGGCGATTGGGCAGCCGTTTCGCTTCCGGCGCACGCTGCGCAGCGTCCTGCTGATCGCCTACTGCACCGATCCCGCGCCGCTGCTGATGACGATCCCGGCGCTGCTGGCGAACAAGGTCAGCGTGACGCTGCTGCTGCTCGGCACGGAGTACGACACCCATCACCTGCCGCCGGAAGTCGAGGTGCTGCAAGGCGAGATCAGCGACGGCGCGACGCCTGCGGATCGGCTCAACTGGCCGAACCGCGTCACGACGATTGGCTGGGCAGATCAGGTGTTCATCGCGGTGGCGCAGGAAAACGAACTCGACTCGTTCCGCGAGATGTGGGCGCTCTTTTCGGCGCTCCGCGCCGACATCCCGACTAGCTATCTGTTCGGCGTATTTCGACCACTGCTGCCGTGCGGCGTGGGCGCGTGTTCAGCGTGCATGGTCAGGCTGAAAGGCACGGATACGCAGTTGATGTGTACCGACGGCCCGGCGATTGACCTGAGTAAAGTGACGCTCACGTGAGCGCGCAGGGAGAAGCAGCGCGATGACCGTTCGCATCACTCGTCAGGGGAAAAACGCCCTCGCCGTCGAATCGCCCGTCATGAACGCGGCAGGGACGCTCGGCTTTGGCGACGAATACCGCGATCTGATCGACCTGAGTACGCTGGGCGCGTTCGTCACCAACCCGATGACCTATACCAACTGGAATCCGGCGACCGGGACGCGGGTCGTGCCGCTCGAAGCAGGGGTAATGCTGCACACCGGGCTGCCCAATCCGGGCGTCAATCAGGTGATTCACGAGCGGCGCGCGACGTGGGAGCGCCTGCCAATTCCCGTGATCGCTCACGTGGTCGTCAACAACGTCGAGGAAGTGTACAAGTGCATCGCCAGCCTCGAACGGGAAGAAATCATCGCCGCGATTGAACTCGGCCTGAGCGACGAGATCAGCGCGGCGGAAACACAGTGGTATCTGCGCTCGGCAGTCGAGCGCACCGAAAAGCCAATTCTGGCACGAATGCCGTTCGGCGCGAACCCCGATCTCTACAGCGCGGCGATTGATGCGGGCGTAGGCGCGCTGGTGGTGTGTGCGCCGCCGCGCGGCACGGCGCGCGATCTGAGCGGGAAACTGGTGGCGGGGCGCGTCTATGGCCCAACGATCAAGCCGATTGTGCTGCGCATGGTCGGCCAACTGGCTCGCCGCTACCCGCGCATCCCGATCATCGGCGCGGGCGGGATTCACTCGCCGCAGGATGCGCGTGATTATCTGGAAGCGGGCGCGGTGGCAGTGCAGGTCGATTCGGTGACCTGGGTCGCGCCGAAGCTATTGGAAGACATTGCCCGCGATCTCGGCGGGCTGGAGCAAACGCAGCCGAACAGCGCCTTCGACAGCCTGTTCGGGGACGGCAGCTCGTGAGTTCAACGGCAGCGGCGACACGCGCCCGCCGCTAGCGACGACTTAAACCCTGTGGACTAGTTTGCGAGAGCGATGATGAACGCCGTAGAGACAACGCCCCTGCTGGCAAAGCTGACCTGGGATGATCCGCAGACCGGACAGGCGATGGAACTCACGCTGCCGGAAGGCGCGAGCGTGAGTATCGGACGGCAGGAAGGCAATGAGATCGTCATCAAGGAGCAGCACGTCTCGCGCCAGCACGCCGTGATCAAATACTACGAAGGCATGTTCGTGATCACCGACATGGGCAGCGCCAACGGCGTGTTCGTCAACAATCAACGCCTGACGACAGCTTATCCGCTGGTCGCGGGCGACGAAATTCGGCTGTATGTGCCGGTGATCCATTTCACGGCGCTGGTCGGCGACACAGCAGTCAACGCGGACGTACACAGCGGATCGACGGGAAAGATGACCGCCGTAATCACCGGGCCGCGCCTCGTACTGACCGCAGGCGCGCAGATCGGCAGCGCGTTCGCGCTCGACAAGCCGAGCAGCACGATTGGACGCGCGACCAGCAAAGCCGACTGGGAAATCTGTCTGCAAGATCATTCGGTGTCGCGCCCACACGCGCGCATCGACAAAGTGGACACCAACTGGGTGATCTACGACCTCGGCAGCGCCAACGGGACGCTGCTCAATGGCACGGCGGTCACGGAGAAAGGGCGCGTCATGCGCGACGGCGATGTGATCATCGTCGGTGGGACGACGGCGGAGTTCCACAGCGCGTAAATAGCCCTTATCCTTACCTCTGCTTATGCGAAAAAGTCGCCAGAGGCTCGAAGCCTCTGGCTAAGAAACCCAAGCCCTCTAAAGAGGGCTGGCAAAACGAGGGGTATTGGTCAGCCTGCTTCAGCAGGCTTGGGGTTTTTAGCCCGACGTTTTGAACGTCGGGCGGCGCAAGCGATCTAGTTGATCAACGATTACCAATTGTAGTTTCGCGCTCACGCAGGATGCGCTCGACAAACTGATCCATTTGATCGTAGTGCGAGCCACGCCAGTAGATTTTGCCGCAAACCAGACAGCGCCGGAACTCGTCGTAATACTCGGTCGTTTTTGCTGGAAGCTGCGTGGCGACCTGAGCTTTATCGACGCGCTCCAGCGCGCCGTTGCAGTGAGCGCAGCGGCAGAAACGCGCAATCTGATCGTACAAATTGAAGCGCTTGATGACTTCCTCAAGCTGCCTCCAGGGATCAGGCGAGCGAATGGCATAGCCGCGCTGGACGATCCGGCGCTTGAGCAGGCCGCGATCACGGGTGAGCAAAATGCGATCTTCCGCGCTGGAAATGCGCGCCAGTTCCTCGTCGCGGTAGTCGTCAGGGTAGAGTGTGTCGAAGCCCACCATACGCAGATAGGCCGCCAGCCGTCCGAGATGCACGTCGGCGACGAAACGCGCCTCGTGCGCGGCCTGCGGCTGGACGCTCCATTCGTGCGGCAGTTCCAGATGCTCGAACACCGGGTAAACGCTGATGCGGTCGCCATCGAGGACGTGATAGCTGAAATCGACCGGAGCGCCGTTGACCAGAATCAGCGCGACTTCGGTGTGCGGCACGCCGAGCGACTCGATCATGTCTTTGACCGAGGGCAGGCCGTCAAAGCGGTGACGAAAGAGGCGCTGACGGCGCTTGTAAGCCAGAAAATCGTTGAGATGCGCGTAAAAGCGCAGTTGAGCGTGCGCCAAATTACTCCCCCTGCGCGTAGGGATCACCGCTGGGGACGTGGGTGATCGGCAGGCCGGGGAACTGCGGCTGGAGCCACTCGACCAGGTAGGCCATGCCCGCTTCCTCGCTCGCCTCGTGACCAATGGTGATCAGCGCTTTGCGCTGCCCTTGCGAACGGGCGTCGCGGACGTATTCGGGCGTCTGCCATTCGGGGGTTTCACCGACGATCATCACGTCGATGTCGCCGCGCAGGAGTTCAATCTGAAATTCGCCGCCCGGTGAACCCGCGACATAGACCACCTTGCTGACCTGCATATCCGGTTCGCCGATCACCAGCGGGCGAGTCGTGCCGAGCTTCTGGCGGACGTAAGCGGTCAGGTCAGCGAGCGTGGTCGGCGGCAGCGTAATGCGCGGCGGACGCGCGTCATCGGCGTACTGCTCCCAGCCGAGCGCCTTGAGCGCTCCGGTGGTGATGCCGTCGGGCTGGTGGCGATGCCAGTGATCGTGGAAGCGCCAAATCGTCAGGTGATGATCGTCGATCAGCTTGCGCTTGGCACGATAAACCGGATCGTTCTGAAGCCAGTCGATCTTATCGACGTGCGTGTAATAGGTCGGCTCGTGGGTGATGACGAAATTCGCGCCGAGATCGATGGCTTTTTGCAGAACAGTCTGAGTCGCCAGAAAGGTCGTGACCACGCCCTTCACTTCCTGCTGCGGATCGCCCGATTTGAGGACATCGACCGTATCAGCAATCGGCGCGCCGGGGACGGTTTTCAGGATCGTGTCGATCATCGTTTGAACGGTTGGCATTGTGTTTCTCCGCTGATTTAGATGTTCAGTTTCACTGATATTTTTTCACAATTTCGACCAGTTCGCGCGCGCGGTGACGAAACGTATGCGCTTTGAGCACGCGCTCGCGTGCCGCGCGTCCCGCCGCCAGTCGATCCGCGTCATGCGCGAGTAGATAGCGGTAACGGTCGAGCGCTTCGTCGGTCGAGTTGACGACGAACACCTCTTTCCCCGGCTCGAACCACGTCTCGATACCCTGATACGGGTTGGCGACGATGCAGCAGCCCATACTCGCCAACTCGAACGGGCGCGAGGACGACGACGCGAACACGTTGGCGTGCGCGGCGCGGGTGATGCACAGGTTGATCCTGCTGCGGCTGGCGTACTCGCGCAGTTTGCTGAAGCTCAGGTACGGCAGCGTCGTCGCGCTGCCGAGATCGCCGAGTTTCGTGCCGCGCACCGCGAATTTCGCCTCTGATAATGCTTTCGACGGCTCGGCGATCAGCGCGTCGATCCACTGATCGCGGTATTCGCGCCCGTGTCCGTAAAAAAACACGTCGATGTCCTGCGCAGGTACGTCAACCGGGCTGAACACGTCGGGATCAGCGCCGTAGTAGAGCGGATGCGCTTCGCGTGCGCCCAACTGTTTGATCGCGTCGATGCCGCCCAAGCTGTTGCTGATGAAAGCGGTGTATTCGGCTAAATCCGCGCCCTGATAGATGCGAAAACCGGTGGCGAAGCCGCGCATATTGGGCAGGCTGGCGGGAACGTCGCCGTCATAGTAGAAGATCGGCTTATGGTGGCGGCGCTGAAGCTCCGCCGGGACGCCGATCAGATGGTTAAGCGGCGCGGTCAGGACGATTACGGCATCGATGTCCGGCTCGCGCGTCAGCAGGCGATCCAGATGCTTCAGCCACAGCGGAGCAACCAGCGTTTGCGCGGCGCGGCGCGTCAACCGATCCATCGCGGATTCATCATCAGGATCATCCCCGCGATCCGGTTGCGAATTTGGCAGGGGCACGACATGTCGTGTCCCTACGGACGATGGCATGATCTTGCGAACGGTTTCACGGGCAGCGTTGAACGTATCGCCGTAAAACTGCGCGGGATTGGGCGCGGCACGCCACCAGAGCGATTCAATCGCTGGCCCCTGATAGGGCGTGGCGATCACCTCAACGCCGATCTCGTACAGCCCTTTCAGCAACTGCCACCACGCGGGCGTGGCGCTGAAGGGCTGCGTTAAATCGAGCGATGAGACGAGGAACAGGAGTTTCATAGCGTTCCAGTATACCCTCCGCGCCGAAAATCCGTTACCCTTAACGCCTGTGCAGACAGATGAAGGATGGCTCATGGCCTCGTTGACGCGGCTGTTTATCGACTTTCACGTTGGTATGTACCGACGGACGGGCGGCAGGTTCGGCGGCAATCTGGGCGGCGCGCACATTCTGCTGCTGACGACCACCGGGCGCAAATCGGGGCAGGCGCGGACGACGCCGCTGCGCTATCTGCCGCACGGCGATGGCTATATGGTCGTCGGCTCGAACAATGGTCAGCCAAAGCCGCCGAATTGGTTTCTCAATCTGCAAGCGAACCCAACGGTTCAGCTTCAGGTAATGGACAAGCAGATCAGCGCTCGCGCCGAAGTCGCCAGCGCTCAGGAACACGACGCGCTCTATCAGCAGTTTATCGACGCAGACAAACGCTTCGCAACCTACGTCCAAACGTCAGGGCGCACCATCCCCGTGATCTTACTGCACCCGCTTTAGCTCGAAACTTTAGCCTTGCGCAGAACGGCGCGCGCGGTAATCATTGGCGGGGATTCCGCTGTTGGTTGTTAGTTCTGGACTTTGGTAAAGGAAATCTGATTGGCCTCTCTGTCCGTTCCTGTCTCAACGTCTGGCTCAAAACCCAAAACCCTGCTGACGATTTCGGCCAATTTCATCGAACGCAACTGGATGTTTCTGCTCACCCTGATCCTGCTGCTGGCAGCGACCGGGCGCATCCTCCACATCGGCGACCAGAGCATGTGGCTCGACGAGGGCATCTCCTACTGGAACCAGAAGCAGCCCAACATGATCGCCTGGATCGCCGTCAAGGACGTGCATCCGCCGCTGTATTTCTGGCTGCTGCACCTCTGGATTCAGTTGACCGGGACGACGGCGGTCGCCATGCGCATGTTCTCGGCGCTGGCTTCGCTGTTGAGCGTGGCGGCGATTGTCCCGCTGGCGCGGCTGATCGCGCGCAACCGTGACCGCGACGAGTA
>DASZXN010000097.1:0-6554 GCA_035545875.1 Phototrophicaceae bacterium
CCGCATTGTTATCCATCCGCGTTATAATGGTCTGCGAATATTGAACAGGAGCATCGTTCGATGACTGTCTACAACGTCACAGATGCGCACATTACACAGACGCCGGGCGTTTGCGGAGGTGAACCTTGCATTGCTGGACGACGGATTAAAGTTCGTCACGTCTATGTGTGGTACGACTTGATGGGCATGAGCGATGATGAAATTGCCGAACGTTATAATCTCTCACTCGCAGAAATACATGCGGCGCTGACATTTGCATTCGAGCATCTGGAAGAAATCCGGCAAGCCATCCATAACGAAGATGAATTTGTCGAGGCGCTGTTTGAAGATCAGCTATCGAAGCTGCCACCGAACCTGATCAACGATGACGATGACTAGCATTCGCTTTTACTTGGATGAAAATGTCGAGAACCAGATCGCCAAAGGGCTGCGAACACGCCAAATCGATGTTTTGACCACTGCTGAGGCTGATCATATCGGCTGGAAAGATGAGCAGCATTTGGCGTTTGCACGCGCCGAAAAACGAGTCATCGTCACGCAAGACAGCGATTTTTTGAAACTCCATGCTCGGGGTGAGTCACATGCAGGAATTCTCTATTATAAGCCGCAGACGCGAACACCTTAGGCAAATTCTGCGTCGTCTGCTCCTGATCCACGAAATACTTACACCGGAAGATATAGAAAATCACATCGAATATTTGTGAGGAGACGTTATGCCGAAAATTGTCGTGACCGGGGGAAGTGGCAAGGCTGGACGCGCCGTCGTCCGCGATCTGGTCGATCATGGCTACGACGTGCTCAACGTCGATACGAATCCGCCTGCCGAGCGGATCAGCCCGTTTCTGCGCGCTGATCTGACGCAGTACGGCGAGGCCATCGAAGTGCTGCAAGGCGCGGAGGCGGTCGTGCATCTGGCAGCGATCCCTGCGCCGGGGCTGTACACCGAAGAACACACGTTCCGCGTGGACAGCGCGCTCAACTACAACGTCTTTCAGGCAGCGCTCACGCTCGGCCTCAAGCGCGTGGTCTGGACGAGCAGCGAAACGACGCTCGGCCTGCCCTTTGATCGCCAGAAGCCGCATTACGCACCCATCGACGAGGAAGCGCCGCTCTATCCCGAATCGAGCTACGCGCTCTCGAAAGTGCTCGGCGAAGTCATGGCGCAGCAGATGAACCGCTGGAGCGGCATCCCCTTCATCAATTTACGCCTCTCCAACGTGATGGAACCACACGATTACGAGCGCTTCTCGACGTGGCAGAATGACCCGCTGGTGCGCAAGTGGAATCTGTGGGGCTACGTCGATGCGCGCGACGTAGCGCAAGCCTGCCGCCTCGGTCTGGAAGCCGACATCAAGGGATCGGAGTCGTTCATCATCGCGGCGGCGGATACCTGCATGAACCGTCCGAACCGTGAATTGATGGCTGAAATCTTTCCGGGCGTGCCGCTGCGCGAAGGTGTCGGCGATCACGAGACGCTCCTGAGCATCGACAAAGCGCGCCGGATGTTGGGCTACAAGCCGGAATATACGTGGCGCAAAACAGTCTAGCCTCTCAACAGGCCGCGAATGAAGGGCGAGGCGTGCCTCGCCCCTACAAAAACACGATCACACGGCGCGCTGTACTGCTGTTGATCGTCGCCTTCCTGATCACGCGGGCAGCAATCACGGCAGCAGGCGTGCTGTCGCTGCGCTTTTTGGAGTCCAACGAGGGCGACCAGTTCACACATCTGCTCGACAAAAACGCGCTCACGCCTGCGCTCGATATGTGGTATCGCTGGGACGCGGGCTTTTACGCGACGATTGGCACTTATGGCTACGACTGGCTGAACCAGCGCAAGCCCGCCGACGATATGGCCTTCCTGCCCGTCTATCCGCTGGCGCTTCACGCGGTCAGCGGCCTGACCAGTACAGGCTGCCTCGCCTCGCCCTATTTGAGCACCTGCGCGACGGTCGGCGGGCTGGCCGTGTCGAACGTCGCCCTGCTGATCGCGCTGCTGCTGCTGTTCGATCTGGCGCTGACGCATTTCAACCGACGAACGGCGTGGGTCAGCGCGATTCTGCTGCTTATTTCGCCGATTGGCATCTTCCTTTCAGGCGTCTACACCGAGTCGCTGTTTCTGCTGCTCTCGCTGCTGACCTTCTGGCTGCTCGATCAGGATCGCTTCGTGCTGGCGGTGGTTTGCGCCTCGATTGCCTGTTTGACGCGCTCGGTGGGCGTGGCGCTGTTTCTGCCGCTGCTGTGGTATGCCTGGAACGGCGAACGCAGTCTGTTTGGAGCGCCAGCCCCAGAAAGTGTGTCTGGTTTTTCTCCCCTCCCCGACTTCAGGGAGGGGTCGGGGGTGAGGTCGAGATTCATTCGCGTGATCCTCGCCTTCATCCCACCGATTCTGTTTGGCGGGTACATCCTGCTGGCAGGGCTGACCGTTGGCGATCCGTTCGCCTATTTCAAGACCTACGCTTCCGTCTGGAACCGGGTCGCGGGAACGCCGATACAGGCATTTACCGTCTATTTCAGCGGACAAACCGTCTCGTGGTACGGCGCGCCGCTCTCGCGGCTTGACTTGATCCTGACGCTGTTCTACCTCGTGCTGGCGATCCTGCTGCTGGCACGCGCGAAAACGCGGTTGTGGGGCGTGTTTGCGCTCGTGGCGCTGCTGATCCCGATTGCCAGCGGCACGCTGATCGGGATGCCGCGTTTCGGCGCAGTGATCTTCCCCTTCTATATCCTGCTCGGCGCATGGGCGGATCGCTGGTACAAGCAGGCGATCCTCTATGTGATCTCGGCGGCGCTGGCGCTGCTGTTCATCGCGCGCTTCGTCACCTGGCATTGGATAGCATAAGAGAAATGCTGAGTATCGAGGGCTGAGGGCTGAGTAAAAACAGGACTGAGGGCTGGGGGCTGAGGACTGTGTAAATACAAAGGCGCAGATTGTATTTTGTAGGGGCGAGGCGTGCCTCGCCCATAGGCATCAAGTGAAGCCCTCACCCTCAATCCCTCTCCCTCAGAGGGTTTCTGAAAACTCCCTCGAATGGGCGGTATTTCTCCCGCTTTCCAGAAACGCTCTCAGGGAGCGGGACATTAAAAACCCGGCCTGCTTTCTCCCCTTCTCCATAAGCGAAGCGGCGGGAGAAGGGGTAGGGGATGAGGGCAAGATCAAAAACCTTAACTTGATGCGAATGGGGGCGAGGCGTGCCTCGCCCGCTTCACCCGGATTGTAATCATGGGATGCCTAGCCCAAACGTCAGGGATGCGCCTGCCAAACGTTGACGTGCGCAAGTATGAAATGCGCTTAAAATAAGACAATGCGAGGTCGCGGCATTGACGGGGGGCACGTGTGATCACCAACAAGGGATTGGACAGTCTGGTTGTCCTTGATGGGCTGAGTCAGGGTGTATTGATCTTTGACAGCGCCAACCGTCTCGTGCAGGAAAACGCCGCCGCCCGCGCGATCCTCGGCGCAGACCTCAAGCTGATTCGTGCGGAAGGCTGGGTCGCGGCGGAACTGCTGTTCAATTCGCGTCTGACTGACCCGACCAAAATGGTCGATACGGCGCGTACACTCGCCGCTCAGTTGAACCAGCCGATGCGCTTCCACATCTACCGCTCCGGCGAGCGGGTTCCCTGCTGGATTTCGGCGCTGCGCATTGCCGATCAAGCGTACACGATGGTCACGATTGAAACGCCCGACTGGTCAGCCATTGCCGACCTGATGGAGAAATACCTCGAAGAAGTGCGCGAGGTCGTCAACGCGACCGAAGGCCATGCCGACCTGATCATGCAGAGCGTCAGCCACGCCAAGCCGAACGAAACCGTCGAGATGCTCGCGCGGCGCATCACCGGCTTCACCCGCGTGATCGACATCCACATGGATCGCCTGCGCACGCTGACCGATCTGGTCGAGCGGTTGGAGCGCGTGCGCACGGGCAAGGTACGCGAACAAATCAAGCTGACGACGCGGCGGACAGTCATCTCGGACTTCATGGAGGATTTTCTCGAAGTGATCGACGAGATCAAGCTGGTCGATCCCGAAAGCGACACGGGCGAGCATCGCAAGCGGATCATCCCGGTCATCCCACAAAAGCTGGCCGCCGCCGTCGCGCCTGACCAGCTCACGCAAATCTTGCGGGACGTGCTGCGCAATGCTATCATGTACAGTATGCGCGGCTCGCCGATCAAGATCGCCGCCTACACCAATCGGGACAACACCGTCCAGATCGACGTGATTGACGAGGGCTATGGTATCCGGGCATCGGAGAGCGAGCGGGTGTTTCAGCCGTTTATGCGCTCGCGCCAGCCGCAAGTCATGGGCGAATTTGGTTACGGCTTAAGCCTGTACCTGTGCAAGAACGAGATCGAGGCGATGAACGGTCGCATCTGGTTTGACAGCGAAGAAGGCGTCGGCACGACGTTCAGCCTGAAGCTCCCGGCCTGGCGCGACGGCGCTTCGTCTTCCGGTTAAGCAACGTCAACCCGCACCGCTGGTCGATTTGCTGCGCCTCCCCAACGGTCGGGGAGGCGTTTTTGTTTGCGTAGGAGGAAACGGTGGCGGATTTCATCCATTCATTGACGCCGGATTTTTTCAGCGCGCTCGTGATCGCGTTCATTGTCATCGGGCTGGCGCTGGCGATTGTGCGCCTGTATGCCGATTTCACGCGCCCGCTGCCACCCGATAACGATGAAGATACCAGGCCGCATCGCATTATCGAGCGCGAGCGGCGTCCACCGGAGGACTCGAAATCCGAGTAGGGGCCGCCCGACGGAACACGCAGACATGTCATTATCGTAGGGGCACGATATATCGTGCCCGAAATCGACCTATGTGCAAACGGACGCGATAAATCGCGTCCCTACGAATAACCAATAACCATCTCTCACCACAAGGAGTTGCTGCACCATGATCGACATTACCCTGATCCGTGAGCAGCCGGAATGGGTCAAGGAACAAATTCTCAAGCTCAACGATCCCGACGCGGCGGCGCGCGTCGATACGATTGTCGATCTCGACAAACAGCGCCGCGCCCTGCTGACTGAATCCGAGACGATTCAGGCGGCGCGCAACAAGCTCAACAAGAACATCGGTCGGCTGCGCGGCGACAAGCAGCTTGACGACGCTACCCGCGCAGCGCGGGCTGAGCAAGCCGCTCAGTTGATCGATACGGGCAACTATGACAGCGCGGCAAACGTGTTGACGGGCGATACGCCCGTCACTGCTGCCGCCGCGATCAGCAGCGAAGCAGCGCTGGCAGCGCTGAACAGCGCCGTTGGCAAGATGGGTACGCGCGTCGAAGAAATCAACGTGCGTGTTAAGGAAGTCGAGGAGCAGTTGAATGAAAATCTGCTCTGGCTGCCCAATCTGCCCCACGAGAGCGTCCCGGTCTTTCCGAGTGAGGAATCGAATATCCCCTGGAAGCCTGAAGGCGAAATCCGCCAATTCGACTTCGAGCCGAAAGCTCACTGGGATTTAGGCCCCGCGCTCGACATCATCGACTTCGAGCGCGGCGTCAAGCTCGGTGGATCGCGCGCCTACATCCTCAAGGGGATGGGATCGCGCTTGCAGCGGGCGCTGATCAGCTTCTTCCTCGACATGGCGCGAGCGAAGGGCTACACCGAACTCTACGTGCCTTACCTGGTCAAAGAGGACATGCTCTATGGCTCGGCGCAGTTCCCCAAGTTCCGCGAGAACGTCTACTTCGACCCAGACGCCGATCTCTACATGCTGCCGACCGCCGAGGTCGCCATCACCAACCTGCACCGCGACGAAATCCTCGACGAAGCGCAGCTACCGCTCTACTACGTCGCCCATACGCCCTGCTTCCGCAAGGAAAAGACCAGCGCCGGGCGCGACGTGCGCGGGATCAAGCGCGTGCATCAGTTCGAGAAGGTCGAGATGTACAAGTTCACGACGCCGGAGACCAGCTACGCCGAACTGGAATCGATCACCGAGGCCGCCTGCGACATCGCGCGCGCGCTCAAGCTGCCCTTCCGCCGTCTGGAGATCGTTACGGGCGATCTCGGCTTCGCGGCCAGCAAGAAATACGACGTGGAAATCTATTCGCCCGGCTGCAAGGAATGGCTGGAAGTCAGCTCGTGCAGCAACACCGAGGCATTTCAGGCGCGCCGCGCGAACATCAAGTATCGGCTGAAGGACTCGAAGAAAACGCAGTACGTCCACACGCTCAACGGCAGTGGGTTGGCGACTCCGCGCGTGATTATCGCTATTCTGGAGAATTATCAGCAGGCCGATGGCAGCGTCATCATCCCCGAAGTGCTGCGTCCCTATCTGGGCGGCGCAGAGGTGATCACGAAGGGAAGCTAGTGAATGTGAAGGCATCGTGTAGGGCGACCTGACAGGTCGCCCCTACGAAACCTGAATTTCGGACAGTAAATAACGTGAATTATGGGTAAGCCTCAGGCGAAACAGGTTTTTCCCTTGTAGGGGCACGACATGTCGTGCCCCTACGAACGCACATTATCCGAAACTCAGGTTACGAATAGTCGCCAACCTAAAAACGCCCCAACCGAATTGAGGCGTTTTTTGATCCGCGAAATATTAC
>DASZXN010000098.1:0-5586 GCA_035545875.1 Phototrophicaceae bacterium
ATCGCCATGTGATTACGAACTCGCTTCGGGCGTGCTGTTGGGGGCTTCGACTGTCCCGTTCGACGTTTCAGCGCCGCTCGGCGCTTCGGCGGTGCTGGCGAGCGTCGGCAGTTCGCCGCTGATCAGGATGACCTTGCCGTCACCAGGCTGCTCGAAGGCTGAATCGACGGTCACGACCAGCGCGCCGTTCGAGGATTCGGCCATGCGATAGGGATAGGCCAGATTTTCCGCAACGGGCGTCGTGCCGCTGTCCGTCACCTGAACGACGCTGCCCGAATCGGGAATCCAGCCCGTATCGCCGTAACCGCTCGCCATCTCGACGGCGTAGAGCTTGCCACTGTCATCGACCAGCACGTCGGTAACGGCGGTCAGGTTGCTGAAGGTCTTGAGCAGCTTGCCATCGGGCGACCATTCCTCGATGCGCGCGCTGCCCGGATCATAAGGGAACGGCGAGAGGAAGCCGACGTAGATGTTGCCATCCGGCCCAATGTCAATCGAGGTCGGCACGGGCAAATCCATCCAGACGTGCCACAGCTTGAGGCCGTCCTTTGCTGTCCACGTCAGCACGTCGTTGCCGCTGGCGTCGGCGATGTAATACGTGCCGTCGTCGGCCTGCACAATATCAACCGGATCGGACATCTTCACGTCTTGATCGGGATTATTGGCTTCTTCGAAGCTGTAGAGATCAATCGTCTGCTTGACGCGAAACGTCTTGGGATCGAGGTTGAGCACCGATTCGTCAAACGGTTCAGCCAATGGGCCTAACCCGGTCACAAGCCAGAGGCCGTCCTTGTTGGCATAGATGCTGTTGACGCCGATCATATCGTCGAAACCCTGCGCGCTCGGCAGCCCACCGACAGCGAATTTTGCGCCCGCCTGCCCCGGCTGAACGGTCAATACCCGTGCCGTCCCGCCGAATTGAACAGCGCCGAGTCCTTCGACCTGCCCGCTGAAGTCGCCTGCTGTCCCGGCTTCGCTGATCCAGAGGACGCCGTTATCGTCAAAATACAGGCCGCGCGGGTTGTTCAGGCCGTCAGCGATGATATTGGTCTGCTGCGCGCTGGTCGGAGCCGCGAACAGCGTCAGCAGGCCGAGCGCGAGCAGGAACACGAGGTATTTGCGCATTTGAACACCCTCCTTGAGATTTGAATGTCCAGTGTAACGTTGTTTTGCATCTATACACTTAAACGTCAAATGAGCGTGTCGGGATGGTCAATTTATGGTGAAATGGTGCTGCACTTCTTGACGACAGATGCAGTCACAGGCTAAAACTAGAGCTTAAACAATCGGGCAATCACCTTTCAGGCGGAATGGCATATGATCAACTGGCATAACAACGCGATCTTTTACGAACTGTATCTGCGCGCTTTCAACGATGGCAACGGCGACGGTCACGGCGATTTCACCGGGCTGCGTCAGAAGCTCGACTATTTGCAGTGGCTCGGCGTGGACTGCATCTGGCTGCTGCCGATCTTCACCTCGCCGCTCAAGGACGACGGCTACGACGTTGCCAGCTATTACGGCGTTCAGCCGACCTATGGCGTGCTGGAAGATTTCATCATCACCATCGAGGAAATTCACCGCCGGGGCATGAAGGTGATCTTCGATATGGTCATGAACCACACCTCCGATCAGCATCCCTGGTTTCAGGAGTCGCGCCGCTCCGCCGACTCGCCGCTGCGCGATTACTACGTCTGGACGACCGACACCGAGAAATATAAGGATGCGCGCATCATCTTCCTCGATACCGAGCGCTCGAACTGGGCCTACAGCGCGCCGACGAGCGAATACTACTGGCATCGCTTCTACAGCAGCCAGCCGGATTTGAACTACGACAATCCCGAAGTGCGTCAGAAGATGATGGATGCCGTCAAATTCTGGATGGACTTGGGCATCGACGGCTTCCGCCTCGACGCCGTACCGTATCTCTACGAGCGTGAAGGGACGAACTGCGAGAATCTGCCTGAAACGCACGACTTTTTGAAAGAACTGCGCGCCTTCATCGATGCGAATTATCCGGGGCGGATTCTGCTGGCGGAAGCCAACCAGTGGCCGAACGATCTGCTGCCCTATTTCGGCAAGGGCGACGAAATGCACATCTGCTTCAACTTCCCGGTGATGCCGCGCCTCTATATGGCGCTGGCGCAGCAGGATCGCACCCCCGTGATCGACGTGACGGCGATGACGCCGGAAATTCCCGACAACTGTCAGTGGGCGGTCTTTCTGCGCAATCATGACGAACTGACGCTCGAAATGGTCACGCCGGAAGAACGCCAGTTCATGTGGGATTTCTACGCGCCGGATGCGCGCCAGCGCCTCAATCTGGGGATTCGCCGCCGCCTCGCGCCGCTGCTCGACAACGACCGCGCCAAAATCGAGCTGATGCACTCGCTCCTGTTCACCTTGCCAGGGACGCCCGTCCTCTACTACGGCGACGAGATCGGCATGGGCGACGATGTGTCGCTGCCGGATCGCAACGGTGTGCGCACGCCGATGCAGTGGGCGGACGAGGTTCACGCCGGGTTCTCCAGTTCACAGGGACAGTTGTACGCGCAGCCGATCCGTGACCCGCTCTACGGCTTCCAGACCGTCAACGTGGCGGCGCAGCAGGCGGACGAAAATTCGCTGCTGCACGCCGTCCGCAAGATGATCGCCAAGCGCAAGGAAATGCCGATTCTGTCGAAGGGTAAGCTCGATTTTCTGTTGGAAACGCCAAAAGAGACGCTCTGCTTCTCGCGCAGCGCGGGCAACGAGCGCCTGTTCGCCTTCCACAACCTCTCGAATGAACCGCGCACCGTCGATTTCGCGGACTGGGATGCCTGCGTCGATGCGTTTGACGGGAGCGCGCCGACCAGTTCGAGTATCACGCTGCCGCCGCACGGCTATCGCTGGCTGGTGAAAAAATAATCTCACCCGCTAATCATTTGCTATAGATTTCTTCGTAGGGGCGAGGCATGCCTCGCCCCTACATTTTTTACCGGCTAACCGACTGCAAGAACTCCCAGATGACCCGATTCGCGTCGATCTGCTGGCTGGTTTCACCGATCATGCGCGGCGGGAGATACTGCATCCCGCCCGGCCAGGTGTGTCCGCCGCCCTCGACGGTGTAGAGCGCGACTGAAGCAGCACAGCCTTCGTACTGCGTGACGCGAATCCGCGTGCTGTCGCTCGGATCGACGCTGGGCAGCATCATAACGTGTGATTGAGAAGCACAGCCATTGGCCTGCGCCCAGAGCTGCGCTGTTTCTTCAGCCGAACGGACGTAACCCCGCTCGCGGAACAAAGCTTTGACTGGGCCGCCGTTGTAGGGCACGAGCGGGTCGTCCGTCCCGGCGATTACGAGTACGCCGATGGGTCGGCTGGGCGTGCAGTCGAGTTCAGTGGGCATGAGCGCCGCGACCGGAGCAATCGCCGCGATCTGATCGGCCAGTTCGCAGCCGAGCCGATAAGCCATATGCCCACCGTTCGACATCCCGGTGACGTAGACGCGCGCCGGATCGAGCGCGAACTCGAACAGCAGCGCGGCGATCAGCGTGTGCAGGAAGCCTACGTCGTCGGCTTCGGAGTGCCTGCCGTTCAACGTGCGGCCATCGTTCCAGAAGCGGCCTGCGCCGCTCGGATAGACGACAATGCAGCCTTCCTGATCGGCCAGATTATTCAAGCCGCCCAGGGTCAGCCGGATCATCGAGCGCGCCGTGCCGCCACCGCCGTGCAAGACGAGCAGCAGCGGACTCGGCCTCGCGCGATCATAGGTCGGCGGCACGTAGAGCAGATAGCTCCGCTCGATCCCGTTGTGCGGAAAGCTGCGCCGCAGGATACGCCGGTCGATCATGAGCTTGGGCTGCTTATTCCAACGTCCGAAGCGGGCGGCAGCGGCGTCTGGTAAAGCCAGCGGTTGAACAGATCGCTCAAATCGCTGCCGCTGATCTGGTTTGCCAGCGCGATGAAATCGGCGGTCGTCCCATTACCGTACTGGTGATCTGCCGCCCACGCTTTAAGCAGCGCGAAGAATTGATCGTCCCCCATTTGAGTGCGCAGCGCCTGAAGCGTTAGCGCGCCGCGATAGTAGACGCTGCCGTTGAACAGGTCGTTGGCCGCAGGCTTCGCGGGCGGCTCGGCTGCATTCTGGCGAAGCTGATCGTAGTAATAACTGATCCAGCGCTGAAAAGCCGCGCTCCCCTCCGTATGCTCGATCCAGAGCGCTTCGGCATAGGTGGCGAAGCCCTCGTTGAGCCAGATGTCCTGCCAGTCCGCGAGGCTCACGCTGTCGCCGAACCACTGATGCGACAACTCGTGCGCGATCACCAGTTCGCTTTGATTGTTGTCCGCTGAAACGCTGTCCGTGCCGAAGATCGAGAGCGTTTGCGCTTCGAGCGCGCCGCCCGTGTGCGTGTTGAGCATCAACGCGCCGTACACGTCGAACGGAAAAGCGCCAAACAGCGTCTCGAAGTAGCCGATCATCGCGTCCTGCTGCTCGAACAGGTCGCGCGTGGCCTGCGGGATGCCCTTCTCGAAGTAGTTGCGGATCGGGACGCCGTGCGTGCCTGTTTCCGTCACCATGTCGAACTGGGAAATGTCCACCGTCGCCAGATAGCTCGCCATCGGCTCCGTGACTTCGGTGATGGTGGTCGTCGTGCTGCCGTTGTCAATGATCTGCTTCAAATCGCCGTTGGCGGCGACGTTATAGGGCTTGGGCACAGTGACCTGAAAGGTGTAGGTCGCCTTGTCGAGCGGGTGATCGTTGACCGGGAACCAGTCCGCCGAGCCGTCCGGTTCACTCAGGGCGTAGCTGCACGGACAGTTCGCAGCACCGCGATAAGGAATCCAGCCCGTCTGAATCGGTACAGCCGAGGAAGTCATCGACTGGGGCACACCCTGATAGCGGACTTCGCTGGTGAAAGCGCTGCCGTTCGGGATCGGCGCGGCGGGTGTGATCGCCAGTTCGTGACCGTCATGGGTGAAGGTCGCGGGCTGTGCGTTGACCTGTATCGAGTCGATCTGGAAGCCCATGAAGTCGAGGTCAAAGGCGCTCAAATCCTGCGTGGCGTCCGCCTGCATGGTCACGTCGCCCGTGATCGTGTCGCTGGCGGGATCGACCGTCAGATCGAGCGTGTAGTGCTGCGCGTCATAGCCGCCGTTGCCGAAATCGGGATAGAGCGGGTCGCCAATACCGGGCGCTCCGGGCTGTGGCGTGTCGGGTGTTGCGGCAGGCGTTGACGATTGTGCCGCTGCCGAACTGACGCTCAGGATGATCAGCGCCAGCAGCAGGAAGATTTTTCTCATGAGATTAACGCCGCCAACTGCTGATACTCGGCCAGCGGGAACGACTCGCGGTCAGCGGTGACGACCTGTAGGCAGACGTGATTCGCGCCTGCTTGCAGATGCGCATCAATCCGCGCGCGAATGATCGACAGGTCGCCCCACGCGACCAGCGCGTCGATCAGGCGGTCGCTGCCGCCGTTGGCAATGTCGGCTTCGGTGAAACCTTCGCGCTCAAAGTTGTTGGTGTAGTTGGGCGCGCCCAGGTAGAAATCGAGGAACTTGCGCGCGATCTGGCGTGCCTGCGCCGGATCGCTCTCCAGAATG
>DASZXN010000099.1:0-2939 GCA_035545875.1 Phototrophicaceae bacterium
GTCGATGCCGCACGACATTAGCACCTGCACCATTTCCGAGCGCAGGTCTTGCAGCTTATCGGTCGGCGGAACTGGGAAGTAGCCTTCCTTGATGCGCGGACGATAGGCCAGGTTCGGGCCGCCGTTCGCGCCGGTGTTCCAGAAACCGGAGGCTGAATCGACTTCGTAGAACGCACCGTTCGAAGTGGTATCGAAGCTCGCGCTGGTGAAAATATAGAACTCGGCTTCCGGCCCGAAGTAGACGACATCGGCAATGCCGGAGCTTTTCAGATAGGCATCAGCACGCTTGGCGATGCCGCGCGGGTCACGCGCATACGGCTCGCCGTTGATGTCCACCACGTCGCACATGAAGCTGAGAGTCGGAGTCGCGGGAATGGGATCGATAAAAGCGGTCGATGGATCGGGAATCAGGTTGAGATCCGACTGATCAATCGTCTGGAAGCCGCGAATGCTGGAACCGTCAAAGCCAAGCCCCTGCGTGAAGGCGTCTTCCTCAAAATTGACCATCGGCAGGCTGAAGTGCTGCATCACGCCGCGAATATCGACAAACTTGACATCGACTTCCTTGACGCCGTTCTCGCGCGCCCACTTGAGCAAAGCCGCCGGAGAGCTGGCGACATCCGCGGGGGGCGTCAGTCCCAGGGTCTTGCTTGATTCCATCGTAGCCATAGGCGTTACTCCGCTTGTTGAAAACTTACTAAATGGTGATAAGGTCGTCATTATAGGAAGGCTGCTGGCGATCTTGCGCGGCAAAATTAGACAAAAAGCATAAGTTTTGCTTGGCGGAAATAGCCAAATTTCATCAACCAAAACTGAGCGCGGCCAGCGAAATCCCGCGCTTACACAGGTTGTAGAATTTTATAGGGCAAAAGTGACAAAACCGAGTGTAGAGGAATGCTGCCGCCTTGTGAATCGGGCGGCAGCAGCAGTTATCGTTCTATCGCCTTAGCTGACGACGTTCGTAGGCAGCGGTTCTCCCCGCCAGACATCATCGTAATTCGGCCCCATGGTCCCAACCGGAACCCAGCGATAGGTACATGCCCAGATAATCTTGTAGTAGGCTCCCGTCGCATCGACCCCCACAACCCAGGCCGCTTCGCCCGACGGAACGACGGCATTCGGCTGGGTGTCCTTACCCGGCGCCCACTCCAGCACCGCGTCCGACGTAAACCGTCCGACGACCGATCCAACGGGAACATCCAGACAGGAACCAACACTGCCGCTGCTTGGCGGCAGCGATAGGATGGCAACACCATCATCACCGCAGGTAAAGGTCAGCGTGCTGCTGTAGACAACCTCACTGTCAATCACGGTGTCATAGCGCAGCGAGTAGGTCAAGGGATAGCTTGTATCAAGTCCGTCATGAATCTCAGGAATGACGTCGCTGCCACTACCACTTGGCGCAACCACGCTCTGGACGAAATTGGTCACGCCGTTGAGAGTGGTGTAGACATCGAGGGTCGCGCCTGCTGGAAGATTGTATTCGTAGGGGACATTCAGGGCATCGACCCAGATAACGCCATCGTAACTGCAAGTAGCCGCTGGCAGCGGGGTTGTCCAGCGCCAGAAATAGCTGTCCGCCTGCGCGGTCTGCGTCGTCAACGCCCCGATCAGGATCACCATCACGCAAATCGATAGGTAAAAGAGATGTTGTGTTTTCATGAGGTCTGCCTTGTTGTTGTCAAAGCGCGGGTATCACTCAATAGTAAATAACCTGAGCGAAAAAACCAACGGCGGGTCGAGGTCAATTTTGCGCCAAGCTGCGCCCATTGTCGCGGAGCCGAATAACGCTCGCCTTTGCTCCTCCTGCACCAACAGCAGTTTCCCTTCTCACTGCAAAATGTGCTCATTCTTCAAACCGATTTCTAACTTTTTACGATTTTCATATGGGCGGCGCGTCCAAAACGCATTTCCTATGCTATAGTGAAAGAAAGGCTGCCGAATATCGTCATTTCGGCATAACGAATTATATATTTGCGTCGTAGGAGGGTCGTCATGCGTCGTATTATACTGATAGCTTGTGTGCTGACACTGCTGCTGGCGTCGTTCGCGCCTGCGTTCGCCCAGTACGGCGGCGGGCAGACGATCCATATCGTCGAGCGCGGCGAAACACTGGGCAGCATCGCCGCGATGTACGGCGTGTCCGTGCAGGCGCTCGCCTCGGCCAATCACCTCTGGAACCCGGACATCGTTTGGGCGGGGATGCGGCTCGTGATCCCCTATGGTGGCAACCCCGGCGGTTCCTATCCACCGCCTGCCAACAGTAACTACTACGTCGTGCGCTGGGGCGACACGCTCGCCAGGATCGCCGGCTATTTCGGCGTCTCACCCTGGACGCTGGCACAGGCCAATCACATTTACAACCTGAACCAGATTTACGCGGGGATGTCGCTTTATATCCCCGGCGGCAACGGCAACACGGGCTATCCGCCGCCGAATCACGCGACCCAGTACTGGATCAAACCGGGGGACACGCTGGCGATCATCGCCTGGAAATTCGGCACAACCGTGCAGGCGCTCGCCAACTATAACAACATCAGCAATCCCGATCAGATTTACTGGGGTATGCTGATCAACATCCCGGCATACTAGGCACACAGGTCAATCGGCATGAAACGGCTGGTAAGCAGCATCCTGCTCATCTTACTGCTGAGTTCGGGGGTACTGGCGCAGGGGAATGGCACGCCGCCGCCGACTTACGAGACCTATATCGTCGTGCAGGGCGATACGCTGGGGCGTATCGCCGCGCATTTCGGCACGACCACGACGGCGCTCATGCAGACCAACCAACTCGTCAACCCGAACCTGATTTACGTGGGCGAACTCCTGCTGATCCCGATCACCGCGACGCCCGGCAGTACGACTTCCACACCTAGCAGCGCGACGTTCACGCCGACAACCGCGCCAGCGAGTCAGGCATCACCGACGCTGCCACCCTC
>DASZXN010000100.1:0-4080 GCA_035545875.1 Phototrophicaceae bacterium
TCACCCACACCCCTCAATCTCTCTCCCTCACGGCGCGGGACTGCCCCCTTCTCCCTGAGGGCTGAGGAGAGGACAGGTTTCAGAGACAGCGTGCGTCGGGGATAAAAATGAAACTCGGACAGAGAGTGTGGCGCTGAACGACTTGAACAAAGTAACGTAAACCTTCCTTAAACAAGCTCCAGAGCCGTCGACGCGAGCCATCGGGTCGGCGGACGAGCGGTTGAGCGCAGCCCTGTGCGACTGCTTGACTGCCGAAGGCAATGACCCAAGTATAGGCGATGGCGAGCAGAACGAGCAGATGGGCGACATGGCGGGGCGAGCGGATGCGGCTCTCCCCCCATTTCCAGCCGCCACTTTTCAGGTCGCGGAAACTCTGCTCCTGCCAGTTGCGTCGAGCATACTCCGAACCGGTCAGGCGAGCGTCGTTGGTGACCAACGCCCAAGGTTGCTCATAGCCGACACCCCACAAGGCACGGGCATGGGCGGGAATGTGTCCTCGCTGTTTGAAGACCATGCCGGACTGTGCCCAAATCTCGCCGGGCTGCACTTGCTGCGCAATCGTGTAGTCGCTTGTCTCTGTCACCACCTTCGTTTGACTGGTGACCCGAAACAGATAGTGCCAACCCAGCGCCGCCACTGCGCGACATAAATCCGGTGAACAGCCAATGCCTCGGTCGGCAAGTACCAACACTTGACGCTGACTACCTATCCCGGCTTTGACCTGCTGGAGCAGCGTCTCAATCATGCCCACCTGCCCTTCACTCGGATAAGCGTCGTGCTGGTTCGCTCGGTAAGTCCGCCATGCCAGCGGCAGACAACGCCCTTCCCAGGCTAACCCCACCAGCATGACCCCAATTTGGTCATGCAGTTTCGTTTCATCCACCAATAAGGTCAGACTCGCACTCCCGACCGCTTCCGCCACCCAGCGACTCCAGTTTTGAAAAAAGCGGTTCAGGTCGAGTGCTTCATTATCCAGCCAGCGCCTGAAGCGTCGGCTGGTACTGTCTATCTGCTCAGCACAACTGACTTGCCGTGCAATTTCTCCTTGCTGACACCCTTCCGCTGCAATTACCCCATAGCTAAACAACGCCACGTTCGCTTGTTGCCAGCTATTCAGACTGGGCAAATGGGCTGACAGCGCCGTTTCTAACTGGTACAGTAGGTGATAGTTCATCATTCCCTCTGGTTTGCTTGGTCGCTTGCCAGTGTGAATGATGAACCTCTTCTTTGCAACCCTTTTCCAAACCTGTCCTCTCCTCAGCCCTGAGGGAGAAGGGGCAGGGGATGAGGGCAAAGCCACTGTATATCACCCAAAGCGCCGATTCACTCTGACGCGCAGGTTGAACGTCGCCGCCACATCGTCAATCGAGGTCGCGCTGATCGGGTCGTACCAGATGTTCGCATAACGATCCTTGATCTGCGACTGCATCAGGTCGAGTGTGTCGGGCGTGGCGATCACGGTCACAGCGAGGCTTTTGGTCTGCGGAATCAACTGGATCAGTTCCTCGTGGGTCGTCACCATCGGACGAAACAGATTCCAGTAGGCTTGCGCCGTGTCGAAAAACCACTTACTGTCCAGTCCTGGCCCCAGCAGGATCATGTGAAAATCGGCCTGCCCGTGAATCGGGCCGGGGCCAATCGGCGTCGGCGTGCCCGACACGGGAATCCCGCTGCCCATTGTCGGCGTGTTCGGCACGACCTTGTAGACGGGCGCGGTTCCCCCCATGCGATCAATCGCTGGAACCGCGCCGGGCAGGTAATATTCGTCCTCTTTCCACAGGCACAGGCCGAAGAACCAGTCAGGCGCTTCGTTGGCAATCCACTCGAACATCGCCAGCGTCGCCTCTCCCTGGCTGCGCTCGTTGTAAGCGGGATAGCGCGCGTCCTGCTGAAAGGTATTGTCGCGAAAGGGAAAAATGCCGCCTTCCGTGCCCACCACCGGGATCGCTTGCGACCCGAACATCGTCGCGCAGCGCTCGTTGAACATGCGCCCGACTGCCGTCAGCCCGTTCGGATCGCCATACGGCGTTTGCGGTGTGCCCCCGTAAACCGTGCGACCGGGATCGGCGGACTGTGAGATCGGATCGTAGGGATACTCGAAGTGCCAGCCGCCCTGGTTGGCCGTCTCGACGCCCGGCGCGCGTGGCTGACCGCCGCTGCCCTCCTGATAGAAGTGGTTGTAGATGTAGGGATGGGTCGCGCACCAGCAGCCGTTCGCCAGAATCGCGCGGAAACGGTCGAGGTCGTTCTGCGCCAGATACGTCAGGAAAGCATCCATCCAGGGAACGGTCGCATAACGCGGATCGACGCTCTCGGACAGCGCGATAAAGCCCGGATACGCCCCCTCGCTGATCACGTACTCCGCGAACAGCAGCCAGTTCTCCATCATCGGGCGGATCACGTTGGTTGCGTCCTGCCACGAGGGATCGAAGCCCTGCGGCCACTCGACGCCGAGGTTCGGCTCGTTGTAGAACTCGAACCACTTCACGCCCGACGCGACGAACGTCCGCACGATCCCTTGCAACCGTTGATCGAACGGGCCTGCGCCATAATTCGGGTTGTAGAGGCGCACAATCGGCGTGACGCCATGAGCGAGAAAATACTCGGCGTCGTCGGCATACTCGACGCCCGCCGCGATCATCTTGATCCAGCCCATCCTGGGACTCGTCCAGCGCGAGTAATCCGGCGGCGACTCATACGCCGAGGCAACGTGCAGCCCGCGCGGGTTATTCGACCATTGGTAATCGCTCAGAAGCATAAGCCGTGTCCTTTCCGAGCGCCTATGGTACTTGCCGCGCCGCAGACCGTCAATGTAGGGGCATGGCGTGCCATGCCCTCACCCGCACAATTCACGCCGATTTCACGCGCCCTGCTGCCTGCCTCAACGCAATCCCCCAGCGAATCGCGCTATAACAGGTATGTTGGCAACCCGTTTCTGAGAAGACCATATGAAGCTGCTTCGCCGTCTGATTTTTGTCGTCGCGCTGCTGGTCGCGCTGGCCGCGATTGTCCTGCTGCTCAATTTCACTGCGCCCAACCCGACCGGACGGCGCTATTCCAGCGAACCCGTGCAAATAACTGGAAACGCGCAGGTGATCGGCGCGAGCGGCGAAGTAATTCTCGCCTATGACTTGCGCTTGCCTGACAATGACAACAGCGATCAGCGCCAGTGTTTCTGTAATGACGTGACCAAGCCGCCTTCATCCAAATGCAACACCTGCCTCGTCTCCGATTCATCGATTGCGACCTATCGCATCCCGGATTTCGTCAGTCCGAATTTCATCGCTGAGGCGAAGAATCGCCAGAATTTGCTCTTTAGCTATTCTGATCAGGTCGATCAGATCAGCGACTACGTGACTGCCGCCCTGCTGCTCAAGCGACCGCTCTGGCTTTACACCCGCGTCGATACGGTCATGTCACCGGAGTTCGACGCGCTGGTCGCCTCGACGGGCGGTGGTGTCGTCCCGTATTTCGCCACGCCCGGCTACGTCGATCCCGTTGATCAAATCGCGCGCCCCGGATTGATCGCCGCGCTGATCGTCCTCGTTCTCAGCGCGATTTGGGAA
The DNA here is from genome assembly GCA_035545875.1 of Phototrophicaceae bacterium. Taxonomy (GTDB): domain Bacteria; phylum Chloroflexota; class Anaerolineae; order Aggregatilineales; family Phototrophicaceae; genus Flexifilum. The sequence continues at coordinate 3,567 of DASZXN010000100.1, forward strand.
ATCGGCGCAGGCTTGGTATCAGCGCCACGTCAACCCCAAGCGCCCAAGCCAGCGCAGCCTGCCGATCCGCACACGAAGGCTGCTCGCAAAGCCGCCGCCGCCGAGGATTTCCTGAAGGCCGCCAGAGATCATCACCAGCGCAAAATCGATACTGAGGACTCCCGTGATCAACCGTAAGCAAGCGATCATCATCGCCGCGCTGATCGTCATCACCATCGCCGCGCGCATCATCCCCGGCCCGCGCACCATTGACGACGCCTTCATCACCTTCCGCTACAGCCGCAACATTGTCGAAGGCGACGGCTTCGTCTACAACCCCGGCGAGTACACGCTCGGCACGACCACGCCGCTCTTTACCCTGATGCTCTCTGCCGTCAGCAAAATCACGGGCGGCGAGAATTTCCAGTGGTACGCGATCATTCTCAGCGCCGCCGCCGACGCCATTACCGTCGCGCTGATCTTCCTGATCGCGCAAACAGTCATCGAGAACATTTGGATTGCGGCGTTGCCTGCT
>DASZXN010000101.1:0-3896 GCA_035545875.1 Phototrophicaceae bacterium
TCAAGTACGTCGATGGCCTGCCGCTGCCCGACGCGCTCAAAATGGCGCTGACGCAAGCGGCAGCCGATCAGGATACGTTCCTCACGACCAATTCTGCGCGTGATGCCATTGCCAAGTCGCGGGCGGATTTGCTGACAACGCTGGCGGGACAGTTCGACGCGCCGACGCTGCTGCAACTGCGCGTGCTGCTGACCTCGATTGATCTTTGGGATACGGATCGCCTCGGCTACAGCGACGCGGCGGCCTGGCAGACGACCGAGGATGCGCTGATCAAGACGAAGGTGCTGTCCGCGCCCGTCGATGACCTGAGCGCCGCTTACACCAACGATTTCGTGCCGAACTCAGCGGCAGCCACGCCTGAAGTAACTGAAGCAGCGACGGCTGAGGCTACTACCGGATCATGAGCGTCGAGATCGGCGGGCGCGCGGTGGCGGTCAGCTATGCCGCGCCGGGAAAGACGAGCAGTATCCCGCTGGCGGTGCTTGGCCCGCTGACTTTCAGCATCGCGGCGGGCGAGTTCGTCTGTCTGGTCGGGCCGAGCGGCTGCGGCAAAAGCACGCTGATCCGCGTGCTGGCCGGCTTGCTCGCGCCAACGCAGGGCGAAGCGCTGCTCGACAATCAGCCGATTCAAACGCCATCGCGCCGGGTCGCGCTCATGTTTCAGGATGCCAATCTGATGCCCTGGCGCAGCGTGATCGACAACATCGCGCTGCCGCTCGAACTGGCGGGTGTCAGCAAGGATGAGCGGCACGACGCGGCGGCACGACTGCTGCCGCGCCTCGGCCTGTCCGAATTCGCGCAGGCTTATCCGGGGGAACTTTCCGGCGGGATGGCGCAGCGGGTCGCGCTCGGTCGCGTGCTGATTCAGCGACCGGACGTGCTGCTGCTCGACGAGCCATTCGGCGCGCTTGATGCGCTGACGCGCGAGCAGGTCAGCGCCGATTTGCTCAAGCTGTGGACACAGGAGCGGCAAACCGTACTGATGGTCACGCACGACATCAACGAGGCGGTGCTGCTGGCGGATCGCGTGTTGGTGATGAGCCGCCGACCGGGGCAAATCCGCGCGGATATTCGCGTGAACCTGCCGCGCCCGCGCTCGCTCAGTGATACCTACCGCGCCGATTTCGGGGAGATCGCGCAGCAGGTACGGGCGAAGATTGAGCCTGCGTGAAAAGAGAAAAGATTCAACGCAAAGGCGCAAAGAACGCAAAGACGCAAAGGCAAAGAGAGGGCGCACACATCGGTGCGCCCATAGGCATCAAGTGAAGCCCTCACCCTCAATCCCTCTCCCTCAGGGCGAGGGACTTCAAATCCCTGAAGCGGAGTTTCTCCCTTCTCCCTGAGGGAGAAGGGCAGGGGATGAGGGCAAAAACACGCTGACTAAATCCTTAAATTGATGCGCATGGGCGCACACATCGGTGCGCCCCTACAGTTGAGCGGAATTTAAGCGTTTCGGACGAGGGTCAGGCCGAAAACGCTGCCCTGATCGGGGCTGCTGTGCAGATAAACGCCGCCGCCGTGCGCCTCCGCGACCGACTTGACAATCGCCAACCCTAAACCCGTGCCGGGGGTTTTCTCGTCGGCGTTGGCGCGATAAAAGCGCTCAAACAGCCGAGACTGTGCTTCGACCGGGACGCCGGGGCCATCGTCAATGACCTCGACGTGCAGCAGCGTGCCGCTTTCGTAGACGCGCAGCTTGACATGGCTGCCTTCAGGCGAGTATTTGACGGCGTTGTCGAGATAGTTCGAGATGGCGCGGCTGACCCAGTGGCGGTCGATGCGGATCGGCGTGATTCCTCGATCCTGCTCGACACTGAAATGGATAAGTTTCCCCTCGAACAGCGGCCTCATGTTCGCGCTGACCTCGTAGATCAGCTCGCCGATGTCCACGTCATCTAAATTAAAGCCGTAGCCGCTCTGAAGCTGCTCCAGGTGGAGCAAATCGTCAATCAGGTGCTGCAAACGGTCGATGCTGCTGCCCGCGATGCCGATGATCTCGTCGATGGTCGCATCGCTTTGATCTCTGAGGCGGCGCTGAAGCATGTCGAGCGCGTTCTGCGCCACGCCGAGCGGGTTGCGCATGTCGTGGGCGGCGGCCTGAATGAAGCGCGTGCGCGCCATTTCCGCCTCGTGCAGATGGGTCACGTCCTGAAGGACGATCACCCAGCCTTCGTCAATCATCTGGCTCGGATCGACCTGGCTTTCGACGGTGCTTTCCGAAGCCAGCACTGAGAGCACGCGGCCATTTTCGAGTGAGGCGAGAAAAGTGCGATTGCTCGCTTCGCCGGACGAGAGGGCGAACAGGAGCGGATCGCGCAGCGGCGCAGGCAGCGGCACACTGCGCAGCGGCTTTTCGATCAACTGGTCAGGCGGCAGGTCGAGCATGGCGGCGGCGGCCTGATTGATCAGCTTGACGCGCCCGGTGCAGTCGGTAGCGATGATGCCGTCGGCGGTTGCTTGCAGAATCGCGCTCAGGCGCATCTGGTTTTCGAGGCTGGTCTCGTAGAGGCGGGCATTGTCGAGGGCGATGCCGACCGTATCGGCGATCACGCGCAGCACGTCGATCACCTCGTTGTCAAAACGGTGCGGTTCGTAGCTCATGATGCTCAAAATGCCGATGATCTGGCCGCGCGCGTGCATCGGCGTCATGACAATCGAGCGGAAAGCTTCGTCGTAAAAGCGCGGCACGGCAATCGCCTGCGAGCCGTCGAGATTGTTCTCGACCACTACGTCGTCGCTGCGAATGACCTGCCCGGACATCCCCTGTCCGCGCGGGATGCGCATCGGGTTCTGGTTGACAAAATCGTGAATCCAGCCCTGTTGGGCGCGCATCACCACGTCACCGCTGCCGGGATCGATCAGGCTGATCCCGCCCGCCTCAGCTTCGGTGATGTCGAGGACGCTTTCGAGCGCGGTTTGCAGCGTTTGACCGAGATCGAGCGACTGGCTGACGCTGGCGGCGACGGCATTGATGGCGGCAATGTGCGCGGTTTTCCGCTTGTTTTGCGCGAACAGTTGATCGTAATCGGACATGCCTACCCTTCGATCAGGCCGGACGACAGGCCGATTTGCTGGCCTGAAATCGAGCGCGTTACACTTGCAGTTCTTCTCATTATAAATTACAGACGACAGGACGCGGCAATATGTTCCCAGTTGAAACAGTTCGACAGCGTTTTCCTGCCTTACAGCGGACGGTCGCGGGCGGGATTCACCCGATCTATTTCGATAATCCCGCCGGGACGCAGGTTCCGCAGGAAGTCATCGATGCTGTCGTGAATTATTATAGCAACACGAACGCCAACTCTGGCGGCGAGTTCGAGACGAGCCAGGCCAGCGACGCGATGGTGCTGGCGACGCGCGAAAAGCTGCGCTGGTTCCTGGATGCGGCGCGCGCCGACGAGATCGTGATCGGCGCGAACATGACGACGCTCAACTTCGCCCTCAGCCGCGCCTTAGCCCAGACGCTCAAAGCGGGTGACGAGATCGTGCTGACGCGCATGGATCACGATGCGAACGTCGCGCCCTGGCTGCGCATCGCGCAGGATTACGATCTGGTGGTGCGCTGGACGGACATCATCGAGCCGGAATGCCAGCTTGATCTCAACAGCCTTGAAGCGGCGCTGACCGACAAGACCAAGATCGTGGCGACGGTTCACGCCTCGAACGCGGTCGGCACGATCAACCCGGTCGCGCAGATTGCGCCGATGGCGCACGCCGCCGGAGCGCTCTACGTGGTCGATGCAGTGCAGAGTGCCCCGCACATCCCGATTGACGTGCAGGCGATTGGCTGTGATTTCCTGCTCTGCTCGTCGTACAAGTTCTTCGGGCCGCATCAGGGGATTTTGTGGGGGCGCTACGATTTGCTGGCGAGCCTGCCCGCGTACAAAGTGCGTCCT
>DASZXN010000102.1:0-12183 GCA_035545875.1 Phototrophicaceae bacterium
CTACAACTACGTGCAGGTGCAGCAGGACGGCGACGGCAACCGCTATCTGCTGCTCAACGAAGGCGAAGGCGTTCACAGCCAATGGAACGCGACCAATTACGAATATGGTCGGACGTGGGATTTCTTCCTCGCCGCGCCGTATTTTAATGCGCCGCCGTTCACGACCAGCGACGTACATGGGCTGGCGATCATCGGGCTGGCCGGCGGCACGATTGCGCGCCAGTACAGCCACGTCTACCCCACCCTGCCGATTGATGGCATCGAGATCGACCCCGGCATCATCGAGGCGGGCAAAAAATATTTCGGGCTGGACGAGATGCCCAACCTCAACATCTACGTCGAGGATGGGCGCTACGAACTCAACAAGCTCAATCACAAATACACGGTTGTTGGGATCGATGCCTATCGTCCGCCCTATATCCCCTTTCATCTGACGACCGTCGAATTCTTTCAGCAGATTCGCGCGCACCTCGAAGATGACGGCGCGGTCGTCGTCAACGTGGGACGGACGAGCACGGATCGGCGGCTGGTCGATGCGATTACGGCGACGCTGCACGAGGTGTTTCCCTCGATCTACGCGATGGACGTGCCGAACTCGTTCAACACAATCCTCGTGGCGACGGTGCAGCAGACGCAAGCCGCTAACCTAAGCGCCAACCTCGCGGCTCTGCCCGCTGATACTCCCCAACTGCTGCTCGATACGCTGGCGCTGGCGAACCGAACGCTCGTCCCGGTACATTCGTCCGATCTGGTCTTTACTGACGACCACGCGCCCGTCGAGTCGCTGGTCGATTCGCTGGTTGTCAACTTCCTGCTGTCCGGCGGCGCGGATCAACTCCGCCCGGAAGGATAATTCTCTGTGTCGAACTCCCTGCTCCGGCTGGGCAAAGCCTATCTGATCGTCGTGTTTCCGTTCGTGCTGGTGCTGGCGGCGGCGCGGATCGTGATGTCGCCGCTGTTCCTGCAAATCGAGTACAACCGCCCCGGTTTCCCGCCCGATCCGTTCGGCTTCACGCAGCAGGATCGCCTGAATTACGCGCCCTACGCGGTCAACTACCTGCTCAACGGCGCAGGGATCGACTATCTGGCTGACCTCAAATTCCCCGATGGCACCCTGCTCTATCAGGCGGACGAACTGCGGCACATGCGCGACGTGAAAGCGCTGACGCAGATCGCTTTTGGCGTGGCGTTCTTCGCAGGATTGATCGCGCTGGCGGATGCGTTCTATCTCTCGCGGCGCAAAGATTTGAGCCGACCGCTGTTCTACGGAGCTATCGTGACGCTGGCGATTGTCGCGGCGATCATCGTCGGCGCGCTGGTCGATTGGGACGGTTTCTTCGTCGGCTTCCACGAATTATTCTTCCAGAACGGGACGTGGTATTTCCCGACCAACGATACACTGATCCGGCTGTTCCCGGAGCAATTCTGGTTCGACGCCGCCCTGAGCATCGGCGGAATCACGGTGCTGACCTGCGTGATCGTGATCGCCGTGACGTGGCGTGTCTCTTTGACAGCCAAGCGCCGCAGTGGTAATCTTGATCGTTAGTATAGCGATGGTGAGCCGATGACGTGGGCGGACAAGCTTAAGAAGTGGTTGACGCCGGGAATAGGCATTAAGCGATGGCTGATTCTGCTTCTGCTGGGCGTCGTCATGATCGCAGGCAGTTTCGCCGCCGCTGTACTCAAGCTAGCCGTTATCAGTGTCACGCAGCGTTCAGCGGTCGAATGGCTCGGACTGGTTGCCGTCGCAGTCGTCGGCCTGCTCTTGATCGGCGTGGCGCTCGTGCGCTTTGCCAATAATATCCTCGCGCCCTACCGCGCGCGTGACGTGAAGCCCGTCGTCGATGTCGTCTACCGGCACAGCCGCCGCCAAAAAGGAATCAAGGTGGTCGCGATTGGCGGTGGCACGGGACTTCCATCCGTCCTCAAAGGTCTGAAAGCTTTTACCACCAACCTGACGGCGGTCGTGACCGTCGCCGATGACGGCGGCAGTTCCGGTCGCCTGCGCCGCGATCTCGGCGTGCTGCCCCCCGGCGATCTACGCAACAATATCGCGGCGCTGGCCGACGACGAAAACCTGATGACGCAGTTGTTCCAGTACCGCTTTCAGAACGGCGACCTCGGCGGTCACGCTTTCGGCAACCTGTTCATCAGCGCGTTGTCAGGTGTCACAGGCAGTCTGGAAACCGCGCTGATCGAAACGGAGCGCGTCCTCAACATCGCAGGCCGCGTCCTCCCGGCGACGCTGGAGGACGTGCATCTGAGCGCTCGCGTGCGCAAGGGCAACACCAGCCGCGTAATCACCGGCGAATCGAGCATCACGGCAGAAGGCGGCAAAATCGAGCAACTGATGATTGTGCCGGATAACGCCGCCGCTTATGAAGGCAGCGTGCAAGCGATCCGCGAGGCCGATTTCGTAATCATTGGCCCCGGCAGTCTGTACACCAGCATCCTGCCCAATTTGCTGGTCGCAGGCATCGCCGACGCGCTGCGCACGACGCGAGCCTATAAAATCTACGTCTGCAATATCGCCACACAGCCCGGCGAAACCGACGATTTCACGGTCGCCGATCACGTGCTGGCGCTGGAAAAGCACATCGGGCGCGGCATGTTTCAACTGGTGCTGGCAAACAACGCCTACCCCACCATCAACGCGGGCGTGAATACCCGTTACGTCAAGCCGATGCCGGACGGTCACGAAATTTTGCAGCGCTACGAAGTCTGCTATGCCGATCTGGTCGATGCGGATCGACCCTGGCGGCACGACCCGAACAAGCTGGTTCAGGCAATTGTCTCGCTGACCGAGCCAGCACGATTAACGAACTCCGATCTCGTGTTTGTCCAAGCCTAGCTTCTTACTCGCATCCTTGCGGAGTGTAAATCTCATGAACAAAATGACCATCAACGATATCGATTTGAAAGGCAAGCGCGTCCTCGTCCGGGTCGATTTCAACGTGCCGATTGAAAACGGCCAGATCACCGACGATACGCGCATCCGCGCCGCCGTGCCGACCATCAAGGCGATCCTCGACCAGCAGCCGAAATGCGTCGTGCTGATGTCGCATCTGGGGCGTCCGAAAGGCGGGCCAGACCCGAAATATTCGCTCAAGCCGGTCGTGCCCGCGCTGGCGAAGCTGCTCGGTCGGGACGTGGCGTTCGCAGACGACTGCGTGGGCGATCCGGCGCTCAACGCGGAAAAGGCTCTGCCCGACGGCGGCGTGCTGCTGCTCGAAAATACGCGCTTCCACCCAACGGAAGAGAAAAACGATCCGCAGTTGGCGCGGCAGATGGCTGATCTGGGCGACGTGTTCGTGATGGACGCCTTTGGCTCGGCGCATCGCGCTCACTCCTCGACGGTCGGTGTGACCGATTACCTGCCCGCCGTCGCTGGCCTGCTCATGGTCAAGGAAATCGACTATCTCGCCAATGCGATTGAGAACCCCAAGCGCCCGTTTGTCGCTATTCTGGGCGGCGCGAAAGTTTCCGACAAGATCGCCGTGATCGAGTCGCTGCTGGGCAAGGTGGATCGGCTGATTATCGGCGGCGGCATGGCGAACACCTTCTTCAAAGCGCAAGGCTACGAACTGGGCAATTCGCTGGTCGAAGCCGACGCGATTGACACGGCGAAAAGTCTGCTGGCAAAAGGCGGCGACAAGCTGATCCTCCCGGTGGATGCTGTGATTGGCGACAAATTCGACAACGACGCGCAGACCAAGACGATCTCGGTGTCGGAAGGCGTTCCGGCGGGCTGGGGCATCTATGACATCGGCCCGGAGAGCGTCAAACGCTTCGCCGACGCGCTCAAAGACGCGAATACGATTGTCTGGAACGGGCCGATGGGCGTGTTCGAGAAGCCAATTTTCGCCAAAGGCACAAATGGCGTCGCGCAACTGCTGGCGGATCGCACCAAAGCTGGCGCGATCACAATTGTCGGCGGCGGCGATTCGGTCGCGGCAATCGAGGAAGCCCAGCTCGCCGACCAGATCACGCACATCTCGACGGGTGGCGGCGCGAGCCTCGAAATGCTTGAAGGCAAGACGCTCCCCGGCGTCGCCGCGCTCAAAGACAAATAACGATGGTGAATGGCATCCGCTAAATAGAATTCACATGTGTTTCTCGCAGGGGCGGGTTTGAAACCCGCCCCTACATTTCGCGTAGATGGAGTTGTCGCTTCAGAAGATACATCCTTCAAACTCAACGTCGGAAAGCAGCCTTTTTTGCTAAAATAAAGACGTAAACGGGACGCTGAAAGAAAGTTGCCTATGGCGCTGCATAAAGGGGATACGATTGGGGCGTACGAGATCATCGCGCCGCTCGGTCAGGGCGGCATGGCGACGGTCTACAAAGCCTATCACGGTCGCCTGAACCGCTTCGTCGCCATCAAGATGATCCATCAGGCGTTCAGCGAAGACCCCAGCTATCTCACGCGCTTCGAGCGCGAGGCGCAGATTGTCGCCGCGCTGGAGCATCCCCACATCGTCCCGATCTACGACTTCTCCGAGTACGAGGGCGAGCCGTATCTCGTCATGAAGCTGATCGAAGGTGGCACGCTCAAAGGACTGATGTCCGAGGGCAAGCTGCCGATTGACGACATTATCAACGTCACCGCACCGATTGGCGAAGCGCTCGATTACGCGCACAGCCGGGGCGTGCTGCACCGTGACGTGAAACCGTCCAACATCATCCTTGAGAAGAAAACGCTCACGCCGTACCTGTCGGACTTTGGGCTGGCGCGTCTGAGCATTTCCGGCGCAAGCACGATGAGCCAGGATTTCATGATCGGCACGCCCTATTATATGTCGCCAGAGCAGGCGCAGGGCAAAGTCCAATTGGATGCGCGCACCGATTTGTATTCCTTCGGCGTCGTCCTCTACGAACTATTCGTCGGAAAAGTGCCGTTCAGCGAGGGCACCCCCTACGCGATCATCAACGACCACATCGCGCGCGAACTGCCACTGCCATCGACAATGAACCCGGAGATTCCGAAAACGGTCGAGCTTGTTTTGCTGCGCGCGCTCGCCAAAGACCCGGATGATCGCTACCAGACGGCGGCAGAGATGATGACGGCGATCCGCAGCACGGTCAAAGCCGAAGCGCCGAGCATGGTCGCACTCAACGAAGGCCGTCAGAGCGTAGTGATCTCGCTGGCGAAGCAGCCCGTGACACCCGCCGCGCCGCCAATGCAAGCGAACACACCAACCTCGGCAGCGTCCGTTACGCCGCCCGCCGCAACCAAGCAGGGCAAAAAAACCGAGCCGCTCAAGTCGGAACAGGCGGCTTCCGCAGGGCAACCGAAAACCGCGCCCAAGCCGCAGCCCAAACGCCAATCACACGCGGTTGAACTGGTGCTGCTCGGCGTCGCGCTGGTGCTGATCCTGATTCTGGTCACTTTTGTAGTCTTGAAGAACAACAATAACAACCCAACAACGATTGTGCCGACGCTCGCCGCCGCACAGCCAACCGTGCTGATCACGCTGGCCGGCCAGCCAACCATCGCCGAACCGACTACGATCCCCTCGCCGACGCAAGCGCCGACACTGCCGGGTCAAGGGGGTCAAGGCGGCCAGGGGCAGAACAATGGCGGTCAGCCGCCAACGCCATCGGGTCAAGGCGGTCAAGGTGGTCAAGGGCAGAACACTGGTGGTCAACCGCCAACGCTGTCGGGTCAGGGTGGTCAAGGCGGCCAGGGACAGGCCAATGGCGGTGAGCCGCCGCTCCCGCCGACGATGCCCGTTCCGCCCATGAGCGAGGCGCAGGCCAAAGACCAGATTGCGCACGGAGTCACCAATCCCGGCCCCTATCTCGCGCTGCTAAAGATTCAAATTCAAAACAATCAGGACGCCACTGCGCTCAAAACAGCGGCTGAGGGGATGCAGGTTGCGCCGGATCGCCTTGCTTACGAACTCACCGCTGCCAACATTGCTGTGCAAGCCGGAAGTTACGGCGACGCCTTCCTGTTCTACGCGCAGGCACTTGAGGATGCGCAAAATCAGCCGCCCTATGCTGCTATTCGCGCGACGGCAGGCGAATTTCTCTACGACGCGGCGACACTGGCCGGACGGCTGTCAGTGGCAGAAATCGCCGTACTCAACACGGAACTGGCCTCCAATACGTCGCCAGTGGTCAGCGCGATGATTGGCCGCGCCTTCCTCAGCAGCAATAATATGCGACTGGCGCTGACGAGCATCAATCAGGCGCTTGGTGAGGACAGCACGCTGGCGGAAGCGCACCTGGTCAACGGGGAATACGACCTCGCGCAGGGCGACAAAGAACAAGCTCGCGCCGAATGGCAGCTTGCTCTACAGGATAGTGACGCGCCGCAGTGGGTGACGGATCGCGTCAATGAACTGCTCAACGCTAATCCGCAGTAAACGGAAAGAAGGAACCCTATGTCTGCTCGTATGCCCATCATTGCTGGAAACTGGAAGATGTTCAAGACGGTTGCCGAATCGGTCGCCTTTGTCGAGGAGCTTGCGCCCAAACTCGAAGCGTTCAGCAACGTCGAGCGGGTCGTCTGCCCGCCTTTTACCGCGCTGGACGCGGTTGCCAGAGCGCTCAAGGGCACATCGCTGAAAGTGGGCGCGCAGAATGTCCACTGGGAAGAAAGCGGCGCGTTCACCTCTCAAATTTCCCCGCCCATGCTGCAAGGGTTGGTCGAATACGTGATTATTGGTCACTCGGAATGCCGCCAGTATCTCCATGAAACGGATGCGGACGTGAACCGCAAAGCAAAAGCCGCGCTCGCGCACGGTCTCAAGCCGATCATCGCGGTCGGGGAAAGCCTGAGCCAGAACGAAGCGGGCGAGACCAACGTATTCGTCAGCGGGCAGGTGCGCGCCGCCCTGCTCGACATTTCAGCAGTCGATGTCCAGAACGTCGTGATCGCCTACGAGCCAATCTGGGCGATTGGGACGGGGCGCAGCGCCAGCGGCGCAATCGCCGAGGAAATCATCGGCGGAGTCATTCGCAGCGAACTGCAACATCTCTACGGCGAAGCGGTCGCTAACACGATCCGTATTCAGTACGGCGGCAGCGTCAAGCCGGGCAACATGACCGAATACATGGGTCAGGTCGATGTTGATGGTGCGCTGGTCGGCGGCGCATCGCTCAAGGTGGACGATTTCGTCAAGCTGATCGAAGTCGCGGCAAGTGTGAAAGGGACGCAAGCCTGAATCCGCTGGATTTCATCGTTTCCTGGGTGGTGGTCGGCGCGCTGCTGTACGTCGTCCGCCGCCTGGAACGATGGCTGCATCAGCACATCTTCAAAGTCGGCTGGTTGCTGACCAAGAATCTGCGCACAACCACCGTCCTGTATTACACGTTTTTCCTGCCCGGCGTGGTCGTCAACCAGTTCGTCTACTGGATGGCCGCTGGAATCCTCAACGTCCGGGCAGAACGCGCGATTGCGTGGCCGGAATCGCAGTCGATTGCCGAGCTTGACCTCAGTTTCATCAAACTGTCGCGCAATACTGGCCCAATTCGCATCGCCATTATCAGCCTCGCTCCGCTGATCGCGGGGCTGGCGCTGATCTGGCTGATCGCCACCAACGTGCTCGACCTGAGCGGCGTGATCGCGCTGATTCAGCAGGGCGCTGACCCCAGCGTAATTCTGAACATGCTGATCAACACGCCGGACATCTGGATTTGGGTCTACCTGATGTTCACCATCGCCAACACCATGTTCCCCGACCGCGAGTCGCTGCGCGGCTGGCGTCCGATTCTGATCGGCGCGGCGGTCGTGATCGTCCTGCTCTATGTCTTTGGCGTCGCCCAAACGATCTTCCTCAGCAATCTGGTGCTGCCAATCATGAACGGGCTGAACATCCTTACGCTGATCTTCACCATCGTGATCGCCATCGATCTGCTGGTCACAGGCGTGCTGGGCGGGTTGGAAAGCATCATCGAGCGCATCACTAAAAACAGCGCCACCTTCCAGAACGGCAAGCTGATCGCCATCACGCGCGAGGAGATGCTCAAACAGCGCCGCGCCAAAGCGCAGCAGACGAAGCAGCCGAAAGCGCGTCCGCCAGCCGGACATCCCTCAATTTACAAGCTGGCGCTGCCGATCCCCGGCGCACCGGGCAAAGACATTGCCGAGCCGATCATCGTGACGCGCGACGACAAGACAGTTCTCCCTGCTGGCGCACCGACGACTAAGCGCGTCGAGCCACAGGTGATCCTCGGCACGGCGACGATCAAGACGGACGATGAGATCGAGGCCAAGCCCGCAGATCGCCCGCTTCAGGAAGCGCACATCGAACTGCCCGCGTCGGCGGTCAAATCGTTGACGACTTCGACCGCTCAGTCGGAGGTCGAGGACGACGAAGATGAGGACGAGGTTGACGAGGACGAGGTTGAAGGCAAGGGCGATGCCAAAGCCGAGGAATCCGAAGGCGAAGAAGCGCGCCCGTAGCGATTGAGCAGCAGAAATCCGATCACCACAATCAAGGCCATGACGCCGAGCGCGACAAATTTGAATAACTGACTGCCCGTGATCAGCGTCAGCACCCCAAATAACGCACAAAAAATGTAGTAGCCGATCACCAGTTGGCGCTGGCTGACCCCCATGTCGATGAGGCGAAAATGCAGGTGGCCGCGATCACCGACGAAGGGGCTGCGTCCCTTGCGCAGGCGCGTCACCACCTGCCAGAAACTATCGAGCAGCGGCAAGCCCATCACGAGCAGAATGGTCGCCATTTTCGCGCCGCCGATGATCGCCAGCGCGCCAAGCGTATAGCCAAGAAAGGTCGCGCCGCCGCCCATAAAAATGCGCGCCGGGTAGAAATTGTAGATCACGAAGCCGAGCGCCGTGCCGATCAGCGCGAGATGGAGCAGACTGACGCTCGCCTGGGCGGGTTCGACGCGGAAAGCGCTGTTGATAAACAAGGTCGCCCCAGCGATCAGAGTTACGCCGCCCGCCAGCCCGTCCGCCCCATCGAGCCAGTTCATGGTGTTCATCATGCCCATCAGCCAGAAATAGCTCAGAGCGACCGTCACAATGAACGGCCACGAGGGGGTCTGCTGCCCGGTCAGCGGGTTGTTGAAATACTCGATGAAGATTTGAAAGAGGATAGCAATAGCGGCAGCAGCCGATTGTCCGAGGAATTGCGCCAGCGCCGAGAGTTCGTAGATGTCGTCGAGCAGGCCGACGATGAAAATAATCACTCCGCCGAGCAGCAGACCGATCAGCCGGATAATCTCATAGCCATCGAGACGCGGCACAGGTAACAACTGCGCCGCCAGCGCCGCGATCACGAATCCGCCAAAGAGCGCGACCCCGCCGAGCTTGGAGACGCGCCGCGCATCCGCTTCGCTGAGGCGACGACCGCCGGGTTTCGCCGTGATGCCGAAGCGTTTCCCAAGCCAGTCTGCCAGCGGAACGAGCAGCAGCGTTGTACTCAAGGCTAGTCCGAAGACCAGCAGATACATCCAGTTCATGTCCCGAACTGGCGATCTCCGGCATCGCCCAGCCCCGGCACGATGAAGCCAACCTCATTCAGCTTTTCATCGACCGCCGCCACGTGGATCGGCACGTCAGGATGCGCTTCGGTCAGGCGCTTGACACCTTCGGGCGCGGCGATCAGGCCGACGTACTTGACGCGCGGCGCGCCCCAGCGCTTGAGAATGTCAATTGTCGCTACGGCTGATCCCCCCGTCGCCAGCATCGGATCGAGAACCAAGCAAAGCTGAACGGTCGGCGCTTGCGGCAGTCGATTATAGTATTCGACCGGGCGCAGCGTGTGCTCGTCACGGTAGAGGCCGATGTGCCAGACCTGAACACTCGGCAGCACCATCAGCGCGCCTTCGACCATGCCGAGTCCAGCCCGAAGCACCGGGATCAGGCCAATAGTTTCTTCGCTCTTGAAGCCGTTGGCAATGCCCATCGGCGTTTCAACCGTGCGTGGCGAAAGTTTCAGGTCAAGAGTCGCCTCGTAAATCAGCAGAATCGCCAGTTCATGGACGAGTTCGCGGAAGCTGCGATGATCCGTATTTTTATCGCGCAGCACGGCCAGCTTATGCTGCACGAGGGGATGTTGTGAAACATGGAGTTGTGACATCGTGCCCCCTTCAGAAAATCGAGCCGATTGTACGCGCTGATGTGGCTGACTGTCAAAGAAATAACGACGAAAAATCATCAACGCAAAGACGCAAAGGAACATTGGAATTGTTTGACCTTCTTCACTCCCGCTTGATTGATCATCCCTGCCTCGGCTATACTTATGAATAGAACATTTATCCGAAATTTGGAGCCTGGCATGTCCGAAGACGATGATCGTCTGGTGAGCGGCAAATCCCAACGGGATGAGCGCGAAAATATTGCCCTGCGCCCGAAACTGCTGCGGGAACTGATCGGGCAGGACAGCGTGCGCGAGCAGCTCAAGATCATCATCGAGGCGGCGCAGGGGCGCAAAGAACCGATTGATCACACGCTGTTTTACGGGCCGCCCGGCCTCGGTAAAACGTCGCTGGCGCACGTGATCGCCAACGAGATGAAGGCCAACATTCGCATCACGGCAGGCCCGTCAATTGAGCGCTCCGGCGATCTGGCGGCGATTCTGACGCACATGAAACAGGGCGACGTGCTGTTCATCGACGAGATTCACCGCCTCGGTCGCGCCGTCGAGGAAGTGCTGTACCCGGCGATGGAGGATTTCGCGCTCGACATCGTGATCGGCAAAGGGCCAGCCGCGAAAAATGTGCGCCTGAATCTACCGCGCTTCACCGTGATCGGCGCGACGACCCAACTGGCTCTGCTCGCGGGGCCGCTGCGGGATCGCTTTGGCGCACGTTTCCGGCTCGACTATTACGATCAGAAGGCAATGGAAGACATCATTGAGCGCGCCGCCAAGATGCTCAAAATCGAGATCAAGCCGGAAGGTTTGAGCGAGATCGCCCGCCGCGCACGCGGGACGCCGCGCGTCGGACTGCGACTGCTGCGCCGCACCCGCGATTACGCGCAAACGCGCGCGCAAGGCGTGATAACCGGGCCAGTCGCAGGCGAATCGCTCGAACTGATGGGCATCGACTACCTCGGCCTCGACGACATCGACCGCCGCGTGCTCAAGACGATCATCCTCAACTACGAAGGCGGCCCCGTTGGTCTGCCGACGATTGCCGCGTCGATCAGCGAGGACAGTTCGACCATCGAGGACGTGTACGAGCCGTACCTGATGCAGCTTGGCTTTCTCAAACGCACGCCGCGCGGACGGGTCGCTACGGCGCGGGCTTACGAGCACATGGGCTATCCCTACAGCGGCAACAACGGCAGTCAACAATCGATGTTTTAGTCAGGTGAAATCACTATGGACGCGCAAACCATCGGTCGTATCCTCCTCGTCGTCGGCGTGATCGTCGTGGTCGTTGGTCTGCTGCTCGTCTTATTCAGCAATTTCTTCAACAACTTCCCCGGCACGATTCAGGTACAGGCGCAGGGAATTTCGTGCATCGTGCCGATTCTGGCCTCGATTATTCTGAGCATCGTCGGTACGATTGTGCTGAATATCGTCATCCGATTGATCAATAAACCGTGAAACTAACCGATTTTGACTACGATCTGCCCGAATCGTTCATCGCGCAGACCCCGGCAGAGCCGCGTGACTCGTCGCGGCTGATGCTGCTCAACCGCCAAACGGGTGAAATCGAGCATCACATCTTCCGCGACGTGATCGACACTATCAACTCCGGCGACGTGCTGGTGTTGAACGTCACGCGCGTGATTCCGGCTCGATTACGAGCTACGAAAGCCGATTCAGGCGGCGGCGTTGAAGTGCTGCTGCTGCGCCAACTCGACGAAACGCGCTGGCAGGCGCTGGTCGGCGGACGGCGGGTGTTGGAAGGCACGCAACTCGTCTTTGGCGACAGCGGCATCACAGCGGAAGTGACCGAGGTGCTGCACGAAAGCGAGCGCGTCGTCCGCTTCAGCCAGCCGATCAACGATTGGCTGAACAAGCTCGGTGAGATGCCGCTGCCGCCGTATATTCATACGCGACTGGACGATCCTGAGCGCTATCAAACGGTGTACAGCCAAGCGGACGGCTCGGCGGCTGCGCCGACGGCGGGACTGCACTTCACGCCGGATTTGCTCCACGCGCTGCGCGCCAAAGGCGTGATCTTCGCGCAGGTAATCTTGCACATTGGCCTCGGCACGTTTATGCCCGTCAAGGTCGAGGACATTAGCGACTA
>DASZXN010000103.1:0-3661 GCA_035545875.1 Phototrophicaceae bacterium
GAGCATGAGGTCGCTTGCGTGCTGTACGAGGAGACTCACGCATGACCACGATACGACTTGCTCTTTTGCCCTCATCCCCGGCCCCTTCTCCCTCAGGGAGAAGGGAGAAAACTAACTCGGTTTTTCACTTCCCTCTCCCTCAGCGAGAGGGAATGAGGGTGAGGGCAATTGTCAAACGAGAAAAGTGCATAACACGCTCTAGGCTGACGGTGTTGGGGGGTGGGGTCAAGTGACGGCGCTGCTCGAACTGCGCAACCTGACCAAAGTCTTTGGCGGACGCGGGCATCAGGTACGCGCCGTCGATGACGTGTCGCTGAGCATCGCGCAGGGCGAAACCTTCGGCTTGCTCGGCGAATCGGGATCGGGCAAAAGCACGCTCGCCCGTTTGATCCCGCGCCTGATCGAGCCGACTTCCGGCGAAGTGATCTTCGAAGGCCAGCCGCTGCAAAAGCTCTCGCAGAAGGACATTCGCAGCGCCCGCGAGCAGATTCAGATGGTCTTTCAGAACCCGTTTTCGTCGCTCAACCCGCGCATGACGGTGCGCGAACTGATCGGCGAGCCGCTCTACATCCACAAGCGCGCCTCCGGCGCGGCGCTCGACGAGCGCGTGCGCGAGATGATGCAGTTGGTCGGCCTCAACCCGGAACACACCAACCGCTTCCCGCACGAGTTCAGCGGCGGACAGCGCCAGCGTATTGGCATCGCCCGCGCGATCATTTTGCAGCCCAAGCTGCTGATTCTGGACGAGCCAACCTCGGCGCTCGACGTGTCGGTGCAGGCGCAGGTGCTCAACCTGCTCATCGAGCTACAGCGCACGCTCAATTTGACCTATCTGCTGATTACGCACGACCTGAGTGTCGTGCGCTATATGTGCGATAACGTCGCGTTGATGTATCTTGGCGCGCTGGTCGAGCAGGGCACGGTCGAGCAGATTTTCAAAGCGCCCAAACATCCCTATACGCAGGCGCTCCTGAGCGACATCCCCTCGACCGATCCCGACCAGCACATGCTCAGTCACATCAGCCTCGAAGCCGATATTGTCAGCACGCCCTGGAATGGGGTAGGCTGCCGCTTCGCGCCGCGCTGCCCTGCCGCGCAGATCGGCGCGTGCAAGACGGTCGAGCCGCCGCTGATCCCGGTCGGCGACGGACGGATGGCGGCCTGCCATCTGGTCAAGCCGGAATTGAGCGCGCCGTAAAAACGCGGCATTTGTGGCAGCCGAAGCGTGATCAAAATCGCGGCATGTCCGTAGGGGCGAGGCATGTCGTGCCCCTACCAATACATCGCGAACTGATGATCTCGCGCTAAACGTGTAAGAATCACACTGTTCAGATAGTCAGCATTGATATACCCAAGCGCACAGGAGAAGCGGCAGCGATGGCAAAGGCGATCTGGAACGGCAAGGTGCTGGCGGAGAGCAATCAGACGATCATGGTCGAGGGGAATCATTATTTTCCGCCCGACGCGATCAAGCGCGAGTATTTTCAGTCCAGCGACATGCACACGACTTGTCACTGGAAAGGGCTGGCGAGCTACTACAACGTCGAAGTCGATGGCAAGAGCAACCCGAACGCCGCCTGGTATTACTCGGCACCAAAAGATGCTGCCAAAGAAATCACGGGCTACGTTGCCTTCTGGAAAGGCGTGCAGGTCGAGGAATAAACAAACGTACAAGGGCGCTGTGCGAACTTCGTTCGCCTTGAGCGCCCTTTTTCTTTGAGACATATTCATCAGAAAGGACACGGCGATGTCGTGTCCCATACGCACCAAGTTAAGGTTGAACGCCGCGTTTTGCGGCTCCCGCCGGACGCTGAAAGCATCGGGCTAGCAAAACCAAGCCTGCTGAAGCAGGCTGACGAAGCCGTGTGAACCTTGATCAGCCCTCTTCAGAGGGCTTGAATTCCTAGCCGGATGCTTTAGCGTCCGGCGATGCTTTAGCTAACCGCTGACTAAAAGAATGCCTTCGCCACCGAGAGAATCCCCTGGCTCCAGGGAACGCGGTGCGAAACGCCGGTCTGCCCCTCAAAGCTTTTCAGATTGTCGAGATACCACTGGTAATTGCGGATCAGGGCGTCCTTGTTGGAATACTTCGGCTTGTAGCCGAGAATTTTCTCAGCTTTCTCAATCGACACAAATGAGTCCTTGCTCGCCGTCTCGAACACCCAACCGTAGAGCGGTGACAGCTTCAGCGCCCAGAGTACGCGCAGCGCCAGCAGCGCCGGGGCTTCCGGCAGCGGGCGAATCTTCTTGCCGAACCCGGCTTTGTCCAGCACCGCCTGATAATCCTCGCGCATGGTCGTGAATTCTTTCGCGCCAATGTTGAAGGTGTCGTTGACCTTATCCTTGTCGAGCGTGGCGCACAGGTAGATCGCGTCGTCGAGGTCGTCCACGTCAAGCAGTTGATAGCGGTTGTTGCCGCTGCCGATCATCGGGAAGCCCTTGCCGTCCTTCGCCCAGTCGTAGAACAGCGCGAACACGCCCAGTCGTTCCGGCCCGATGAACGATTTTGGACGAATAATCGAGACGGTTAAACCCTTCTGGCGATAGCTCTCGCAGACCTGCTCGGCCTGAATCTTGGCGCGACCATACGGCCCCACGCCGATCAGCTTGTCGGTTTCGTAGAGCGGGTGATGATCGGGCACGCCGTAGACCGCCGTCGAGGAAATCTGAATGAAGCGCTCGACGCCGTGCGCCAGCGCCGAGTCGAGGACGGTGCGCGTGCCTTCAATGTCGGTGGATAGGATGTCGGCTTCGCTGTAGAGCGGCAGCGCCGCCGCCGTATGCACGACGATGTTGATGCCTTCCATCGCCTTGTCCACGTCGGCGCGGTTGCGGATGTCGCCTTTATAGATTGTGACCTGATTCCGTTCAGGGTAGTTGAAGTCGGCAATGTCGAGCGAGGCGACCTTGTGTCCGCGTGCCAGCAGATAGCGCGCGAGGTTGATGCCGAGAAAGCCCGCGCCGCCCGTGATCAGGAAGGATTTCGATTGCGTTTGCTGCGTCATAAAAACCTCTTGCGTTATGACAAATCAATCATCATTGTAGTAAGGCGGAGGGCAAATGAACAGATAAGGTTGTCGGACGTTGGTGTTTAGATGACGCCCGCGCCGCCATCGACGTTGAGGACGACGCCGGTCAGGAAATCCTCGCTGGCGAGGTAGACGACGGCTCGCCCCACGTCCTCTGCCGAGCCGGGATGGTTGATCGGAAATTTCTGCGCGGCGGACTGCCAGTAAGCCTCGCTCATGCCTTCGGAGCGCATCACGAGGCCGGGGATGATGTAGTTGGCGCGAATATCCGGCCCGTAGCTCGCGGCAGTGACTTTGGTCAGCGCTAGCAGCCCGGCCTTGCTGATGCCGTGATGCGCGTAATCCGGCCAGGGATCATACGCGCCCCGGTCGCCAATGTTGACGATCACGCCGCCGGGCGGAGTCTTCTCGCGCATCAGCCGAATCGCCTGCTGCGTACACAGAAACGGCGCGGTCAGGTTGGCGCTGATGGTTTCATTCCACTCGTCGAGCGATACGTCGAGCAGGCGGCGCTTCTGAAAGTTCGAGGCGCTGTTGACCAGAAGATCGAGCCGACCAAAATGATCGCGCGCGGCCTGAAACACGCGCTCAACGCCTTCCGCAGAGGTCAAATCGGCCTGAACGGGAAAAGC
>DASZXN010000104.1:0-2363 GCA_035545875.1 Phototrophicaceae bacterium
TGCGGACGAGAGACCACCGCACGGGCTACTTCCAGCAAACGGATTTGTGATGGCGTGGACAGGCCGGCCAAGGCCGCTGCGCGATTTGAGAGCCCGATTGAATCAAGCGCGCGCCAGCAAGCGCCCTCGAGATCTCCTTCTACCCGATTCCGCACAGCAAGCGCGCCAAGCAGGATATTTTGGTAAATCGAGAACATCGGAAACGGTCGTGGCACCTGGAATGTGCGCCGCAAACCCATTCGTGCCAGCTTGTGGGAAGGCAGCCCGGTGATGTCAGTCGCCCCGAGATGGATTTTACCGGATGTTGGGTGCTGAAAGCCCGTGAGCAGATCGAACATGGTTGTCTTGCCGGCGCCGTTCGGCCCCACGATGCCGACAAACTGGCCAGCTTTGACTGCAAACGACACGTTGTTGACTGCGATGACGCCGCCATAGGTCTTCCGGACGTCTTCGACCTGCAGCACGATTTCGTCGGCGTCTCGCGCGGATATCCCAACCTGGGATGTAGCGTCGAAGGAACTTGCGGACGGGATTGATTTGCGAGCAGCGCGTTGCCCGTCGCTTGTCGCAGCCTTCCTTTTCGCGAACCAGGGCAGTTCCTGCAGCCTCGCTATCACACCATTCGGAATGAGCAGTATGACAAGGATCAGCATGATACCGTAGACGAGTTGCGCAACGCCGGGGCTCGACTCGAAATAGGCTTCCAGTGCCTGCGTCATTGGGATGACGATCAGCGTTCCGAGTAGCGGTCCATAGGAGCGGCCGATGCCGCCGACGAGACATAGCACCATCGCTTGCAGTGAAACGTTGATACCGAATACGGTTTCGGGTGTGACGACGAACAACATCTGCGCGTAGACGACGCCAAGTACGCAGGCGGCTGAACCGCTGATGATGAAAACGATCAGCTTGACGATCCAGGTATTGATGCCGACCGAAGCCGCGGCGATCTGGTCCTGTCTGATGGCGCCCACGTAAAAGCGCCATTTCGATCGCGTGAGCGCTACGTCGAAGAACCAGTAGATCAGAAGCAGCGTAGCGAAAACGATCGCATACATGCGTGGATCGTCCCACTGCATGTACAGATAAGGACTGTTCGGTTTGGGCGGGATCAGCGCTTCCTGATAGCCCCAGTAGGTGAAAAATATCTGCAACGTTATCGGGAACACGACCGTTGCGAGACTGAAGAACACGCCGGTCAGGCGCAGGGTGGGCGCACCGATCAACACCGCCGCTACTGCGCCAAGTGGTATGGCGAGCACCATCGCATACCAGGGCGGAATGCCGAATTCTTTCTCTAACGCGTAGCCGAGGTAGGCGCCGAGTCCGACGAAAGCGGCATGCCCGAGCGACAACTGGCCGGTGTAGCCGCCGACCCAATTCCAGGTTGTTGCGAGAGCGCCCCAAAAGATGACGAGCGCGATGAGGCGCGCGAGATAGTTGCTTTGCAACACGCCCATCAACGCGAGGAACGCGACGAAGACCAAGAGAGGGACGATGTAGCTGGACTTCCAGGATCTGGCGCGAGAAAAGGTCGCGCGAACGTCGGTAGAGGTGCTCATGCGCGCAACCGGAAGCCGAAAATGCCCTGCGGCCTGAACAACAACAGGGCAACAAACATCACGAACAGGCTCACGTTCTGCAATTGCAGCGTCCAAAATTGCGCGCCAAACGACTGAATCAATCCGACAAGAAGTCCACCCAGCGCGGCGCCTGGCACGCTCCCGAGACCGCCCATGACGACGGCCAGGAACATGATCATGATGAAATCGCTGCCAATGACCGGGTTAACTCCGAGAAACGTGACCATGACGCTTCCGGCGCAGCCATCAAGACCGGTGCCGATAATGAAGGCCGTCATATGAATGCGCGCGACATTGACGCCGACGCTGCCGGCGGCGGTCGGATCGTCGGCTGTCGCCCGCATCGCCCGGCCCGTCCATGTTCGGGTCAGGAAAAGATAAAGGCCGAACATCATGATCAGCGCGGCGATGAACGCAAATAGCCGCGCGTGATTGATCAAAATGCCGCCGATGATGAAGTATTCGTTGGTGTAGGGCCGCAGCACGACCTTCGGGGTAGGGCCGATGAAAATCAGTGCCAGACTCTGAATGACGCTCGAAACGCCGAGCGTGAGGATGAGCTGCGCATCCTGATTGCCGCGCGGTACCCGTTCGAGTACGCCGGCGACAGGCAGCCCAGCCAGCGCCAGCGCCAATCCGACCGGAATTGCCATGACTATGGGATCGAGGCCGAAGAAGTAGTTGAGCGCAAATGCAAGAGCCATCCCAAGCATCATGAAATCGGCTTGGGCAAAATTGATCACCCGCATGACGCCGAAAATCAGCGTCACGCTGGAGGCG
>DASZXN010000105.1:0-12148 GCA_035545875.1 Phototrophicaceae bacterium
ATGCGCCTCAACTTCGGCATCCACAGCGGCATGGCGGTCGTGGGCAACGTCGGCGCGCCGGACATTATGAACTTCACGGCAGTTGGCGATACCGTGAACCTCGCGGCACGCCTGCAAAGCCTGAGTTCCGGCGGGAAAATCCTGATCAGCGCGGCGACTTTCAGCGAACTGCACGACGTTGTGCCGACTTCGTACATTGGGCCGCGCGCCGTCAAGGGACGCGCCGAACCCGTCATGACCTACGAAGTTCTCGATGAAGTGAACAACTGACGCCAAGCCGATCATGCTGCTCGAAGATGAACTGAGTCTGCTTGAGGCGCTGCGCGACGGTGACGAACAAGCCTTCGAGCGGCTGATCGAAGCCTATCAAGCCTCGATGGTGCGCGTCGCGCTGCTCTACGTGCCGACGCGCACGCTGGCTGAAGAAGCCGTTCAGGAAACCTGGATTGGCGTGCTCAAGGGGCTAAACCGCTTCGAAGGCCGCTCCAGCCTGAAAACGTGGATTTTCAGTATCCTGATGAACCGCGCCAAGACCATCGCCCAGCGCGAAGGCCGCTACCAGCAAATCGCATGGGAAGAAGACGATTCTGAGCCGTCGGTGTCGCCGACGCGCTTCCGAATGCTGGGCAGCGATTATCCCGATCACTGGAAAGCCGAGGATATGCCGGACAACTGGGACGCCATCCCGGAAGAAGTGCTGCTTAATCAGGAGACCCGCCGCTACATCCAGCAGGCGATCAATGCTCTGCCGGAGAGCCAGCGCATCGTCATCACCCTGCGCGATGTCGAACTGCTCACGTCTGACGAGGTGTGTAATATTCTCAGCATCTCCGAGACGAATCAGCGGGTACTGCTGCATCGGGCGCGCAGCAAAGTCCGGCAGTCGTTGGAACTTTATCTCAGCGAATCGTAGGCATTATGAATTCACCCGAACTCCCGTGTAAGGAACTGGTTGAACTCGTCACCGACTACCTCGAAGGCACGCTTTCCCCAGCGGATCACAAGCGCTTCGAGGCGCATCTGCACCACTGTGGCGGCTGCCGCAATTACATCGCGCAGATGCGCACGACGATCCAACTGACCGGAACCCTCTCCGAAGATGATCTCTCCCCCGAAGCCGAACAAGCGCTGCTCGACCTCTTCCGCGACTGGAAACGCGAACAATCGGCAGATTGACCACTCCACCGACTGTCTAGCTCCAGCCCTCGTCAGCGGGATAAATATTGCCGAACTTGACGCCGACGCGCGGCTCGACCATCATATCCGCGACGGTATCGCGCCACTTGAGGTAATGTGCGGTCTGACGATGCGCCTCCTGATCGGCGGGCGCGTGATAGACCTCGACCAGGCGGAAGCGCGTCGGGTCGTCACTGCTCTGGAGGAAATCGAAGCGCTCGATTCCAGCTTCGTTGATGCTGTTGCTGGCGTTCTCAATTGTCGCCGCGCGGAACTGATCGACAAATTCCGGCTTAATGCGAATATCGACGTGGACGATGTACATGACTAATCCCCTTCACGATCCGAGATCGTATTCGATAGCGATCATTTGATGCCCGTTGATGCGTGGCACATGGATGGAGACGTAATCCGCATCGCGCGTATAGTCCAGCGGCGTCCCCTCCGGCACGAGATAAACCTTCCTGATCAGCGACTGCCGCACCTGAATAATGACATCGTGCAGCGGGATCACGTCCTCGACAATATCAATGTCCTGGCTGCGCCGCACCGGAACGTAGTGGAGCAAATGGACAATCTCTTTTCCTTCACCGAGGCTCTGCACCGTTGCGATCAGCGTGCTTGGCCCATCATGTTTGAGCATTGGTGTCGGCAGCAGCATTTTGAGCGCGTTGAGCACGAGCGTTTTGCACCAGAGCGGCGCGTTCGCGTCATACTGCGAGAAAATCGGATGCGAGAAGTAAATCACGTTGCCGCGCCGCATGATCGCCGGAGCGCCAACCTCACCCGATGACGGCGAGTGCTTGTGCGAACTGAAATGCTTATAGGTGCGGTCAAAATACGAGTTGATCGTGTTGGCAAGGATTTCCGTTCCGTCGAGCGTTTTCACTTCCAGCCCGCGCTTGTACATCACGTGCTCGGATTCCGGCAGCCCCGTGCCAATCTCGCCGCGCGGCAAAATGAAATCAGGGCTGTAAGGCGCATCACCGCGATATTCAACGCCCAGCGCGTCGAGGGTGAAGCGGGTGTGATCGGCATCCATGCCGGACTGATACGAGGCGATCAGCGAACCGCCGTGTGCCAGATAGTCATTCAGCTTTTGCGTGAATGGCTCGGACACCGGGATGTTGTCGGGCAGGATCAGGACGTGATAGTTCATAAAATTGGCGGCGCTGTCGATGAAATCGTACTGCTGCGCCCCTTCCTGCATGATCCTGTTCGCGCCGGATGCAGCCGTCGGGAGCTGCTCGCGGGTAAACTCCTCCGGCGTGAATATGCCAACCTCCGCCAGCGGTGTGCCGACCCACTGCTCCTTCTGCTCGACTTCGCCGTAAACCGTGCCGATCAGGTCATAGGTCGCGGCGTCGAGGACGCCGTTCGGGTGCAGTTGATCGCCGATGCTGCATTTCGCGCCGTTGGCGAGCATGTGAAAGCACTCGAATTGCAGCGCGGCTTTATTCTTGTAGGAATGAAAGTCGCCCCACGAGGTATGGAATTTGCCCGTCATGCCCAGGACTTCATGACCGAGCGTGCGGGCGTAGCGCGACGCCAACGGGAAATGCGAGTAGCCCCAGCCACCGCTCGGCAGCGATTCAACCTCGAAGTGACTGAAAGCGTCCAGCGCGGCGCGGTGACGCGGCCCCACGTGACCTGCATTGTAGAAAATCGTGCAGTCCTGGCTGCGCTCGCGGACGAAGGCGGTCATTTCGCGCTCGAAGGTGTTGATCACTTCGATGCCGAAGCGTTTGCGCCCCGCTTCGTCGGATGGCTCCAGCCCTGCCGCGACCATCTGTGCCCGCGTCCACTTGGACGAATCGTCGAGCGGCTGCACGATGTCGAAGAAAATGCCATCAGTTGGCAGCAGCGACATCACCTCATCGACGTGCGCCTTGAGGAAATCGAAATACGGTGAATTGACGCACTGATAGCGGTAGAAGCCTGCTTCATAGGGCGGCGTGCCCTTGACCTTGCCATCCGCATCGAGCGCCAGCCATTCGGGATGCTCGTTCGCCGTGAACTGATCCCACTGCACCGTGATGTAGATCGGCACGCGAATGTCACGGGCGTGGCAGGCGTCGATTTGCTCCTTGAGCAGATTGCGCGTCAGATGCGGATGCCGCCGCTCCGGGAATTTCTGTGTGTCGTAGTAAATCATGCCGTGATGACAGCGCGCGAAGCAGGTGATCGAGTTGACGTGCGCTTTGACCAGCGTATCGGCGAATTCGTCGGGATCGAAGCGGTCGCCAATGCCGACAATCAGTTCGCTGGTATGAAAGTCCAGATGGATTTGGCGGTAACGAAGCGTCATTTTGGTCGATTTCCCCTTGTGGTATCTGCCGAATATAACACGATCTTTTGCAAAACCGCTCTCGTAACGGTACGATCCACATGACCACGATCAGGGGGAACAGTGGACTCGAATCTTACCACCATGAGCCAGCAGGTTTTAGCCGAACTCGGTCAGGTGTTCGCGCGGATTGACGACGAGACGCCGCGCCGTATGACCGGAGCGATTCTGCAATCCCGGCGCATCGCCTGTCATGGCGTTGGACGCGAGGGCTTGATGATGCGGGCGCTGGCGATGCGCCTGATGCACCTCGGCCTCGACGCGCACGTCGTCGGTGACGCGACGACCCCACCGCTCAACGCGGGCGACCTGCTGATCGCCAGCGCTGGCCCCGGCAACCTGCAAACGGTGATTACGCTGATGGGCATCGCGCACAATGCAGGCGCGCGCGTCATGCTGATCACGGCGCAGCGCGAGAGCAAGGCTGTTCAGGTCGCCGACGACGTGATCCTGCTGCCCGCGCAGACGATGGCCGACGACAGCGAGGCCGCGAGTCTGCTGCCGATGGGCAGCATCTTCGAGGAAGCGATGCTGATCTTCTTCGACCTGATCGCGCTGATGCTGCGCGACCAAACCGATCAAACCTCCGAACAGTTACGCCGCCGCCATACCAATCTGGAATAGATTTCAGCGACATTTTTTAATCGAAATCTTTCCGAACAAACTCGGCAACATCGGCTAAGATAAAGGGGATTATCCCTTGACGGTAGGGGCACGACATGTCGTGCCCCTACAATACCTGTCATGAAGGGATAATTGCCAAGATAAATCCATTGTGTCATGTTGTCGGGGGTCGTATGATCGACTCACACACCAGAGTGATTCCCTTTAACGACCTCGCGCCTGTCCACCATCGGCTCAAAGATCAGCTTCAGGCCGCCGTCAGCCGTGTAATCGAGCGCGGATGGTTCATCCTCGGCCCGGAAATCGAAGCCTTTGAAGCTGAGTTCGCCGCCTATCACGAGATCGATCATGCCGTCACCGTCGCCAATGGCACCGACGCGCTGGAACTGGCGCTGCGTGCCGCTGGCATCGGCACGGGCGACGAGGTGATCACGGTCGCGCACACAGCAGTCGCTACCGTCGCCGCCATCGAGCGCGCCGGAGCGAAACCCGTGCTGGTGGACATTAGCCCGACGACGTATACGATGGATGCCAGCGCTGCTGAAGCCGCGATCACGCCGCGCACCAAAGCGATCATCCCGGTGCATCTGTATGGCAATCCCGGCCTGTTTTCATCCGTTCTGAGGGTCGCGCAAAAGCATCATCTGCTGCTGATCGAGGACTGCGCGCAGGCGCACGGCGCGCGTTATCAGGGTCGACTCGTCGGTACGTTTGGCGACATGGCGGCATTCAGCTTCTACCCGACCAAAAATCTCGGCGCGGACGGCGACGGCGGCGCGGTCATCACCCGCAGCGCCGATTTCGCTGCCAGGCTGCGCCGCCTGCGCACTTATGGTCAGACCTCGCGCTACGTTCACGATGAGCGCGGCGTCAACAGCCGCATGGACGAGATGCAGGCGGCGATTCTACGGGTGAAGCTGCCGCTGCTGAACGAGTTCAACGCCGCGCGCCAACAGCTCGCTCAGATTTATAACGCAAATCTGCGCGGGGTGACTACGCCAGCGCACCAGCCCGGTCACGTCTACCACCTGTACGTGATCCGTCACCCGCAGCGCGAGGCGCTCATGGAGCATCTCAAACAGGCGGACATCGGCACGCTGATCCACTACCCGATTCCCGTTCATTTGCAGAAGGCTTATGCCGATCTCGGTTACAAGCGCGGCAGTCTGCCCGTCAGCGAACAGGTTGCCAGCGAGATCGTTTCGCTGCCGCTCTACGTCGGCCTGAGCGAAGACGATGCCAGAGCAGTCGCAGAGGCGGTCAACAGCTTCACAGAGTACAACCCATGATCGTGCGTGGCGCTTTAGTCTGTAAACCATGATCCGCGTCGAGCGCTACGCCGAAACGCACCAGTCTGTCTGGGATGCCTTTGTTGCGGGCAGCAAAAACGGCACATTTCTGTTTCAGCGCGATTACATGGATTACCATAAGGATCGCTTCAGCGACCACTCGCTCATGATTTACGACGATCAACGGCTGATCGCGCTGCTGCCTGCCAACTGCGATACCGAAGGCACAACGCTCGTCAGTCATGACGGGCTGACGTATGGCGGGCTGATCAGTGACGCACACATGAAAACGCCGCTGATGCTTGCGCTTTTCGCGGCGCTGCTCACGTTCTGCCGCGAACAAGGCTTCACAAGTCTGCGCTACAAAGCAATGCCCCACATTTACCAGCGCATCCCGGCGCAGGAAGACCTCCACGCGCTGACGTTATGCGGCGCACAGTTGCACAACCGCAGCGTCATGACCGTGATCGGTCAGGAGCGCCCGCCGCTGCCCAAAGGCCGCCGCTACAGCGTCAGCAAAGCGCGCAAGTACGGCCTTGAGGTGCGCCGCGCCGACGAGGATTTGCCTGCATACTGGGCACTGCTCGAAGCGAGCCTCAGCAAACGGCATCAAGCCCAGCCCGTACATACGCTGGCAGAAATTCAAACCCTTCGGCGTCGCTTTCCACAGCAGATTCAGCTTCACGCCTGCTACGATAAGGCGCAGTTGATCGCGGGCGTGCTGATCTTCGAGAGCGCCAACGTCGCGCGGACGCAGTACATCGCCGTCAGCGAGCGCGGGCGCGAGCGGTGCGCGCTTGACCTGATCCTCGATGACCTGCTTAATCAAGTGTTTGCCAATAAGCCCTATTTCGACTTTGGCACGTCGCACGAACCCGCGACCGGCGCGCTCAAGAGCGGACTGATCGAGCAAAAGGAGAGTTTTGGCGGGCGGGCAGTCGCGCAGGATACCTACTGGATTGACCTTGAGCGCTGGAACCCGGAACTCATCAGGGGGGCAGTCAGATGAAAATCGTTTCGGTTATCGTCCCCGTTTATTTCAATGCAGGATCGCTTCCGCTGTTGTTTGACGAACTGCTGAAAGTCGAGGCGCAGCTTGCCGAGCGCGACTGTGGCCTGGAACTCATCTTTGTGGATGACGGTTCCGGTGATGACTCGCTCAGGGTGCTGCTGCAACTGCGTGAAGGCCGCCCCGCGACCAAAGTGATCAAGCTGGCGCGCAATTTTGGCGCTGTTCACGCTTCGAAAGTTGGCCTGCGCTTTCAAACAGGCGACTGCTTTATGTGGCTCGCCGCCGACCTGCAAGACCCGCCGAGCCTGATCATCGAAATGGTCGATCAATGGTTGAGCGGCTCGAAATACGTGATCGCTGCTCGCGCTTCGCGCCACGACCCGACGATGACCAAGTTCTACGCAGGTGTTTATTACTGGCTGGTGCGCCTGTTCGTCGTTAAGGATTATCCGCCGGGCGGCTTTGACCTGATTCTGGTCGATAAAACGCTGATTCCCTACATCCGCGACAGCAGCAAGAACATCAATACCGAACTGCTCTCGTTCTGGCTGGGTATCCCGCCTGTGATCCTGCCCTACGAGCGGCAGGAGCGCGTTCACGGCAAATCGCGCTGGACGTTCGCCAAAAAGCTGACTTACTTCATCGACTCGATCCTCGGCTTTTCGGTCGTGCCGATCCGCGTAATCTCGCTGATCGGCATCATCGTTTCAATCGTCAGCTTTCTCTACGGCGGTTTCATCCTCACTGATGCGCTGGTCGGCATCCGTGCCATACCCGGCGTCCCGACGGTGGGCGCGCTGATCAGCTTCCTACTTGGGCTGGTAATCGTCATGCTTGGCATTATTGGCGAGTATGTCTGGCGTATCTTCGACGAAGTAACCAGGCGACCGGAGGTCGTAATTGACGAAGTTTATCAATAGCGAGTGCCTGCAAAGCCGCGTTGACGAACAGCCCTCCGTCCGATTTGCCACTTTACACTTTTCGCTTAGACTCTAGAGAGTCGCAGCGGGAGCAGCTTGATGGACGATTTACGCAAACCATTTTTGGTCGCAGCCCTGATGTTGATGCTGATCGTGGTGCTGATCGAGGTGGGATCGACCTTTCTCCTCCATTCTATCCCCCCGACGAGCAGCGCGCTCAGTCAGGTTGGGCCGCTGCCGCCCGCGCTCCAGAACGCCATCGGCAGCGTCGATAGCAGTCAGGTCGATCAGATCGCGTCGGCGTCCGACAACGTTCCCGGCAGAGGTATCCCCTATCTCGCCATCCTCGATGGCATGGTGCTGTTCACGACGATTTTGCTGACCAGCCCGCTCGTCCTCAGTGATCATTTGCAGGGACGGATTCAGGGCTGCGTGACCGCGATTCTGGCGATCATCCTGATCATCACGGCGATTGCCATGATCATCCTCGCGCTGGTGTTCCTGCTGATTATGGTGACGCTGTTTCTGGCCGTGCCCTTCGGGACGATTGTCTATCTGGCGCTCTACGGCTTCTTCAATCGCTCCGGCGCGAGCGCTGTCCTCAGCATTCTGCTGCTGCTCAAAATCGCCTTTGCCGTCTGCCTCGTACTGGCGCAGCAGCGCTTTCTGCAAAATCGCGGGTTGATCCTGATCGTGCTGTCGTCGCTGATCGCCAACATCGTCGTCAGCTTTTTGCAGGGCTTCCTGCCGCTGCCGCTCGTCAGCATCACCGACGACATCGCCGCAATCATCGTCGCGGTCTGCGGCTGTCTCTGGTGGGTGCTGGCGCTGCTCGGCGCGATTCCGGCCATCCTCAAAGCGATTCAGGCACGCGCTTAAAGATGTTTACTGCTCGATGTCGATCTGGCAGGTATTGCCACCCGCCGAACAGCCGCTAATCGTCAAATCGCCGCCCGCGCCGAAGAAATTGAGTGTGATTTCGTCTTTGCTGTCTTTGGGCAGGCTGGTCGTCACGTCGAGCTTGTTATCGGGATGCTCTTTGACCGGGGCGCTGGTCTGGTGAATTTGTACCGTCTGCCCCGGCGCGATTTTCAGCTTGAGCGCGCGCAGCGTCGCGTCCGCTTGAGCAATATTGAACTCGCAGCTTCCGACGGCGGGCACGACGATCCGCCGCAAGGTCGTGTTCAGACAGTTTGATGCGTCCGTGATGTCGCTCAGGCTGAGTGCCGGAGCGGGCAGCAAGCCAGAGAACTGGCTGGTCAGACTGTCAATGGAGAAGCCGGCGATGCCGCCGCTCGCTCCCACGCCAATCCCGACGAAGAAGATCACCGCAATCATGATCAGCACGACGATCAGAATTTTGGGCGCGTTTCCACTCATACGGCGCTCTCCTTACGGGCTGGACGGTGTGAACTGCATCAACTGATTGAGTTGCAGCGGGCTGATATTGACGCTGGTCGCTACCATCAGCGGCGCAGGACGCGGAGCCGCCGCAGCCGGAGCGCGCTGATAGGTGAACAAATTGGTGAATCCGGCCACACTCGCCGTAACGACGATCTGGCCGTTGTTCGCGGGCTGAATCAAAAGCGTGATATTGCCAAGCCCAGCGACCAACTGCTGTGGATTGAACGGAACGCCCATGATCGAGTAGAGCGCAGGGCTGTTGTTGCACACCGTACCGCTCGGCGGGCAGTACGATTCAATGGTGATGTTGACGGTGTTCGCCCCCGCGTCCTCGATCACAATCAAGGGGATTGACCCGGCTGTGCCGGACGGAATCCAGCGCCCGATAAGGACATTGAGCGCAGTCTGCGTTTGGGCGATCTGCGTCTGCTGCTGAGACGACATCTGCGCAACCGCTGTTGCCGTCCCATTCAGGCTGGCGCTGGCCGTCGCGGTATCGGCCAGATTACGCGCACCGAGCAGCGCGACCGCCGTTGCCGTCGCACTCGCACTGGCATTGTTGGAGGCGGTCACAGCCACCACGATAATCACGCCAATCACGACGAGCGCGATCACCACTGCCGGAATAATCCACATCGGAAAAGGTCGCGGCGCGGGCTTCGGAAGGTCGCGCACGGTGAACTGTACATCCGGGCTGGTTGTGAAATTATCGTCCGGGTCAATCTGGTCAGCGATGGTGAGCCTGACCACATAGCTGGCAGGCGCGGCGTCTGGAGGCACCACAACCCTGACCTGAAACTGCTGCGTCCCGTCAATGGGAAAATCGCGCGTGTTTGCAGTGTCGGTGCTGCCTCCATCCGGCAGCAGAATCGTCAGCCATGTTTCCGCGTCCGGCGGTGCCGTTGTCACCTGAGCGCTCGCGCGCACGCGCCGCCGGGCGTTATTTTTGACGGTGAATACCGCCACGCCCTGCCGACTGCTGTCGAGAACAACCGTGTTGCTCGCTACCGTGATGTCGAATGCGCTAGGCATGACTGCTCCCTGTTTTTGTCCCGGCTGCCTTTATTCTAGCGCATTCTCCCTGTTCACGGCGTCGCGGTCGGCAGGAGGAAACGCTGCTGCGAAAGCTGATTGATCGTGCTGGGATTGATGAATACGCTCGTCGTCTCAAGGATTGGCCCGACGAAGGTCAGAATAATCAGGTTCCGGCGGAACGTAATCACCGACGTGCTGCCCGCAATGCTGACCGTCACGGCAAGTTGGTTATTGTTCGACGGCTGGATCAGCAGCGTCGTATTACCCGTCCCGGCGGCAAGCTGCTGCGCATTGTAGGTGACGTTGCCGAGCGAGACGTTCGTGACCGTCCCGTTCGAGGAGCAGCTATTGGTATTCGGCGGACAGATCGTGCCGAAAGTGATCGTCAACTTATTATTGCCCGCATTCTCGATCTTCAGGCTCTTGATCACGCTGTTCGGATCGGTCGGACTCCAGCTACCGACATACACGTTGAGCGCTGACTGCGTTCCCTGCGCGTTTTGCGTGCCGACGGCATTCTGGGTTGCGGTAGCGAGCGCGCTTTGCGTTCCCGCCAGCGCGGTCGCCGCGTCCGAGGTCTGCCGCGCAGCTTCCAATGCGGTCGCGGCAGTGGCAGTCGCAGCGGCATTGGCGGAATTATTCCCATGAATCGCTACGACGACCAGCACGATCACAACGATCACGGCAATGATGATCGCCGCGATGATCCAGTACGGGAAGGGTCTCGGCGCAGGCTTGACGACCGCTGGCACGGTGAAGACCACATCGGGGCTGGTCGTGAAATTGTCGTCCGGGTCGATTTCGTCGGCGACCGTCAGCTTGATCGTGTAGCTGGCAGGCGCGGCATCCATCGGCACGCCAATGTTGATCTGGAAGGTGGTCGATCCGTCGATGGGAATGTCGCGCACGTTGGGCGGATTGGTGCTGGGAGTCGTGCCGCTTGGTGGCGGTGTGCCGCCAGCGGGCGCGGGGCTGCTGTCGGCCTGAAAGGTCAGCCACTTCTCGCCGCCTGCGGGCGTGGTTGCCACCTGCGCCGTCGCATGAACGCGGCGCCGCGTCAGATTTTTCACCGTGAACACCGCCGATCCGCGCCGACTGCCGTCGAGTGTGACCGTGTTGGTAGACGTTGTGATCTCAAATGGACTCGCCATGCTGTTCCCCTCTCCTGCGACCCGTCAAGCCAAGCTGGAAAGCCTAAAAATTATCCCAATCGTCCGAATTGTCCTGAGAAGGGCAGGTTTAAAACCTGCCCCTACACTTCTGACGCTTGTCGTATCAAATCGCTTCTACGTGTCGATCTGCAAGTCATAGGTCACGTATGCGGGTTTTTCTTTTTCAATAATCCGCTCGATCAGCACGCGATATGCTGCTGATGCTTTCGGCGCGTGAACGCGAATGTGAAATGGGATCGGCTGGCCGTCGCCGCCGATCACCTGCTCGTCAATCGTGAAGCCGCCGATTCCGGTCGCTGTTTCCAGAAACGTCAGCAGCGCCTTCGACGTGCCGCGCCATTTTGCCAGATAGACCGCCGAGGCGACCAGATCGCGCAGGTGGCCGACGCCGCTCGGAAATGGCGGCAGCGTTTTCGCCGTGAATTCCTGCGGGTTGGCGATCCACAGATCATCGAGATCAACCCAACCGGCAAGGTAGGCGACGAAGGCATCGGGCGCGCGATACGGGTCGAAATAGGTGTCGAGCGCGGTCAGCACCGCCTCATCCGGCGTGTGCAGCAGTTCCATGATATCGAGCAGCGCGTCGAGCGGATTATCCTCGGCAGGGCGGACGGGCGGCAGCGTGCGCCGGAAAATTTCCGGCAGCAGCGCCTCGATCTCAGGTCGCTTCATCTTCGCTCTCCACCGTGATCGCGTGCGCGCCCGACGCGAACAGCCACGATTCCGGCAGCGTCACCTTGTCGGTGAAGCGGCTGGTCGAGCAGAGCGTGAATTTCCAGCCATCGAAGTTCGCGCCCTGATCCGGCACGGCGTAAACGCCCTTCCCTGCCGTCTGATCATCGTTGCCCGCGATACCCGCCAGCAGAAATGTCCCGGCGGGATTGGCGGCGATGCTGTCCACCGTCACGAAGCGCCCCTGCGTCAAATCGCGGATCGGCAGGCCGGAGTTGATGTTGGGCGTCTGCCACTGCGGATTCTTGACCGTTGGGTCGAGACGGAGCACGCCGCCGCGATGGGTCGCCGCGATCACGCCGCTGGCGCTGAAGGTCAAGGCGCGGCAGCTTCCGGCTTTCCAGTTGGCGTTGAAGGTTTCCCAGCCCGTCACCGGGTCTTCGTCGCCGCGCAGTTCCCAGCGATAGACCCCTTTGCCCCCATCATCACCAAAAGCG